>CAJPNZ010000013.1 GCA_905372155.1 Propionibacteriaceae bacterium
CCCAGAACCCGACCCCGGTCCCCAACCACACGCAAGAGGTTTCGACACGGGCCGCTCCTTCGTCGCAGCCCGGCTCAACCAACTTCAGGCAAGGCAAAGCTGGTTGAGCCAGCACGTGAGCGCAGCGAACGGCTGAGTCGAAACCACCCGGCAGCAGAAAAGCCGACTTGACCGCAAGTCTCCGAAAACCCACACCCTGATTTTCGCCTCGAGCTACTCCAGTTGTTGCGCCCCGGCTCGCTCTGTTTCGAAAGCTCAACGGGATCGAGACATCCAAGCAGCCGCTCCCGTTGCTTGGAGCTGCGCTCCGTGGCTCCAACTGAACTTGGACCTGCGGACCAACGCTCCAACCAAACCGAGGTGTTGCCTGGATCCCGTTCCGTCGGGCCCGGGCGAAGACGCCGGGGCGGCACGCAGTATCGCGTGCCCCGTCGCTTCCCAAGCGTCTCGGAGGCAGCGATGTGTCTTCTTCGATCTCCCCAGGACGGGGTTTATCTCTTGGAACACCAGGGAAGCCTGACCAGGTCCCGGATGGCTTCGCTGAGTTCAACCGGATCCATCTTGGAACGTTCACCGACGATCTCGACCTTCAGCAGACGTACCGGATCGGCGGGTGGGCTGCCTCCAGGGGACCAGAAGGCCGTGCTGATCCGTAGATCCAGGTGGCCTCCCTTCAGACCCCGGCGGAGCCCATCCACACCTGCCCTGTCGTCGCCGTGGAGTTTCCAGCCGCGTGCCCCGAGCCCGAGCAGGGCCTCGCCCCAGACCTGGTTGCCGGGGAACTCCGGAACCTCCGCGTAACTGCTCCGGCCAACCTGCTCCACCAGCGGCGTCATGTGGTAATCGATGCAATGGGAAGTCCACTCGTTCGACATCTCCAAGGGATGCGCCAGCCCGATGACGGCCCCCACCGGTAGGGCAACCGGTTCCTCATGGACGTCGAGCAGACCCAGATCATCGCCGACGCGGAACAACACCGTTCGTTCGTCGGCATCGTGGGCGGCCCAGATCAGGTTCTGCGCCGCCAGCCGCATCACGGGGTGTTCCAGGAAGACGGTACGGAACTCGTCCTGGGTCCAACGCCGGCAGGTGCTCATCGCGATTTCCAATCTGTCCGTCTGGGAGCGGATCACGGCGGCGAGTTGTTTCTTGAACTCCCGGAATTCCGCAACGGCCTCCCCGGCCGCCACGGGGTCGTCCTTCCTGCCCGGTCTGGGCAGGGTCCTCATGGTTTTCCCGTCTGCCGTCGACACCAGTGGCGTCAGTTCGAGGTTCAGCCTCACCTCGAACTGACGCGGACCGAAGTCGAGCCTCAGACGGCCGTTTTCGTCGAGGCCCAAGTCCGGTATGGCCTGTTCGGCCAGCTGCTCCATGCTGATTCCCCGTTCCTCGGCCAGCCGCTCCAGAACGATCCGTGCCTGCTCCCCAAGCCCACGGTTCCGGAGATTCCCGGCGATTTCCATCAGTTCCAGGAGCGCAACCTTGCTGCGTATCCGGGCCAAGACCTCCATTCCCGCGAGTACACGATCCCAACGGGAACGTTGCCAGAATTTCTTGATCAGGACGGTCACCAGGCGAGCGTTAACCTCTCCGCCCATGCTCTGCCGGGCCAGGACCCACTCGTCTCCCTTGACCTCGCAGGACCGCCACTGCTGCAGCAGATCCGCCAGAAAAGCGGCGAGACTGGCCCGGGTGAAACACCTGGCCGTGTTCTCGTGCTCGTCAACCATCAGGTTTCTCACCACGTCCCCGACCTGGTGGACGGGGACGGCCCGTCCGGTGCCTGCCAGCACCAGGCGTGGCGCCCGGATCGGGTTGAACCACTTCGGAACGTCCGGCAGATCGCCATGCGCGCGGAAGGGCAGTTCGGTTCCGGCCTCGTCAACGCCCGGTTCCGGGGCCAGCAGCCAATCGATGAGATGGGAGTCGGCGCCGGCGTCGCGGAGCGCCTCCACCCAGTCGGGGTGGCGCCAGGCGAGGATCTGGAACAGGTCCGCGGCGCGCTGCCCACGTCTGGGGTTCAACCTCAGGAGGGATTCGAGGGAGTCCAAAGGCCAGCGCCGAGCGCTGGTGAGGAACATCATGTACGCCTGAGAGTTGTCGAGATGCCTCAACAGTGCGTCCCGGGATGCGCGGCTGCCGAGGCTCGTGATCAGCCGGGCAGCCGCCGACGACCTCGTTCGATGGGTGAACTCCGATTCAAGCTGGGGCAGTGCTCCGTCGCCGTGCCAGGCCACGAGACACGCCAGGGCGGCGCCACGGCTTGGAGCCGCTTCCAGCAGCGACTGGTCGAGTTCTCGGGGTGCATTGGCGGGGCGGAACGAGGCCCCGAACCGTTTCTCCACCTTCGGAACCCCGGAGAGCATCCGGGTCACCCCGGGCACGGGGATCGGGGTGCCGTCGGGTCGGGTATCGAGCCTGGTCATGTCAGAAAGAGTAGGAGTGCCCACCGACAGACCCGGTTCGAGAGATTTCCGACGCCTTCACCGCGATCCTGCTCAGCTGGCCTCGAAAGACACCCGTCCACGAGCTCACGAGCTCGAAACGACCAGCCCATTGCCCGGATCCACACCCTTCAGAGCCAAGAACCGGTTTGGCCGCAATACCCGGAGACGGGATGCCTGGGGCACCGAGGAGCGGACACGGAGCATCGGAATACCCATCACGTCCTGGACCTTCTGAGGACCCCGACGGGATCAGAGCATCCAAGCAACTGCCCCCGTTGCTTTGACCCGCGTTTCGCGAATCCAACTGAATTTGGATCTGCGAATCAATGCTCCAACCAAACCTAGGCGTCGCTTGCATCCACACCGTCAATCTACAACCAAACTAAAACTTTGGTTACAGGGGTCAAGACCTGGGTCGTCGCGTTCCAAGAAACACTCACGATCAATGCCATGTCTCCGCAGCAACTCGTGAATGAACTCCGGATCTGCATCGATCCCCAACCAGGGAGACTTCAATCGTTCGCTGCGAACCGAAGCACCCATGGCTTGCCTTGTCAAGATGACGCATCCCATGGCGGAACCCGCATCCCCGCATCCCGGGAGCACGTAGATATTCTCCACGGATGGAAGGCTGCGGATAGCGTGAATCAGCACGCAGTTCAGCGCAACGTCCAGCAACACCAAAGAGAGCCTGCATTGCGGTGGGGCGACATGTTCTATCCGCACCATCCCAGTTAACATAGGCCGGGTTTAGAGTAAATCTGCCGCCACCGCCCAGTTTCATGATCTCCGTCATTTCGCGCAAGAAACACGTTTGCCCGTAGGACGCCAATCCCAATCATAACTGATCAACCCTTCTGTATATTCTAGAACCGGCACCCCCTTGAAGGACGCCTTCATCCACCATCATTCTCCTAATCTCCACAGTGTCAACCCTTGACGTTGTGGCTCTATCGAGATATGCGTTCAGCGCTTCCTCATGAAACGTCGGCCTGCCAGGCAGGACTTTCAAGACGAATTGGCAGAACTCTTTGAATCGGCGCGGAGAGGTCGGCAAGCCAGAAATGAGACTACCCGAAACAAACGCTTTGCAAGCTGGGTGGTGCTTTAGGGCGGAAAGAACTGGCGAATTCTGCTCGAACATTTCGTAAGCACTCGCGAAGGTGTCGTGACAGATACACGTGCTCTCGTGGCGTTCAACTATGAGCCCCATGGCCAAGAGTTGCGCCCTGCTCTTCAGTCCCCTTGACGAGTTTTCGCGAAGCCCAGCAGATTCGCAGGTGTCGCGGTCCGAGATCACGCATGAGGCTTGGGTGAGCACTTCAAGTAATTCTCTGCTCGACAGGGCTTTGAGCAAGGATTCAGGGGTCAGTCTCTTCGTCGTCGGTGGAAGCGGGTTGCACCCCGGACAGCGGGACACATCCCACAATATTCAACTAGTTAACTTCGGAGACCAATTCGGATGCGGAAGCATCCCAGGCTTCAGGTTCTTTCAGCTCTTCATCGCTGAGCTTGAGTGCTGGGTTGTCGACAACGAAATCTTCTTGATCCGCCTTCATGATCGAGAGGTAAACTGATCGCTGGCTCATAATGGTTCTCTTTCCCGTCGTTGGGCTAATTGACTGCACGCTACCAGCCCTTGAGGAATGGCACAAGATTTCGACGAGACTCATACATGGCCCCCGAGCGGGTAGGGTCCGTGCCTCACGCATTTTTCCCCGGGAACTGAGGTCATGGTAACGATGGGGTGTGGAGGTTGAAGGGAAGCTGTCGATGGCAGCAAGGTTCGAGGTCACCAAGAGGTACGCCGAGGCTTACGCGTCTGCGTCGAAGGTGGACCTCTGACATCCCCTACCAGGGCCACCGGAGAAGGCCGGCTCTACCTGCGTGCTGTCCGGGACGGCTGCTCGCACCGCGTCATCGGCCATGCCTTCTCCGACTCCCTCCACACCGACATCGTAGAAACCACGCTACGACGCGCGGTCACCTTCCACAACGCCGACACCGCCGGGGTCATCTCCCCGAGCTGTTCGCCGACTGGGAGCGTTTCGTCAATGACGATGGCAGGCAGCTGCCCGCCTTGGTCCAGGCCGCGTTGATGCGCTATCAGTTCGAAACCGTCCATCCTTTCCTGGACGGCAATGGACGCATTGAGGCTCATTCACGGGCGGCGCGTCGGCCAGCAAAATCCCTAGTCAGAGCGCGGCTAAGATGGCTGTGAATAAGCCTCATTGGACGTCTGCTGATCAATCTCCTGTTGAAATCCCGTGGGCGCCTCGACATGCCGTTGCCGTACCTGTCGAGTTTTCTTGATCCACACCGAAGCGAGTACTACGCAACCTTGCAGGGAGTCCGTGAAAGCGGGGACCTGGAACCCTGGCTCTCATTCTTCTTCGGCGCCGTCGAGTCCCAGGCCACGGACGCATCACGTCGAGCCCAACACCTGATAGCGGTTCGCGAGGAATTCCTGCAGGCTGCCTTCACCACTCGCTCCCGCCTCCCGCTCCTGGTGGAGCAGATCATGAAGAACCCTCTCGTGACGGCCCGTTCGGTGGAGCGCGGGCCCGGCATCACGAACCAAGGGGCCCGCGATCTGATCCGGAACGCGTTGAGGATGAGATGGCTGACGCACCGGGGAACGGGCAGAAACGGAGCTGAACACTGGGTGGCTCATCGCGTCCTGGACATCCTGGAGACGCCAATGGGCCGTCATCGGTGACGGGGCGGTTTCAGTTCCGCATGGCCTCCGGTACGGGCCGCGACCAAACCCTGTGGAACTCCGCCAGCGGGACGTTCAACAGACCGATGACGTTCGCTTCCAGAGGTTCGATGACCTCACCGAGCCGCGTCAACGGGACACGGTTCTCACGGCACAGCGATTCCACCCGCTCCACAGACGACTCGGGCATGGTCACCAGGGCCCGGGCAGCCGACTCGCTGAACAGCTGCACCGTCGGCTCCTCGCCCGGCAGGGTGATGGTGAACCCGAAACCACCCTGCAGCGCCGACTCCACCAGACTCACCGCGAGGCCGCCCTCGCTGACGTCGTGGGCGGAACGCATCAGACGTTCCACGGCCGCGTCGCGGATCACCCTGGCCAGCCCGGCCTCCGCCCGCAGGTCCACGCGCGGCGGCACGCCACCCAGGTGCCCGTTGTGGACGGCGTCGGCCCAGATCGAACCCGACAGCTCCTCCCGGGCCGAACCCAGCAGCCAGATCCCGTCGCCGGCCTTCGCGAAACCCGAGCGCAGGCGCTTCGTGACGTCATCGATCACGCCCAACACACCGACGGTCGGGGTGGGCAGGATCGGGGTTCCTCCGGTCTGGTTGTACAGGGAGACGTTGCCGCCCGTGACCGGGATGCCCAGTTCCTTGCAGGCATCCACCAGGCCGAGAATGGCCTCGACGAAACTCCACATCACCTCCGGGTCCTCGGGGGAACCGAAGTTCAGGCAGTCGGTGACCGCCACCGGCTCCGCCCCCGTCACCGCGACATTCCGGTACGCCTCGGCCAGCGACTGCTGCGCCCCGACGTACGGGTTGAGGTAGGTGAAACGCGAGTTCGCGTCGAGCGCGAGCGCGATGCCCAGCCCCGTTTCCTCGTCGATCCGCAGCATCCCGGCGTCCTCGGGCTGCGCCAGGACGGAGTTCCCGCGCACGTAGCGGTCGTACTGGTTGGTGATCCACGACTTGTCGGCGATGTTGCCGTGCGCCATCACCTTCAACCAGGCGGCTCGCACCCCTTCGGGGGAGTTGTCGCGCGGCAGGTTCTCCGCGACGTCGGCGTTGACCTGGTCCAGCCACTCCGGGCGACGATAGGAGCGGTGGTAGGTGGGGCCCTCGTGGGCGACGGTGCCGGGATCCACGTCGACGATGCAGTGGCCGTGCCAGTGGATGATGAGCCGTTCGCCGTCGGTGACCTCGCCGATAACGGTGGCCGCCACGTCCCATTTGCGGCAGATCTCCATGAAACGTTCCACGTTCCTGGGTTCCACCACCGCCATCATGCGTTCCTGCGACTCGCTCATCAGGATCTCCTCGGGAGCGAGGTTCGGGTCACGCAGCGGCACGAGATCGAGGTTGATGGACATGCCGCTGTTGCCTGCGGAGGCCAGCTCCGATGTAGCGCAGGAGATTCCCGCGGCCCCGAAGTCCTGGATGCCGACGATGACACCGGCCTTGAACAGTTCGAGGGTGCATTCGATGAGCAGCTTCTCCATGAACGGGTCGCCGACCTGCACGCTGGGGCGTTTCGCGGGCCCGGTCTCCTCAAAGGTCTCGGAGGCCAGGATGGAGGCCCCGCCGATGCCGTCCCCGCCGGTGGCGGCGCCGAAGAGGATCACCTTGTTGCCCACCCCGGAGGCGTGGGCGCGGTGCAGGTCCTCGTGCCGCAGCACCCCGACGCACAGCGCGTTGACGAGGGGATTGCCGAGGTAGGTCCTGTGGAACTGCACCTCGCCACCGATGTTCGGCAACCCCAGGCAGTTGCCGTAGCCACCGACCCCCGCGACGACGCCGGGCAGGACACGGCGGGTGTCGGCCTCGTCGAGCGGCCCGAAACGCAGCGAATCCATCACACCGATGGGCCGGGCCCCCATCGCGAGGATGTCGCGGACGATGCCACCGACCCCGGTTGCCGCCCCCTGATAGGGCTCGACGAAACTCGGATGGTTGTGGGACTCCGCCTTGAAAGTGACGGCGTACCCCTGTCCGATGTCGACGACACCGGCGTTCTCGCCGATGCCCGCCAGGAGCGGGCCGCGCGGGGTGTCCTGGCTGAGCTCACCGAATTTCTTCAGGTGCATCTTGGAGGATTTGTAGGAGCAGTGTTCCGACCACATCACCGAGTACATCGCCAGCTCGGCGCCGGTGGGGCGACGACCGAGGATCTCCCGGATGCGCGCGTACTCGTCGTCCTTCACGCCGAGCGCCGCGTACGGCTGCTCCAGGTCGGGGGTTTCCAATGCATGAGCCACGGTGTCTGCCACGGGATCAAATCTATCGGTTGAAACCTCGATTTCGAGGGATGCCCCAGCCGCGGCCTCCAAGATGGTCGATCGGCGTTCACCGGCGGCTCGACTGCCACCGTCCGCTACCCTATGGTTGTCCCGGGCGCCGTCTCGAAGTCGAGCCGCCGGAAGGAGCCATCCAGGACATGACCCAGCCGACCCATTCCGAGGAGTTCTGCAAACGCTGCTGGAGCTTCGACCCGCTGGCCGCCACCCGCGGTGACGACGACCCGCCGCTCGACGTCATCACCTCGGGAACCATCTTCTTCGACATCATCTTCGCGGGGCTGCCGCGCATTCCCGAGCCGGGCGAGGAGTTGTGGAGCACGGGGCTGGGTTCCTGCCCGGGGGGCATCGCGAACCTGGCGACGGCGCTGGCCCGGCTGGGATTGCGCACGGGCCTGGTGGCGGGTTTCGGTGACGACGCCTACGCGGACTGGATCTGGGAAACCCTCCTGGAGCAGGAGCACATCAACCTGACCACATCGCCCCGTTATGACGATTTCCACACCTCCTTGACGGTGGCCGTCACCGTCGAGGGGGATCGCGCGATGGTCACCCACGGCCACGAGCTGCCGGAGTCGTTGTCCTCCCACATCTTGGCCGCACCGGCGTCGCGCACCGCGGTGGTCGATCTCGGCGGCGAGACCGACTGGTGGGATGAGTTGAGGTCACGCGGCACCGTCCTGTTCGCCGACATCGGTTTCGACACCTCTGGTCGCTGGGATCCCGCGGATCTGCGGCCGCTACGGTACTGCCGGGCCTTCACCCCGAACGCGGTGGAGGCCATGGCCTACACCCGGATGGACTCCCCCAACCTGGCGGTGCGCAAACTCGCCGAACGCGTCCCCCTCGCCGTGGTGACCGACGGGGTCGGCGGGGCCTACGCCATCGACCAGGACACGGGCGAGGAGGAGTGGTGTCCCGCGGTGACGACCACGGTCACCGACGCGACGGGCGCAGGGGACGTGTTCGCCTCCGGCCTGGTGCTGGGATGCCTGGCGGGCTGGCCGCTGGAGCAGCGCCTGAAGTTCGCCTCGCTGACGGCCTCCTTGGCGGTGCAGCAGTTCGGCGGTTCCCTCGCCGCCCCCGGGTGGGGGGACATCGCGGACTGGTGGCGTTGCCTGCGCCGCAGGGCCACCGCGGGGGACCTGAAGGCCGCGCACATCAGCCGTGACTACGGTTTTCTCGAGGACCTCATCCCCCGCCACCAGGTGCACAGCGTCCGGAGGGCCGAGGCGACCTTCGCCAGTCACTCGGACCTGCCCGACAAACGACAGTGACGTGGGTGCTGCTGGCACCCCCGACGGGACTCGAACCCGTACTGGAGCGGGTTTAAGCCGCTTGCCTCTGCCGATTGGGCTACGGGGGCCGGATCAGGCCAGCAACTCCAAGGCTATTGCGTCGAGGATGTCCGTTTCGCTAATACGAATTATTTCCTCCGGAATCCGGGAAATCGTCTCGTCGAGGATCAACGCCCCGGCCCCGATCACCCCGGCGCGGAGCGGTTGCATGCAGGGTTCCTGCTCTATGAGACCCACCGGGGTGGCCAGCCAGTGCCTCGTCACCGCCTCGACATCGCCGCGTTCCAGCACCAGGCCGTGTATCGCTTCGCGGGAGTAGCTCTCCAGGCCGAGCACCCGGGCACCGACGCTGGTGACGGTGCCCGCCACCCCGACCGCACCCGCGACGGCCGCGAAGTCGATTCCGGAACCGTCCAGCAGCTCACCGACGAACCCCCTGGCATTTTTCTGCTCCCCCGGGGTCGGGGGATCGGTGTGCAGGAAACGTTCCCGGAGCCGCACCGCGCCGACGTTCAGGGAGACCGATTGGAGGATCGTCCCGGCCCCGTCCACGAGCACCAGCTCGGTGGATCCGCCGCCGATGTCGACGACCAGGGTCGGTGAGGCCACATCCAGCGCGCAGAGCGCACCCGCGCTGGACAGCCGGGCCTCCTCCTGACCCGGGATCACGTCCACCCTCACACCCAATCGTTCACGCACCCCGTCGACCAGCAACCGCCGGTTGGAGACGTCGCGGGCCGCGGAGGTCGCGACGAAACGCACCTTCTCGGCTCCGTGATCACGGATGATCCGGGCGTATTCCTCACACACGGCGAAGGTCCGGGCCAGCGCGTCGGGATGGAACTCTCCGGTGGCGTCGACCCCCTGCCCGAGCCGCGCCAGCCGCACCTCACGCACCAGCTCGACGGGGGCCTCACGGCTGCCCGACAGCACGAGCAGGCGAATGGAATTGGTTCCGCAGTCGATGGCGGCCACCCTCATGCCGGCTCCTCGCAGCAGTTCTCGCCCACCCGTTCACGGACCAGGGCCAGGGCCTCGTCGCCGAGGGGATTCACCCCCGGACCCGCTGCCAGCGCGTGCCCCACGAGCACGTGCAGGCATTTCACCCGGGTCGGCATCCCACCCGCCGAGATACCCTCGATCTCCGGCACGACACCGAGGGCAGCACGGTCGGCGAGATAGGCCTCGTGGGCCGCCCGGTACCGTGCGGCGAGTTTCTCGTCCTCACCGAGCCGCCGCGTCATCTCCGCCATCAGCCCGGAGGCCTCCAGCGACGAACAGGCAGCGACGTAGCGCGGATTGGTCAGGTAGTAGACGGTCGGGAAAGGGGTGCCGTTGTCCAGCCTGGGCGCGGTCTTGATCACCCCGGGCCGCCCGCAGCCACAGCGCCACGCCACCGCGACCACACCCCGCGGGGTCCGTCCCAGCTGGGTCTCTATCACCTCAAGATCAGCGGCGGTGGGGACGTCCTCCGCCAGTTTCGGAGCCTGCCCGATCTCGGTGTTCAAGAATCCTCACTTCTCCTCTGCGGGCGCATCGGCCACCCCGACGGTTCCCCACATCTGCTGCCACCACATCCCGGTGTTGGGTTTGGTGGGGGCCAGGACGGTGGAGTCACCACCGATGGGTTTGCCATCGGCCCCGATCACCCGGTACCCGGTCTCCCCCGGGACGACCCAGCCGAGCCGGGTCCTGGCCTCCGCCTTCACGAAGGCGGGGTCCTTCCAGCGCGTCAACTGGTCGTCCAGGGACGCGATCTCCTGTTTGCTCTGGGCGATCTGCTGCTGCAATGTCGCCATTTCCTTCGCTTGGGCGAAGTAGACGCGCAGGCTCTGCGCGAGGGTGACGACCAGGGCAGCCATCACCACACCCAGGATCAGCAGCCGCCACGTCATCCCGAGCGCGCGTTCGGAGGAGGAGGGACGGGGGCGTTCCTCCGTGGCCTGGGCCACGGCCTCCGCTTCCAGGGGACGGGTACGGGAACGTCCGCTGGAAATCCGTTCGCCCGGACGAGCAGCGGTCCGGGACCGTGGCGAACCACGTCCCGGACCACCGTGTGCGAATTTGTTCCTGGGATTACTGGGCATACGACCAGTGTGACCGATTGGCGGGAGGCATCAGCCCTTGAAACGCGGGAACGCGGAGCGTCCGGCGTAGACAGCGGCGTCGTCCAGGTTCTGCTCGATGCGCATCAGCTGGTTGTACTTGGCGACGCGGTCGGTGCGGGCCGGGGCGCCGGACTTGATCTGACCGCAGCCGAGGGCGACGGCCAGGTCGGCGATGGTGACGTCCTCTGTCTCACCGGAGCGGTGCGACATCATGGTGCGGTAGCCGGCGCGGTGGGCCAGCTCGACGGCGTCGATGGTCTCGGACAGCGAACCGATCTGGTTGACCTTGACCAGCAGGGCGTTGGCGACGCCGGAGTCGATGCCGCGGCCGAGCCTTTCGACGTTGGTGACAAACAGGTCGTCACCAACCAGCTGGACCTTGTCGCCGAGGCGCTCGGTCATGGTCTTCCAGCCGTCCCAGTCCTCCTCGTTCAGCGGGTC
Source organism: Propionibacteriaceae bacterium (assembly GCA_905372155.1). Classification (GTDB taxonomy): domain Bacteria; phylum Actinomycetota; class Actinomycetes; order Propionibacteriales; family Propionibacteriaceae; genus Arachnia. Next base: position 11,310 of record CAJPNZ010000013.1, read on the forward strand.
CTCGATGGAGACCAGCGGGTAGGCCTCCACCAGTTCGGCGTAGTAGCTGATCATCTCCTCGGGGGTCTTGCTGGCGCCCTCGAACTTGTAGACCCCGTTCTCGTAGAACTCGGAGGCGGCGACATCGAGGGCCAGCGCGACCTGTTTGCCGGGTTCGTAGCCGGCCTTCTTGATGGCCTCGACGATCAGGTCGAGGGCCTCGCGGTTGGAGTCGAGGTTCGGCGCGAAACCGCCCTCGTCGCCCAGACCGGTGGACAGGCCGCGGTCCTTCAGCACCTTCTTGAGGGCGTGGTAGACGCCGGCCCCCATCTCGACGGCCTCGGTGAACGACTCGGCGCCGATGGGGGCGATCATGAACTCCTGGATGTCCACGTTGGAGTCGGCGTGCGAACCGCCGTTCAGGATGTTCATCATGGGGACGGGCAGGATGTGGGCGTTGGGACCGCCGACGTACTGGTACAGCGGGAGCTCCGCCTCCTCCGCTGCGGCGTGGGCAATGGCCAAGGAGACACCGAGGATGGCGTTGGCGCCGAGCTTGGCCTTGTTCGGGGTTCCGTCGAGCTCGATCATGGCGAGGTCGACGGCGCGCTGCTCGTTGGCCTCGAAGCCGAGGACCTCCTCGCTGATGACGTCGAGCACGTTCTTGACGGCGGTCAGGACGCCCTTGCCGCCGTAGCGTTCGCCGCCGTCACGCAGTTCGACGGCCTCGAAGGCACCCGTGGAGGCACCGGAGGGGACGATGGCGCGACCTGCCGCTCCGGAGTCGAGGACCACCTCGACCTCAACGGTGGGATTGCCGCGGGAGTCGAGGACCTCGCGGGCGTCGATGAACTCAATGATTGCCATGGGGCTTGCCCTTCCTTGATATGAAGACCATAGGGTGTCCTTCCCCGTCCAGCCTATCCAACGCCCGGACAGGGGTCACCCCCCAAATCGCCATTCACGGGTGTTGGGAAACCCGGTCAGCGACGTTTGGACACCTGGGCCACGAGTTCGCGACTGCACCCGATGGCCTTGGCAAGGGCACCGTAGGACCATCGTTCGGCGTCCTCGTCGCGCAGCTGCCGGATCAGCCGGTCCCGTTCGGCCCTCAACCGGGCGGCGTGACGTTCCGCCTCAGCCGCCTGCTCGTGGAGCTCCCGGGCGCGAGCCGCCGTGAGATCGGACACCCCCCGCGAACGCCGCGTGGCGCCGGCCCGGGCACTGGTTGGTGCCGGGACGACGCCACTGAGGGGATCATCAGAGCCCACGCGAGAACTCCGAGATCAGGTTCGGGACGCTCAGGTCGAAACCTGCGACATCCAACATGCCGGGGTCATCCGGGTCGGCGATGCTGAACTCGTCCGCGGCCATGCCCACCACGATGAGCTTCGCATCGATACCCATCTTGTCCCGGTACCGGGCCAGGGCCTGGTGCGGGTGGATCTTCCCGTGCCAGGTCTCGTTGTCGGTGTAGATGATGAAGGTGTCCACCTCCAGCTTCCGCTTGAGCGCGTGGAGCATCGGTTGCGCACAGTCCGTGGCCCCGAAGGGCAGGCCGTCGATGCGCCGCAGCACGTCGTCGAGACGCTGCCTGGGCGGAAATGTCCAGCGGCACGAAACGGTCCTGGAAGGCCATCACCGAGGTCTGCGGTTCGGTGGCCAGCTGCACGAGGCAGAGCGCCGCCGAGGCCTCCCGCGGGGTGAGCGGGGTGCCCGCGAGACCTCCCCAGGCCATCGACCCGGAGACGTCGAGCCCCACGAGGGTCCGCTTCCCGGCCGGCGCGACCGCCCCGAAGGCTGCGTGGAAGGCCGCATCGAGGGCGTCGGTCACCTTGCTGGTGGGCTCCCACCTCGAGCCGCCCCGGAAGGAACGACCAGCCGCGTAGGTGCGGGCCGCCGCCAGCACGGCGACGGGGTGCACCCGTGCCCGACGAAGCCGCTCCGGGTCGGTGAGCTGCGCGCACACCTCGTCGGTGCGACCCCCGAGCCCCGGCAGCAGACCGAGGCGGGTGAGCCGCGGCAGCTGCCTCAGCAACGCGGTCTGCGGGATGCCGACATCCAGGAGCGCCTCCCAGACCTCAGCCCTGGTCACGGCCTCGTCGGGAAGCATCTCCCAGGTGAGGCGGTGCTGACGGATCAGCTCCACCCACCTCGCGACGTCATGGGTCGCCTGGGCGGCCGTGAAACCGTGGATGAGCTGCGGGGTGTACTCGTCGACGCTGGAGCGCACGATCCACTCGAAGGTGGAACGCAGCTCCGGCACCACCGTGGCGGGGTGGGACAGCCGCAGCAGGTCGCGGTGGCTCCAGCCCTCGCGTTGACGGTACTTGACCGCCTGGTGGGCCAAGGCGTCGGCCCCTCTGTCGAGGTACCAGGACCCGACGGCGCGCCGGAGCCCGCGACCCCAGCCACGGAACTGCCCGACGTACCTCGCGAAGGTGAACAGGTGCGTTCCCGTGCGGGCGACGCGCGGCAGGGCCGCCAGGGCCAGGGGCGCCGACTCCGCCACGGAGGCCGCGTAGGCCAGGGCGAACAGGGCCGGTCCCTGCTTGGGCGCGATGCCTCCCTCGGAGACCTCGACGATGGCCCCGACGAGGCCCGCCGGGTCGCTGGAGGCCATCCGGGTGAGGATCTTCGCGTTGTCGAGCGCGAGCTCACGCGGAGCGGCGTAGTAGGTGCCACCGTCGACCCCCAGGGTCAGGAAGCGACGCAGGCGCGCCCGATCGTCGACCTGGAAGGTGTACCCGCCCGCCGAGTTTGGGACCTGACGTGCGTCGGCCGGTTCACTCTGCGGGGTGACTCGGGTGCTGATGGTGCGAAGGGGGTCCATGACCTCGCCTCCTTTCTGGTTGTCGTGGTGACCATGGATTCCTGGGACCGGGCGGGCGTGGGGTGACCACCGGCTGGGCTTGCGCCCGGCGCTCTGGGCCGCTGAGCTACCCCCGAAGGGGGCGGGATTCGAACCCGCGACTCCTCATTAATAGTGATAACCGATGCTCTTCGGCCCGCCCGGGCCGAGATCAAGGGCTGCCCGGGCGTGGGGTGGTATCCGGCCTCAGAGCGCCCTGAGGACGCCCTGCCAGATCACCTGGCGGCGATCTGTTGGGGATTTGAACCCCATCTCCAGAGGATTTACCGATAACCGAACACCTTCGGCCCGGGCAGCGTGTCTTTGAGAAGCCGGGTGGGCGTGGCGATGGGAACCGGAGCAGGGTGCTCGACCAGTTGAGCTACGCCTCGGGCGGCGGGACTCGAACCCGCATCCTCCCTGTCCCTGAGATAACCGATCCTCCTCGGCCCACCCAGCGGAATGAAGTTGTGAGGGCCGAGCGGACTTGGGGTGAGGACCGGCTGGCTTTCGCCGACTGCTCTACCACCTGAGCTACCCCCGAAGGGGGCGGGACTCGAACCCGCGACCTGTCCATTAACAGTGGTAACCGATCTTCTTCGGCCCGCTCGGGCCGTTGCTGTGTAGAACAGTACACACCTGTCAGAGGCATGTCAACTACACCTTTGGGTGAGGAACCGACTCCGACGTGAGGGGCGCGCGAGGTCGGTGAACCGTCGATCAGCGACCTCCCTGACCACCGCGTCGGGGTCCGGTCTGTTCGGTGCGGGTGATGTGCGACTCCAGGGTGCGCAGGGCGGCGCGAACCGCCGCGTCGGCGTCGACACCACTGGCCTGGGCGCGAGCGACCAGGGCCTGGATCCGGCTGCCGACCTCCTCGGCCGTGATCGGCTCGTCGGCGAGGTCCACCGCGACGGCGTGGGCCCGGGCCCGAGAGATCACCTTCTGGGTACGGGCCAGCGCGCTGAGCGACTGGGCGATGCCCTCCAACGACGACGTGCGTCCCTTCTCCTGACGTTTGCGGCGCTCCCAGACCCCGCGCAGATCCTCGGGCACCTCACCATCACCGAAGACGTGGGGGTGGCGACGGATCAGTTTGTCCGCGATCCCCCGGGCGACATCGTCGATGGTGAACCGCCCCTCGTCCTGGGCGATCCGGGCGTGGAAGTAAACCTGGAGCAGCAGGTCGCCCAGTTCCTCGCACAGGTCGGCGTCGGTACCCTCCTCCACCGCGTCGACCACCTCACAGGTCTCCTCGATGAGGTGAGTCAGCAGCGACACATGGGTCTGTTCTCGGTCCCAGGGGCATTCGACACGCAGCTGCGCCATCACCTCGTTCAGGCGGATCAGCTGCTCGCCGGCCCCGGACATCAGCTCTCCGCCTCGACCGAGATGGATCCCCCCATCGGGTCGAAACCCTGCTTCGGGTCCCACGCCCCGTAGCGGGGGTTGATCTCCACGGACGGGAGGGATGCCTTCACGCTGCCCGGGTCCAGGAGCTTTTTGCCGAGCTCCGTCCTGAAACCGTTCTTGAAGGGCCTCTCGCACGGGGTTCCCATCAGCGGGGCAAGACGGGGGTCACCCTTCATCTCTTGGAGCGCCGCCTCATCGAGGGATTTTCCGAGACGCCGGGCGGCGCCCTCGAAGATCTCCCCGAAGACCATGAGGGAAACGACCTTCGACCGATTCGGTTTGAGTCCCGCCGCCCTGCAGGAATCCACGATCTCGGTGAGCTCCGCGTCCGAGATGACCGTGTCCCCCACAGTCGCCGCTGTCGACGGGCTATGCGCGCAGCCGACGAGGGCGGCGAGCGCCATGATCGGAGCGGCGAGGCGGGCAACGAGTTTCATGGGCGGTCCTCCTGGTAACGGCTTCGTCCCGAAGCATACCCGCGGTCGGATGACTGGCGTCAGCGCGTCGCGAAGACACGGAACCGCCCCGACGGATGTACCCGTCGGGGCGGTCGGGCCCTCAGGAGAACTTGACGTCGACCGTTTCAGCCTCGGGCGCAGTTGCTTCCTTGGTGACGTGCGGAAGCGAACCCTTACCCGTGGTGTACGCATGATCTATGATCAGCTTCGGTTGGAAGCTGACGTGGAAGTCCTTGGCCTCTTGGGGAACCTTGAATACCGCACGATCTCTGTAGCCGGTGTCCACGATCTCGACCGCCGAGTCCCCGCTCGTCACCTTCCACGTCGCAGCCCAGTCAACCTTGGTGTTGCTGAAGAGCCCTTGCGTCTCGAATTTGATGTTCTCCAGGCTCAACACCAGCCACGCCTGACCACTGGGAGCCCACCCGAGCGTGGATTCGAAAGGAGTCAAGTAAGCGGCGGTTACCCGCCCGTCGTAGCTGCTTTTCACCGAGGTGTTCTTGTCAAACGCATCCGGCATTTCCTCCGGGGTGATTGACACGAATTCCTTGGCGCCCCACGTGGTGGACACATCCGCCTTCGTCTTGCCGCCCTGGTACAGCATCAAGGAGTGATCGGCCTGGGTCACCCCACCCGCCAGCGGGGCCTTCTCCGCCTGGCCATCGGTGGTGGCCACCAGCTGCGCCCCGTCGAGGGAGGTCGTTGAGACCACCAGCAGGTATTGGCCGGTCTTCACCTCACCGCACTTGACGTGCGCGCACCTGAAGGAGGCCCCTCCCTTGCCGTCGCTGAACTTCTTGCTGCCGTCCTTCAGGGTGAGCTGGGTCTGTCCGGCCTCCACCGTCAGGGCCGCCGTGGCGTCCCGGGGCTGCGAGACGTTGGTACTCAAACCCGCGGACTGGAACTCCGGTGCGATGTCCTCAGCCCCTGAGACCTCCACCTTCCAGATCCCCAGGCTCTGCCCCTCGGCAGGGCGGTAATTTGTGTCTGAAGTTGATCCGAGAGCTGCCATCGCCGCACTCGGAATGACCTGGGCATCGGCTTTCGCGGTGACGGTGAGGGTGCCGGCCGGTTCCTTCAGCACCGCCGGGGTTTCGAGGTCCGCAAACGTCATCGCGGATACGGAATCCGCCGGGATCAGGACCGCGAACTCCTTCTGATCGGTCATGGGACCAAGGGGCGCCTCCAGCTTCCCCGGATCCCCCGGCGAGGCGCTGTCGGGGCGGAACAACTTGCCACTCGGGTCTCCATGACCGGACTTGTATGGATCCCTGAGCTGCGTCCCGTTCGCCACCGTGGTCGTACCGAACCCCATCCGGAACCACGACTCCGAACCGCCGAAACTCTTCGCCGGGCCACAGTAAAGATATTCGCCTATCTCGCCGTTACCCGTGTCCTCGAAGAAACACTTGCCGTCCTCCGCGACGGCGAGGGTGTCGGCCTCGGCTTTCCCCACCGCTTCCTTGAACTCCGCATCTGCTTTCTCCAAGAACTCCTTGGCATTGGGTATGTCCGCTCCCTCGAGCTTGGGTGTCGTCCCGCAGCCCGCCAGGCCGAGCAGTAACGCGACAGCGACCACACTAAACTTCTTCGTTTGTTTCACTTCTCCTCCGTCCACCGGCGGCCACCATGGCAGCCAGGGCATCAATTTCGTTTTCAGCACCCTAGCCTCCCTCGGAATCACGCGGCAGGGTTTTCGGAAAGTGGACGGGGCCGCGACGGACGCAAGGACCCAAGGCGACCGCCCTGTCCAGCAGCGACATCACCCAGGCAACCGCGTCGCTATCGGGTTTGGGCACCAGCAACTGCGAGGTCACCTGCTTGTACACCGCCCCAGCTCGGTGTGGGAGGCCATCGTCGTGAGGCGTTCATGGGCGCCTGGGTGAGGGTTTTGTCCCGAAACATACCCGCGGTCGGCTGGTTGGCGTCAGCGCGTCGCGAAGACACGGAACCGCCCCGACGGATGTACCCGTCGGGGCGGTCGAGGTCTCGGGAGAGAACCCTCAGGAGAACTTGATGTCGGCCGTCTGCGCCTCGGGGGCGGTCACATCCTTCGTTTGGCGGCCTCCCTCATCCGAGTATTGGACGCTGCCCTTGGGCTGGTAGGTGACCTGGAAATCAGTGGCGTCCTGTGGGATCTTGAGCACAACACGATCGATGTATCCGGTGTCAACCATCTCAAGAGGGGATCCACCAGCAGTCACGGCCCAGCTGCCGGACCAGTCCATCTTGGTGCTGGCCAGGTCCGGAGACACGAACTTGAGGTCTTCCACGGAGATCACAAGCCATGCCTGACCAGTGGTGGCCCACCCGAGCGTGGATTCGAAGGGAGTCCGGTAGGCAGCGGTCAAGCGGGCCTCGTAGGTGATGCGTATGGGCGCGGGAGCAACAGCACCTGTCATTTTCACGGAGGGCACCGCGTCGAATGTCTTGGATCCAAAGGATGTGGAGACGTCCACCTTCGTCTTGCCTCCTTGGTACAGGACCAGGGAGTGATCGGCCTGGGTGGCGCCCCCCGTCAGCGGCGCTTTCTCGACCTGTTCGTCGGTGGTGGCCACCAGCTGTGCACCGTCGAGGGAGGCCGTGGATACCACCAGCAGGTACTGACCGGATTTGACATCACCGCACTTGACGGAGCGGCACGCGAGAGTGGCCACCGCGTTGTCACTCGTGCTCGAACCCGGGATGAGGCCACTGGGTTCGGTACGTATGTCGAGCCGGGTCTGGCCGGCCTCCACGGTGAAGGTCGCCGTGGAGGCCTTGGGTTTCTGCACCTCTCTGTCCTGGTCCGCTTTCTGGGATCCCGGGGCGATGTCCTCCGGATTAGCGAGATCCACCTTCCACGCACCGAAGCTTTGCCCCTCCGCGGGTCGAAGCATGTCATCCCCTCCAGAAGGAGCCCCATGCTGCCCGATGATCTGCAGCGCCCGGCCCGGGATACCATCCAGCTCCGCTTTCGCGGTGACTGTGAGGCTACCGGCCGGTTGCTTCAGCGCGGCGGGATTTTCCAGATCCGTGAACTTGATTGAGGGAACGGAGTCGAGGGGAATCAGAACCGCGAACTCCTTCTGATCGGTTCGGGGCCCGAGGGGAGCCGCCAGCTTCTCCGGATCGCCGGGTGAAGCGTTGTCGGGGCGGAACAGTTTGCCCTCGGGGTCTGCCTGCTCCTTCTTGGTCGCATCCGAGAGCATCACACCCTTGGGCGTGTTGGAGGACTGGAACGACATGACCGCCCAGGATCCCGTCTTGCCGTACCGTTTCACGGGGCCGCAGTAGACCATCCCCGTGATCTCCCCCTTGCCGCTGCCTTCCTCGAAGAAACACTTGGCGTCCTCCGCAACGGTGACGACGTCGGACCCCAGCTGTGCGACCTCCTTCTTGAACGTAGCTTCCGTGGCCTCCAGGAACTCCTTGGCATTGGCGATGTCCGCGCCGTTGGCCTTGGATGTTGTCGCACCGCAGCCCGTCAGGCCGACCGCCAAGACGATCGCAACCACACCGAGCCGCCCCGTCCGTTTGACTTTCTCCACTGTTCCTCCGTCCACCGGCGCCCTGGGGCAACCAGAAGATTTATTTGTCAAACAAAGACTAGCGGCCCGCTCTTCGACGCCTGCACGACCCCCGGTAGGCGATCAAGCGACCACCCTGTCCAGCAGCGACATCGCCCAGGCGACCGCGTCGCCGTCGGGTTTGGGCACCAGCAGCTGAGCGGTCGCCTGCTTGTACACCGACCCCGGGTAGAGGCGTTGCAGCCGCACCTTACGCGACTCGGGAAGGTTCACCGGTTCGATTCGGACGTTCTTCCCCTGCGCGACGATGTCGACCACACCCAGTTCCCGGGCGCGGTTGCGCAGCACCGCGACCGCGAGAAGCTGTTCGACGGGCAGCGGCGGTTCGCCGTAGCGGTCGGCCAGTTCGGAACGCACCGCCTCGACGTCGCCCGCCGACCGGATCTCCGCGATCTGCTTGTACATCTCCAGCCGCAACCGCTCGGAGGGGACGTACTCGTCGGGCAGGTGGGCGTCGACGGGCAGTTCGATGCGCAGCGCCGGTTCCGGGGTGGTGTCCTCGCCGCGGTACTGGGCCACGGCCTCCCCCACCAGCCGCAGGTACATGTCGAAACCGACGTCGGCGATGTGCCCGGACTGTTCCCCGCCGAGGAGGTTTCCGGCGCCGCGCAGCTCCAGGTCGCGCATGGCGATGGACATGCCAGCACCCAGGTCGGTGTGGGAGGCCATCGTCGTGAGGCGTTCGTGGGCGGTCTGGGTGAGGGTTTTGTCCGCCGGGTACAGGAAATAGGCGTAGCCGCGTTCCGAGGAGCGCCCCACCCGTCCCCTGAGCTGGTGCAGCTGCGAGAGCCCGAGCACGTCGGCACGGTCGATGATGAGTGTGTTTGCGGTCTGGATGTTCAGCCCCGCCTCGACGATGGTGGTGCACACCAGCACGTCGGCGCGGCGCTCCCAGAAGTCGAGCATCACCTGTTCCAGTTTCGATTCCCCCATCTGGCCGTGGGCGGTGACCACGCGGGCCTCCGGCACCAGGTCGCGCAGCTCGGCGGCCACCTTGTCGATGCTCTCGACGCGGTTGTGGACGAAGAACACCTGCCCCTCCCGCGCCAGTTCGCGCCGGATGGCGGCCCGCACCTGTCCCTTGTCGTAGGGGCCGACGAGGGTGAGCACGGGGTGGCGTTCCTCGGGTGGGGTGGCGATCACACTCATCTCCCGGATGCCGGTGATCGCGATCTCCAGGGTGCGCGGGATGGGAGTGGCCGACATCGACAGCACGTCGACGTTGACCCGCAGCTCCTTGAGGCGTTCCTTGTGTTCGACGCCGAACCGCTGCTCCTCGTCGATGATCACCAGCCCGAGGTCCTTGAACGCGACCTCCTTGGCCAGCAGCCGGTGGGTGCCGATCACGAGGTCGACGCGGCCGCTGGCGAGACCCTCGAGGATCTTCCTCGATTCGGCCTCGCCCTGGAACCGGCTCAGCTGCGCCATGTGGACGGGGAAACCCGCGAACCGGGAGGCGAAGGTCTGGTGGTGCTGGCTGACGAGCAGGGTGGTGGGCACCAGCACCGCCACCTGTTTGCCGTCCTGGATGGCCTTGAATGCGGCCCTGACCGCGATCTCGGTCTTGCCGAACCCGACGTCGCCGCAGATCAGGCGGTCCATGGGGACCACTTTCTCCATGTCGGCTTTGACCTCCTGGATCGCCGCCAGCTGGTCCGGGGTTTCGACGAAGCTGAAGGCGTCCTCCAGTTCCCGCTGCCAGGGCGTGTCGGGTCCGAAGGCGTGGCCCTTGGTGGCCTGTCTGGCGGCGTAGAGCTTGATGAGTTCGGCAGAGATCTCCTTGACGGCCTTGCGTGCCCTGGATTTGCGTTTCGCCCAGTCGGCGCCACCCATCTTGTCCAGGGCGGGGGTCTCGGAGCCGACGTAGCGGGTCAGCTGGTCGAGCTGGTCCATCGGCACGAACAGCCGGTCGCCGGGCTGGCCGCGTTTGCTAGCGGCGTACTCGATGACGAGGTAGTCGCGGACCGCGCCCTGGACGGTGCGCTGCACCAGCTCCACGAACCGCCCGACCCCGTGGACCTCGTGGACGATCGGGTCACCTGCCTTGAGTTCGAGGGGCTGGATGGTGTTTCGACGGCGCGACGGCAGTTTCCGCTGGCCGCGTTCCGCGCTCTGCTGGCCCGACAGTTCGGCGGCGGTCAGCAGTTCGAGTTTCGCAGTTCCCGCACGCCAGCCGCGCCGGAAGGGCCCGACGATCACGTGCGCACTCCCGGCATCGGGTTCGGTTTCGAGGCCGGAGACCCGCGCAGTGATGTCGTGTTCGGCCAGCAGTTCGGTCATGCGGTTTGCCAGGCCCTTGCCCTCTACGCCGATCAGGAGCCGCCAGCCGTCGCGGAGCCGGGCCTGGATGTGGGCGACGGCGGCGTCCACGTCGCCGCGGAAATCGTCGGTGGGGGTGATCCCGAGCCGCCGGGAGTGCACGGAACCGGCGTCGAGGTTCGCATCGGGCGCCTCCTCCGCGGTGAACGGGCTGAGGCTCCACCACTTGTGCCCCAGCGCCATGGTGCGTTCCCGGACCTCGCCGAGGGCCCGGTAGGAGGAGGCGCCCAGGTCGATGGGTGAGGTACCGCCGCTGGCCGCGGCCGCCCAGCTGGCGTTCAGGAACTCCTCGCTGGTGGCGACCAGCTCGACGGCGCGGGCGCGCACCAGTTCGGGGGCGGCCACCAGCACCAGGGAACGCGGCGGCAGCACGTCGGTCAGCAGTTCCAGGCCGTCCACCAGGACAGGGATGAGGGCCTCCATGCCCTCGACGGCGTGACCCTCGGCCAGACGGGAGAGCATGTCGGACAGCTGCGGGTGCTCGAGTTGGAGGGCCGCGGCGCGGCGCCTGACGGCGTCGGTGAGCAGCAACTCCCGGCAGGGTTCGGCCGTGACCCGCTGCAGCTGCTCGCCGGTGGAGCGCTGGTCGGCCACCGAGAAGGGCCGGATCTCGGTCACCTCGTCGCCGAAGAAGTCGATGCGCACGGGTTGTTCGGCGGTGGGCGGGAAGACGTCGACGATGCCGCCGCGCACCGCGAACTCGCCGCGCCGCTCCACCAGGTCGACGCGGTTGTAGGCGGCGTCCACCAGCGATTTCAGCAGGTCGGTGAGGTCGCGTTCCCGGCCGGCCTCGACGGTGACGGGTCGCATTGATGCCAGGTTCTTGACCTGCGGTTGGAGCAGGGCCCGCACGGGTGCGACCACCACCCGCGGTGGCGCATCGGATACGAGCCGCCGCAGCACCGCCAGGCGTCTGCCGACGGTGTCGGCGCGGGGCGAGAGGCGTTCGTGAGGCAGGGTTTCCCAGGCCGGGTAGTAGGCGACGGCGTCCTCCCCCAGCAGCCCGGAGATTTCGGCCGCGATGGCCTCGGCCTCCCGGAAGGTGGAGGTGACCAGCAATATCGTGCGCCCGGACTCGGAGGCGAGCATCGACGTCGCGGTGGCGAAGAAGGAGGTGGCGCAGGTGATATCGCGCGCCTCGGCGCCCACCACCTGGGAGTCGCGCAGGGTGGCCCGGACGGCCGGGTCTGCCTCGAGGGCGGGAAGAAGTCCGGGAAATCTCACCGGGTCATCTTGTCACGAATGCCCCGGAATCCCGATCCTCTTCGATGCCATGACGTGCTACACAACACCATTAACCTCAACGCATGAGGATGACCGTGACCATTGCCGATGACGTCCGCGCCGAGATGGAGAGGATGCGCGCCGAGCAGGGTATCGGTCCGAGCGAGGCGCTGAACACCTTGGCCCGCAGGGGCATGATGCGCTCTTCCGCGTCTCCCATCACCCTCCCGGCGCCGGTCGCGATGGGGGCTCGCTTCGACCTCACCAGCATCGGCGAGGTTCTGGAGATTCTCGATTCGCAGGAGCCCGGGTCGTGATCGTCGATGCCAGTGTGCTCCACGCCACCGATGAGGAAACGTCCCGGCGGTTTCGCCCGGTTTCCTCATCGGTGGCGTGGGTAAATCCTCTCAGAGCGTGATGGCGCCCGGAGGTTCCGCGTCCTCTGCGTCTTCAGTTGTTGAAGCGATTCTGTGCCGCCACGAGGCCCTCCGTCACCAGGGTTTCGACCGCGTCGGCCGCTACCGCGGCGTCGAGCCGCATGGCGTCCAGGTCCGCTAGGCGCATCCGGGAGAGCACGTAGTCGGCGGCTGGTTGGCGTCCCGGGGGGCGGCCGATGCCCACCCGAACGCGGTGGAAGTCGCCGGTGCCGAGGTGGGCGCGGATGGATTTGAGTCCGTTGTGGCCGTTGTCGCCACCGCCGAGTTTGAGGCGCAGGCGGGTTGGTTCCAGGTCGAGTTCGTCGTGGATGACGATCACGTCGGCGGGGGGGATCTTGTGGAACCTGGCGACGGCGGCGACCGCGATCCCCGAGTCGTTCATGTAGGTGGTGGGTTTCACCAGCACCAGCCGGTGTTCGCCGGGGAGCTGTCCCGTGGCGACCTCGGCCCGTTGTCCGCGGGCGATGCTGAACCGCGCCCCGAGGCGGGAGGCCAGGTCGTCGACCGCCCAGAACCCGACGTTGTGCCGGGTCGGGGCGTAGGCCGGGCCCGGGTTCCCGAGCCCGGCCACGAGATGAACCGAGGGACTCACTCGCCCTTGACCGGCATCAGGTCGACGTGTTCCAGGAAACCGGTGATCGGGTCGCGCTGCACCTGCTTCGGGGCGACCACCACGGCATCGGCGCCATCGATGCTGATCTCGAAGGTGACCCCGGGTTCGCGCAGCAGCAGGAAGGTTTCCTGGCCGGGCAGGGAGATGTGGACAGGTTCGATGCCGGGCCCGTAGATGACGGCGGGTACGCGTTCGGCGCGACGCAGCTTGCGGGCCGCGCCCTTGCCGAACTCGGTGCGGGCGGCGGCTTCCAGCTTGTGGGTGGCCATTTCTACCTCCTGAGGTGTGGATCGGGATGCACGCCTGCAGGGGTTGCTAGTCGATAACGGACATCGGGTCCCTCGCCAGGCAGCTCGCACAGCCTACCCCAGGTCCGGCAGCACTCCAGAACACGAACCCCGTACCGGCCAGCCAGAACCCAACCCCAAGACCCCGGACAAGGTCACCATGGTTTCGACACGGCCCACTCGCTGACGCTCGCAGGCCGGCTCAACCAACTTCAAGAAGAACAAAGCCGGTTGAGCCAGCACGTGAGCGAAGCGAACGGCTGAGTCGAAACCACTACTGGCACCCGGTGAGTAGAACCCGCCCCCAAGACCCCAGACAAGGTCACCACGGTTTCGACACGACCCACTCGCAGAGCGAGCAGATCGACTCAACCGGCTTTGAGAATGCGGTGCTTCGAGATCGACCGTTCGCTGGGATGGGGCGGCCCGCACGTGTTTGGTTCGCGACGCGGAGAAGTTACACTTTCAACGACCCCTCAGGTTTTCACGGGTCCTTCAACAGCTTCTCCACAGATTCGCCGCAAGGATGTACCGGTATGACCTCACCCCGACCGCTTTCGCGCGCCGCGCAGCGGGCCCCCGCCCAGCCGCGCGGGCGGCGCCTGCGTCTCTGGCGCGCCCTGCTGGCCGGGTCGGCCTGGGTGAGCGTGGCTTTCTCGGTGGTTCTCCATTTGATCGATGGCGCCGGGCAGCGGATCACCGGACTGCTGGGCGTGCTCGGGGCCATGGCCGGGCTGATCGCGATGAACTCGATGTTGTTCATGCTGCTGCTGGCCGCCCGGGTTCCCGTGATCGACCGGGCGCTGGGGAGGGTCAGGGCCATCCGGTGGCACCGGCTGTTGGGGAGGGTCACCGTGCTTGGGGTGCTGACCCACGTCGCCCTGATCCTCACCGGGACCGGATGGACCAATCGCGACGACCTCACCGGTGCCGTCGGTTCGCTGTGGACGGGGAACCTACCGCTGGTCTTCGCCTCCGCTGCCCTGCTGTTGTCGACGACGATCGCATCGGTGTTTGCGGTGTGCCGCGGACTGCGCCGCGAGATTCGGCACCTCCTCAACATCCTCTCCTACGTCGCCGTGCTCCTGGCGATCCCCCACATGCTCCGCCTCGACCCGGTTTTCCTGCCCAGCAGGGCACAGCGCATCTACTGGGGCGTCCTGTTGGTCTCCGTCGGCGCCTGCCTGCTCTGGTACCGGATCCTGAGTCCGCTCCTCCGTTCCTGGCGGCATCGGTTGAAGCTGGTGAACACCGTGCACCTGACCCCCGATCTCCTTCACCTGGAGTTCAGCGGCAGGCACCTCGACAAGCTGGAGACCCGGGGCGGTCAGTACTTCACCTGGCGCCTGCTCACCCCTCAGCTGTGGACCCGGACCCACCGGTTCTTCCTGTCCGCGGCACCGACGAGGGATCGGTTGCGCATCACCGTCAGGGTCACCGATGAGCACACGGCGGAACTGGCTGCCGCCCGGCCCGGCACGAGGGTCATCTTCGCCGGTCCCTACGGCGCCTTCACCGACGCCTCCCGGACCCGGAACGGCCTGGTGCTGATCGGGGCCGGGACCGATCTCGCACCGATCCGGTCGCTGCTGGAGGTCACCACGGCGCACCCGGCGGATACCGTCGTGATTCTCCGAGCATCCGGACCTGAGAACCTGGTTCTCCTCGACGAGCTCCGGGAGTTGTGTGACGATCGCGGCATCGCCCTGCACCTGATGACCGGGCCGTGCCACGAGGACCACTGGGTGAGTCTCGGATATGCCGGCCACGATCTCGCGACGCTGACACCAGACCTCGAGGACTCGGACGTGTTCGTGTGCGGTCCGGGTGGGTTCGTCGATTCCGTCCTGGCAGAGGCCCGCCGGCCTAGGGGTTTCTCCCGAGCAGTGCCACGAGGAGAGACTCACCCTGTGAAAGCCGACCCCGGCTGCTTCATGGCAGGAAACTCGCCGGCCTGAGCGACCAAAACCACAGACTCCCAGGGCTCAGGAGGCTGCGGCCTCCAGCGCCTTCGTGACGAGGTCCACCGGCCCGGTCTGCCAGACGGGGACCATGCGCATGGCCGCCACCCGCCAGTTTCCCTCACACTTGTGGAGCCGGAAGTGGTAGTCGCCTCCGAGTGTCCAGGTCTCATCCTGGAACTGGTGGGTGGCGATGAAGGATGCGGTCGCCATCGCTTCCTCATCCGCGATCTCCACCATGTGGTTGGCGACGAGGTGCTGATGGGCGTCGAGGGCCTCGAAAGCGGGGCGCCAACCGTCGACCACCTCACCGGGGGCGCAGATCCGAGGTTCCCCGCCGAGGGTAGCGGTATAGTCCAGCAGCACCTGGCCCGCGAAGGTGCGGCGCAGACCCTCCCAATCATGATGGTCAGTGGCCCAGAACAGCTTCGTCAGTGTGGTGACGATCTCGTTTCCATCATTCATCACGCATGTTCCTCACAAGGTGTTACGGAAGTGAGAGACGGCCCGCTCGAGGCTGACGGCCACCTGGGCGGGCTGGTCGTAGAAGTCAAGCTGTCCACCCTCGATCCAGGTCAGCTCCGACGGACCTCGCAACCGCTCGTGGAACAGCTCCGCTCCATCAGGTACGGCAGCAGCCCGGGAATGGATCGACTGCACCGGGATGTCGATCCGGGATGCGGAACTGATGGCGTCGAAGGTCAGCCATGGTTCCCATGACATGACCGCCAGCTGCGCGTCCCATTCGGGAATGGCGCCGCGCTCCGGATCCAAGTAGTAGTCGTAGGGGCCGAACATGGCAGCCGCAGGGTTGGTGGTGGAGACCGCCGGGATGAATTCCTGCACCCCGTCGGTCTCGTAGGCGATCCGGGCGCGACGCGAGGCGGCGATCCGCTCCGCCACTCCCTCCGGACCGCCGTAATAGGGCGCCACCAGTTCAGGGTTGTGCAGCCAAGGGGCGATCATCACCAGCGACCTGACCCGCGGGTCGGTGGCGGCGTTGGCCGCCTGGTAGCCACTGGATGCGCACACCCCGACAGCCCCGATCCGGTCCGGATCCACATCGCCGCGGCCGGTCAGATGGGTGATGGCGGCGTTGATGTCGGCGATCTTGCGTTCGGGGTTCTCCCAGTCGCGTGGCTGACCCCGGCTCTGCCCGAATCCCCGGAAGTCGAACGTCAGACTACTGATCCCCGCAGCCGCGAGCCGTCGAGCGTAGAAGTCGGCCTGCTGTTCCTTGCTGGTGGTCCAGGAGCCGGTCACGACCACAACCGCCCCGTCGAAGGATTCGGATGTTTCAACGGGGCGGTGTAGATCGCCCACCAGGACATCGCCGCCGGAGGCGAACCGAACCCGGTTCGTGGTGTAGATGGTCATGAACGCATTCTGCGTTGGCCTTCGGAGGTCTTCCAATACTTCTTCGCATGCCCGTTCGCTATGAAAGGGCCCCATCGGCTCGCACTGCCCGGAGAGCCTCGGTGGTCACTTCACGGTCGTCGCCCGCCCTCCTGGCGAGGGCCAAGCGCGCGGGCGGAAGGTCCGGGACGGGTATGAACACGACTCCCGGATGTGCGTGTACGACGGAATTTCCCAGCGCGAGCAGCACCGCCCCCAGGCCAGCAGCCACGGCCTCGAGCGCTTCGTCCGGGGTGTGCGCCACCAATGCGACCGGAGCGGGTTCGCGGCGGGCATGGCCGGCCAACCAGAAGTCCCGTAGGTCGCCGGCCTGCTCCGGCAGGGCGATGAGCGGCAGGGTTACGATCTCCGCGAAACCAAGCGATGACCTGCCCGCCAACTCGTGCCCTTCGGGGACCGCCAGCACGATCGGTTCCTCCGCGACCACCACATGCTCCATGCCATCGGCGACCACGACGGGCAACCACACAAAACCGATGTCGGTCTGCCCGGACCGCACACCCGCAGACGGGTCCTCCCAGGAGATCTGACGCAGTTCGATCCGCCACCCGGGACAGGACTGGCCCAGCCGGTTGATGAGACGCCGCACCAGACCACGCCCGATTCCAGTCTGCTGCCCCACGAGCAGAACCGATCGCGACTCCGAGTCGAGACGAAGCATCTCCCCGTGGCGCAGCGCCCAGTCAGCCAGCATCCGCCGAGCGTGCTCCAGTAGAACCTCTCCGGCCGGGGTTGGCCGAACGTGCCGGGGCTCGCGTTCGAGGAGCCGGACACGCAGGTCGCGTTCCAGTTTCGCCACCTGCCGCGAGAGCACCGGCTGCGACACGAACAGGCGCTCCGCGGCCCGGCTGAACCCACCTTCCTCCACGACCGCGACGAAATAACGCAGATCCCGGCTGTGGAAGTCCATTTCCCGCGCTCCAAAACCTAAAGGGGCCACGGGCGTCGGTCAGATGCTCTCCGGCGGGGTCACCCGCGCCCCGAGATCATTTATGAACTCCACCTGCGGGCCCTGCTTTGTGACCATGAAAGAGGTCATGGACGCCGGCGCGAGGTTGAGGCGCCGCGCGGGGAGCAGGTCGATCCCGAGCACCAGCGAGATGCAGCTCATGATCGGACCCCAGTGGGTGACCACCACCGTGGTGCCGCTGAACCCCATGAATTTCTCGAATGCGGGACGCACCCGGGTGTGCAGGTCGACGTGGGATTCGCCGCCGGGCATCCGGAAGGTCTCGTCACCCCAGAACCGGAGGAACTCGTCGGGTTTCTCGCCGCGCAGTTCGTCGCCGGTGAGGCCGTCCCACTCCCCGAAGGCGAGCTCGTCCCAGACCCTCCTGGGGGTGACCCCGGTCCCGAACAACTCGGCCACGGGAGCGGCGGTTTCCTTGGCGCGTCTCAGGGACGACGACACCACGCGCACCTCCGGCGCGTCCCCGATGAAGGCCCCGACGCGGGCTGCGAGGTCACGGGCCTGGGCGCGCCCCTCGGCGTTGAGCGCCGGGTCGGCTCCGCCGCGCCCGTCCCACCGGCCAGAAGCGGTGAAATCGGTGACACCATGCCTGCAAAGAACAACGCGACTTCCAGTCAGCAGCATGACCAGAAGGCTAGTGGTCGCGGCGCCCTGCTGCCAGCAGCCGCTCCGCCAGATGGGATGGCGGGCCCACCCCGGGATCCGGCCAAGGCACAATGCCCCCATGGACCTGCCCGGTTTCACACGCGCCTCCCGCGACTGGTTCCGTCGCCCCGTCCTGGAGCTCGCGCCGCTGCTGCTCGGCTGTGCGCTGGCCCGGACCTCCGGTGACGGCACCGTCGCGGTCCGCATCACGGAGGTGGAGGCCTACGCCGGGACCGTCGACCCCGGGTCGCACGCCTTCCGGGGCCGCACCGCCCGCAACACCACCATGTTCGGGGAGCCCGGTCACCTGTACTGCTATTTCAGCTACGGGATGCACCACAACCTCAACGTGGTGTGCGACGAGGCAGGTGTCCCGACCGGTTGCCTGCTGCGAGCGGGCGAGGTCATCGAGGGCGCGGACCTGGCGCGCAGCCGACGGGCGGCGAGGCCCCGTTCAACTCCCCTGCCGGAGCATCACCTGGCCCGCGGTCCCGGGAACCTGGGGCGGGCGCTCGGGTCGTCGCGCGAAACCGACGGCGCCGACCTGATGGGCGAGGAGTGGTCGTGGTGGCTACCCGATGTTCCGCCCGGTGAGTGGTCGACGGGTCCCCGGGTGGGGGTTTCGGGCCCGGGCGGTGACGCCGAACGCCATCCGTGGCGCTTCTGGCTGCCCGGCGAACCCAGCGTTTCCGCCTACCGTCCGGGGGCCTCCGGACGTCGTTCCGGCTGAGGTCAGTGGTCCTGCCGTTGGTAGAAACGGATGGCCCCCAGCAGCGACAGCACCCAAGCCACCAAACCGGCGACCAGCAGCACCCACGGCCACCCCGCCAGGACCCACCCGGGTAGCGGTGACACCAGCTGTGCCAGCAGGTAGCCCCCCACGCCCGCGACCACCGCGACAACGACCAACACGGCCACCGCTCTGGCATCCGTGAAGCGAACCAGAACAGGAACCATGACCGCGAAAATGACGAGCACGATTCCCACCGCCGCCGACGCCGCTGCCCACCAGTCGCCGCCGGCCCTCAGCCCCAGGAATTCCCCGAGGAGCAGCACCGGAACCAACACGATCTCGGCAGCCAGCAGGTAGGCCAGTGACACCAAGTAGTGCGAGATCATCACCGTCCTGCGCCGCAGGGGCAGGGTGTCGTACAGCAGATCGACATCTTCCAATCCGTCGAGACCGAACTTTCCATAGAAAACGGACACCGTCGTCACGAACGCAATAAAAGCGATGGCCAACGCCCAGCCCATCAACCCTTTAAAAATACCGAGGAAAACCCAGATCAGGACCCCTATCGCCACAAGAAATAGGGAATCCAATATACGCTTCACATCCAACCTGATTGCGTTTTTAAGTTCACGCATTTTCCCTTCCTTTCACGCGGGCAGACGGCGGTACTGCGATGAATCTCCCGCAGGACCCCATCGGTCAGTGATCCCGTCGCTCATAGATGCGGATGGACACCAGAAGCGACACGGCATATGCCGCCAGACCTGTCGCCAGCAGCACCCACAGCCTTTCAAGAGGCAGCCATCCGGTCAGCAGCGGGGGCGGCGCACCCGGGAAAGCCGCGTGCCCCATCGCATCGACCCCGAGTGCGGTGACCGCCAGGATGGAGAAGATGACGATTCCCCCGTTCCTGCCCCCGAATCTGACGATGAGAGGAGCTGCGATCGCGAAACCGAAAAGAGCCGCGACCAGCGACACCAGCACCGCGACCGGCCAGTCGGCTCCGACGTTCACCCCGGCCATCGGCATGGCCAGCATCATCGCCGCCACTGCGATCTCGAAAAGGAAGGACAGGACCAGCAGGACCAGGTAGCCCGAGATAATCACCGTTCGGCGCCGCAGCGGCAGGATGTCGTAGAGAATATCCGCCCCCTCCACTCTCCCGACCTGAAACAGCACGAGCATCAGCACAACCAGGAAAAGAGAAAGAAGAGGGACAGAGATCGAGAAGGACTGCCTCCCCTCGCCCAGCATCCCGAGCAGAAGACCGGGAATGACCCAAAAGAATGCCATGAGCCCCCCGAGGAGGAAAACCCCGCGCAGATGATCCAGGTCGATCCTCAGCATGGATCCGAGTTCACGCATCTTTCCGCTCTTTCGTGAGGTGCACCAGCAGGTCCTCGACGGACGGGGTATCCGCCACGACGCCGGTGCCGCACAGCCCCAGATCGGCCGCCGCGATCAGCCCCTCCCACCCGGCGGAATGCTGTCTGAGACCGCGGATCCGGGCGCGCAGCTCGCCGGTGAGATCGGCGGCACCGCCGCGAACCATCGCCCACGCCTCGAGCAGGTCGTCCCGGGCACCGGATGCGATCACCCTGCCCGCGTCGAGGATGGTGACCAGGTCGGCCATGCGATCCAGGTCCGTGGTGATGTGGGTGGAGAACAGGACGGAGTGCCGTTCGTCGGTCATGAACTCCGACAGCTTGTCCAGCAGTTCGCTTCGGGCCAGGGGATCGAGGCCGCTGGTCGGTTCGTCGAGCACCAGCAGTTCGGCCCGGTGCGCCAACGCGACCGCCACCTGCACCTTCATGCCCATGCCCCGGGAGAACTCTCGCACCTTCAGCCGCTGCGAGACCCCCGCCCACTCGCACAGTTCGTCGAAGACCCGCTGATCCCAGCCGGGATAGAACGGACCGAGCAGCCGGGAGAGATCGCGAACACGCCAGGTGGCCTGCCAGCACGGCTGGTCCAGAACCACGCCGACGCGGGTCTTGTCGATCAGGTGCGCCGACCCGTTCCCGGGGAGCACCGCCCCGAGGGCGATCTTGATGGCGGTGGTCTTGCCCGCCCCGTTGGCCCCGACCAGGCCCATCACGTAGCCGCGAGGCACGCTCAGGTCCAAGGGACCGAGGCGGAACTCCTTGTACTCCTTGGTGATTCCCTTCAGCGCGAGGAGATTGTCGCTGGTCATGCGTCCTCCCTTTGAGTGAGAGCGAGTTCGAGGATGGAGCGGATCTCGTCGTCGTCGACATCGGCCAGCCTGGCCACGGCCACACCGTTCGCAAAGTGGGTCTCCACCTCGCGGAGCACCTGCTCGCGAACGAGTTCGGCATCGCGCGGCAGGACGAAGTACCCCTTTCCGGGAACGTTGGCCACGAGCCCGCCGGCCACCAGCTCCGCATAGGCGCGGGTGGTGGTGATGACGGAGACCCTCAGGTCGCGGGCGAGGGCCCGGATGGAGGGAAGCGCCTCCCCCTCGGAGACCTCGCCGCGCAGGATCGCCGCCTTGATCTGATCCTCGATCTGGACGTAGATCGGGATCCCCGCGGTGTTCGACAACACGACGTCCACCAAACCCTCCCTTCTGTATATATACAACATATACAGTAAGTACGGTGGGCGCAAGCGCAGAACGAGACCAGCGACCGTTTCAGTGGGTACGGGCTACCGGCGGAACAGGACCCGCTGAAGGACCGGGAGCGGAACGAGGCGAGAGCCGAGTCCAGTGGCAACGCAATGCTCCGCGCGGGGTTGTAGCCGAGCCCGGCGTCCCACTACCAGTCTCCGTCCTCACACACCAGGTCGTAGATGACCTTGGAATGCGAGATCGAACTTTAAGAAGCCGACGACCGGTCCTGTAACGGCCGAGTGGCTGATGCCGACCCCGTGGGACCGGCATCAGCCACTCGATCTTCCCAGCCAGTGGACGCTACTCGGCCGCTAGGGCCTCCGTCGGGGTGGCGTTCGCCGCGCGTCTGCCGGGCAGCACCGAGGCGAGGGCCGCCGCGACCACGCAGACCAGGATCAGGCCGCCTGTGTAGAGCATGTCGACGGAGAACACCGCCTCGGGCCGGGAGGTTTCGTCCATCATCCCGAGTGATGTGACCACGCCCAGCCAGCCGAAGAACGAACCTGCCGCGACACCCATCACGATGCCCACCACGGCCAGCAGCATCGCCTCGGCCAGAAGCATCAACCGGAGCGATCTGCGCTGCATGCCGAGGGCCCGCAGCAGCGCCGATTCGCGTTGCCGCTCGATCACCGACAGGCCCAGGGTGTTGCCGACACCGACCAGGGCGATCACCACGGCGACGCCGAGCAGCGCGGTCAGCACCATGAGGAGCACGTTCACGATCTGCTCCAGTATCCCCGCCATGGTGGCGCCACCACCGATTTCAGCCTCAGAGCTCAGAGGAGAAACCACCTTCATCACCTGGCTCAGGGCGGTAGCGGAGGTCCGATCAGTCAGCTTGATCCAGGCCTCCCGGATCTCGCTCTGCCCGGGCAGTTTCTCGAAGGTCGGCTCGGACACCACCGCCGCGCCGTGGGGAACTGACTTCGAGGAGCGCACCTCCGCCTGTCCCGCGCCCGGCAGATCCACCCGGCCGGGCAGCTTGGCCGCGGTTTCCGGACTGACCAGGATCACCCCGTCCGGGGCGTTCATCCGGTCCGGGAGACCGAGCTCGGCGCGGGCGGCGTTCACGTTGCGGACGGAGAACTTCCTGCGGCCAAGTTCGACCTGTTTGCTGGAGATCTCCACCACCTTCGCTACCCCATCGTTCCTGCGGAGTTCCTCCACCACACCGGATTTGAGGGGTCCGTCGTAGTCCCGCACGCTGACGTCCACCGGGTAGCGCTGGTTGATCTCGGAAAGGGCCGAGGTGCGCATGGTAGAAACGGCCACCTGGAGCGTGACCACGAGCCCCACCGCGAGCATCAGGGCCACCGCCGTGGCCGAGGCGCGACGGGGATTCCTGACGGAATTGCTGGTGGCCAGCTTGACCGTGGAACCCATGAATCCCAGGAGCCACCCGAACAGGCGCAGCAGCACCGGCACGTAGAACGGCGCCGCCAGCAGGATCGCCAGGGAGAGGAAACCGCCGCCGCCAATGGCCCAGAGCAACCCGTTGGCCGGGTTGACGAAGGCCTGGAAGACCATGCCACCTCCCAGGAGCAGGAACAGGCAGCAGAACACCCCCCGGGTGACGCTCAACCGTTTGACCCGGGCGGCGCTGGGTACCACCTGCAGGGCCTCGAGGGGGCTGACCCGGGTGGCCGCCAGCGACGGGCCGATCATCGAGAATACGGTTATCAGCACACCGGCGAGGACGGCGATCCCCAGCTCACCGAGCGGGAACACCAGGCCCCAGTAGATGGCTCCCGTCCAGAAACCCGCCACTGCTGCGACACCGGCCCCGATGCCCACACCGAGCAGCGAACCGACGAGCCCCAACAGAACGGCCTCCGCGAAGAGCCTTCCTGCGACCTGCCCCGTCGACGCGCCGACGGCCCGCAGCAGGCCGATCTGGCGGCGGCGCTGGGTTACCAGGATCGTGAAGGTGTTGGCGATGATGATCATGCCGACGACCGCGGAGATCGCGGCGAATCCCAGCAGGAGGTTGCGGAAGACGTCGAACCCGCCCGTAAGCTGTTTCATCTGATCGACACGGTAGTCATCCGTGGTACTGACCTTGAAGTTGTCGGATCCGAGCGGTTCTAGAGCCTGCTGGATCGATTTGACAGCAGCCTCGGGATCCTGGGACTTGACGATCCACGTGCTGGGCTGCCGGGTCGCCCCGAATGTGGTGATGTAAGAATTCTCGGTGTAGAGCGAGGGAGCGTCATTACTGAGACCGACAACCCGGTAGCTGGCGCTCTGCTCATCCCCCGCGAAGCCGGCTGTGATCTCGTCCCCGACCTTCACGTGGAGCTTTTCCGCTCCCTTTTTCGCCAGGACGATCTCCCGCTCCGCGGACGGCCATTTACCTTCGGCGAGTGAGGCCCAGCGGAATTCGGACGACGGCAGTGTCATGACCCTGCTGTAGATCGAGAAGTCCCCGTGCTTCAGGGGAAGGGTCCCCGAGAGGGAGGCCTCCGCCTTCGTCACCCCGGCCGCTCCCTGGATGGCCTTGAGCACCTCGCCCGGATCAGCTGGTTCCTCCACCGCGTTGACCACCACATCGGACTTCGAGACCGCGATCACCCCGGAACGAGTCATCGAGTTCTCCTCGGTCCGCACCCCGATCATGATCGCCGAGATGAATCCGACGCTGATTGCGATGGCGAGCAACGTCGCGACGAACCGGCCCGGGTGCAGCCGGATTTCGTTGATGGCGTCTCGTAGCATCACGCCCCCAGACGCCCGAGGCTGGCGAGCATGATCTCGGCGGATGGGCGTGCCACGTCGTCGACGATGCTCCCGTCGGAGAGCACCAGGGCCCGGTCCGCGTATCCCGCGGCCTTCGGGTCGTGGGTGACCATGATGATGGTCTGCCCCTGTTCACGGGAGCATCGCTGCAGGTACTGCAGGAGGGCGGTGCCCGTGCGGGAGTCGAGGGCACCTGTCGGTTCGTCGGCGAATATCACCTGCGGCTGGGTGACCAGCGCACGTGCAATCGCGACCCTTTGCTGCTGACCCCCGGAGAGCTGGCTCGGGCGGTGGGTGAGGCGTTCGGTGAGCCCCAGGGAGCCCACGATCTCCCTGAGCATTTCGCGGTTCGGCTTGCGACCCGCCAACTCGAGCGGGAGAAGGATGTTCTGCTCCGCCGTGAGGGTGGGAAGCAAGTTGAAGGACTGGAACACGAAGCCGATCTTGTCCCGCCGGATTTTGGTGACCTGCCGTTCGGACAGTCTGGAGAGATCCTCCTGCCCCACCCAGGCCGATCCGCTGGTGGCGCGGTCCAGACCGGCCATGCAGTGCATCAACGTCGACTTACCGGATCCGGAGGGCCCCATGATGGCCGTGAACGATCCGGCCTCGATGGCGAGGGTCACGTTGTTGACGGCGACGACGGGCCGGAGCCCGCCCTCCCCGAACACCTTCGTCAGGTTCTGGGCGCCACATGCGGGAGCCGTAATGGGTGGAGCGATGCTCACGTCGGTACCTTCCTCGATTCTTGAACTGGCGGTCTCAAACTACCCTTCGCCCGGCGGGCGAGTCATCGTCCTGGAGAACACTGTTCGCCGTCCCCTTCCCCAGACCGTGGTGCCGCGTCCCCGGAGTGCCGCTCGGGGTACTCCGGCCCGGCCTTGAGGCGGCCGGAGATCGTCGACGGCATCTCCGACGCGCCCGAACAATCAATCACCCGGCCTCGGATGGCGAGCCACACCAAGCGTCCCCTTGAGAAATGACGCGACGGGCCGGGTTGCGTTGTTCTCCTCGAGCACATGGCCCAATGAAGCAAGACTTTTTTTCGAACCAAAATCCGTGGGCCGCTGGACACTCAGCCGAGTTCAACCGACCTGCGGGGAAACCTCTCCGGACCCCCTATATGATAGCGGCCACCAATCACCTTTGACTCGTCGGAGTTTTGCGTTTCGACCCCAGATACAGTTAACTATCGGAGAAGGCACTAGTTAACTGGGGTTAAGATCTGATCATGACCAGCGTCACACATCTCGTAGGCACCCGCTGGGAACACGTCGCGAGGCGAACCGTCGAGAAGATCGTCGGTTGCCCCATGCCGGGGTGGAACCTGTGCGCAGCATCCTGCGTCGTCATAGAGATCGATTCCGGGCAACCAGTGCCCAACGGGAACCAACCCATGATGTGGCTGGTGCTGAGCGGAACCATCACGTCCATGGTCACCATCAAGGACAAATCCCATGTCGCCAGTTACCTGCAGAAAGGAGACATCTTCCTCGAGACGGACCCTCACGAGCTCAGCGAACTACTCGAGCTCCCCACGAACCATCAGGTCCTGGAATCCCCACTCGCGCTCTCACACAAACGTGGAGTGGCGAAGGAAAACTCCATCATCCTCGGCGCCCCGATTCGCCTCCTCTCTGCGCTGGGAAAACGCCACCCCGAATGGTATCGCTTCATGATCGTCGCACTGCTGCGTCTCGTGGCCTATCACACGCATCGCGAGTACCAGTTCCTGACCATGAGCACCGAAGAGCGCTACCTCGCCTTCCTGCGGGAGTATCCCCGCCTGGCGGCGCGGATGTCGCAGCGTGAAGTGGCTCAGTATCTCGGTCTGACCCCTGTCGGCCTGAACCGCGTGGTCTCCCGTCTCCGCCAGCGAGGAGCCATTCCCCGGCCATCATCACAGGAACACACGGCTTGACATGACTCCGTCTCCCCACCGGTGCGACACCGACGGGGAGACGGATGAGATCCGGTTCTGGGGTTTCAGAACCCCAATGATTTCAGTGTGTGCCGGATCGCATCAGCGGATTCGTGCATGCAGCCGAGCTCACCGTCGGTCAGTGGTTGCCTCAGGGTGTGGCCGGCTCCCTGGCGATCGACGATGGTGGGAACAGAAAGGCAGACATCCTTGATGCCGTACCAGTCCTCCACGAGACTCGATACCGGGAGCACCCGGTGTTCGTCACGCAGCACCGATTCGATGATCCGGGTGGCCGCCAGCCCGATCGCGTAGTTGGTCGCTCCCTTGCCCTCGATCACCTCGTATGCGGCATTCACCACACGATCCGCTATCGCGTCGCGGGTGGATTCGTCCAGTTTCCCGGTTTGCCGTTCCCAATCGAGCAGGGGAACACCGCCAATTGTGGCAGCGCTCCACAGTGGAATCTCGGAATCCCCGTGTTCGCCCGCGATGTATGCGTGCACATTCACCACTGCGACCTCACAGGCCTCCGCAACCAGATATCGCAGCCGAGAAGAATCCAGCACCGTGCCGGACCCGAACAGCTGATTGCGGGGAAGCTCACTGATCTTCAAGGCAGCGTAGGTAGTGACGTCCACCGGGTTGGTCACCATGAGGAAGATCGCTTCCGGAGAGCGTTCCACCAACGGCGGAATCACCTTCCTCATCAGGTTCACGGTGGATGCCGCCAGATCCATCCGGGTTTCCCCTGGTTTCTGTTTCGCCCCCGCGGTGATCACGACCACGTCGGAGCCCCGGGTGATCTCGGGATCCTCGGACCCTTCGACCTTCGCCTGCGGCATGAACTGGCTGCCGTGGGCCAGGTCCAGGGCCTCGGCGCGAACCTTCGCCGCGTTGATGTCGTGCAACACGACGTGCCGGGCAACCCCGCGGATCAGGCTGGCGTAGGCCAACGAGGAACCCACCGCCCCGGCGCCGATGATCGACAGCTTGTTTACCCCACGAACGCTCATTTGTATGCCTGCCCTCCAAACAGAGATGTCACCGATCCGTCGCGGAAAACGGCGTTGATGGCCCTCGCGATCAGCGGGGCTATCGACAGCACCGTCAAGTTGTCGATTGGCTCGGCGGTCCGGATCGGCAGCGTGTTCGTCACGATTATCTCCGCCATGCCCGACGTGTTCAACCGTTCCACCGCAGGCCCCGAGAACACGGCATGGGTGGCGGCGCAGATGACCTTGCTGGCTCCCCGCTCCTGCAGCGCGAGCGCTGCCTGGGTGATGGTTCCGGCGGTGTCGATCATGTCATCGACGAGAATGCAGGTCCTGCCCTGCACGTCACCGACCACTTCGTGGACGGCGACCGTGTTGGCCTTCTCGTGGTCGCGGCGCTTGTGGATGATCGCGAGCGGGCAACCGAGCTCGTCGGTCCACATGTCCGCCAGTCTGACCCGTCCCGCGTCGGGAGAGACGACGCACATCTCGGAGGTGTCGTAGTGTTCCCGGACGTAGTCGCTCAACACCGGCAGCCCCCAGAGGTGGTCGACCGGGCCGTCGAAGAAACCCTGGATCTGCGAGGCGTGGAGATCCACCGACATGATCCTGTCGGCACCGGCGGCCTTGTAGAGGTCGGCCACCAGCCGGGCCGAGATGGGTTCCCGACCGAGGTGCTTCTTGTCCTGGCGCGCGTACGGATAGAAGGGCGCAACCACTGTGATGCGTTTCGCGGAGGCCCGTTTCAGGGCGTCCACCATGATCAGCTGCTCCATGATCCACTCGTTCACGGGAGCGGTGTGCGACTGGATCACGAAGGCGTCGCAGCCGCGCACCGATTCCTCGAAACGCACGTAGATCTCCGAGTTGGCGTAGGCAAGAGCGCGGGTGGGCACCAGACTCGTCTCCAGCGTGGCCGCGATCTCCTCGGCCAGCTCCGGAAAGGCCCTGCCGGAGAAGAGCATCAGGTGCTTGTTGTTCGCGGTCTCGTCCCTCATGCGGAGTCGTTTCATTCCTTCTTCTTGGCCCTCGACTCGACGACTGCGGGATGGACGTTTCCGTCGCTCTCGGCCGCGGCTCGTGCGGCTTTTGACCCGGGACGGCGTGTGGCCACCCAGTTGTCGACGTTGCGCTGCCGCCCCCTGGCCACGGCGAGCCCACCCGCGGGAACGTCGTCGGTGACCGCCGACCCGGCGGCCACGAAAGCCCCGTCGGAGATGTCGACGGGCGCCACCAGCACGGAGTTCGACCCGATGAAAGCCGAGTTCCCGACGTGGGTGGTGGATTTGTTCACGCCGTCGTAGTTGGCGAAGATCGTGCCCGCCCCGATGTTGGCCCCGTCGCCGATGACCGCATCGCCGACGTAGCTGAGGTGCGGAACCTTCGATCCCTCCCCGATGACCGCGTTCTTGGTCTCGACGAAGGCGCCGATCTTCCCGCCGGGACCGAGCTGGGTTCCGGGACGCAGGTAGGAGAACGGCCCCACGTTGGCCCCGTCGCCGATGATCGCGAAGGACCCGTGGGAACGGATCACGGTGGCGTTCTCCCCCACCTCGACGTCCTGGAGGGTGGTGTCCGGGCCGATCACGGCACCCGAGGCGATGGTGGTCGCACCCTGGAGGATCACGCCGGGCATGAGGGTGACGTCCTGGCTGAGATCGACGTCGACGTCGACCCACGTGTTTCGCGGGTCGATGACGGTCACGCCCTCCCGCATCCAGCGTTCCAGGATGCGGCGGTTCAGCTCCTGGCTCATCCGGGCCAGCTGGACGCGGTCGTTGACGCCCTCGGTCTGCCACACATCCTCGGTGATCAGCGCGCCGACGGGACGGTCGAGGTCGTGGGCGTAGCGGAGGATGTCGGTGAGGTACTGCTCGCCCTGGGCGTTGTCGGTGCTCAGGTGGGTCAGGCCGTCGCGCAGGATTGCGGCGTCGAAGACGTAGATGCCGGAGTTGATCTCGCGGATCAGGAGCTGTTCGTCGGAGGCGTCCCGGTGCTCGACGATTCCGGTGACCTTTCCGCCTGTGCGGACGATCCGCCCGTAGCCCGTCGGGTCCTCCACCTCCGCGGTCAGCACCGTGACGGCGTTGCTCTCGGCACGATGAATGGAGACGAGCCTGCGTAGGGTCTTGCCCGTGAGCAGCGGCACGTCTCCGTAGGTGACGACCACCTCCCCCTCGAGGTCCGGCAGCTGCCTCAGCCCGCAGGTGACCGCGTGGCCGGTTCCCAGCTGCTGTTCCTGGACCGCCGTGGTCACGTTCTGGCTCAGCGACTCCAGGTGTTCCAGGACCTCGACGCGCTGATGCCCCACCACGACCACGAGGTGCTGCGGGTTGAGCGCCGAGGCCGCCGAGACGGCGTAGCTGAGCATCGACTTGCCACACAGCTCGTGCAGCAGTTTGGAACGACGCGATTTCATTCGTGTACCACCGCCGGCGGCCAGGACGATGACCGCTGCGACAGGAGCCAGATCGCTGTCAGGGATGGTCAAGGTGGTTTCCTTCCCTTGGTTCGCCGGGGCCTCCCCGGACTCACGGTACGAAACTACCAGTCGCGGAGCCTGCCGGCCCACCGTTCACCGCCCCGGGCCCTGAAACGGGCAGGTCCACTGACCCACTGCGTCGATACCATGAAGTTCATGGTGAGATTCAACACGGCCCCCTTGGTTGCGCCGCTCACCGCACAGGAAATCCAAGCTCTGAAGCAACGTCGCAAACAAGGCGAGTTCGGTCCCACGACACCTAGCCTTTACGTGGTGGGAACCATCGGAGCGGTCGCGCTCGTTTGTGGACAGGTGTTCTGGGCGGTCGCGCAATTCATCGGGACAATGGCCGCGTCCGGAGGTTCACCACGGTTCCTGTGGCCATTGCTTCTGCCGCTCCTGACCATCGTCGCGATCTGCGCCGCAATCTTGTTCATGGTGATCAGGAAATATCTACAACGGCAGCATCCCTGGACCTTGCTGGCACGTTTCGCCGACGTCAACGGAATGCGGTTCGGGATCCGTTCGGCGGATCCCCGGTATCCCGGGTTGCTCTTCAACGAGGGACATTCCAGAGCCTCGACCCTTCACCTGTTCTCCCCGGCCGGTGTGCTGGCCGACGTCGGCGGCTACCAGTACGTCACCGGCAGCGGAAAGAACAGGACCATCCACCACTGGCATTTCGTCACGTTCCGGCTGCCACGGCCCGTCCCTCACCTGCTGCTCGACGCCAAGGCGAACAACATGTGGAAGCTGACGAACCTCCCCAAGGCCTTCGAGTCCTCGCAGCGCATCAGCCTGGGTGAGCCCTTCGACAGCCACTACCGGCTCTACGCCCCCGAGGGTTACGGCCGCGACTCCTTCCAGCTGTTGCCTCCCAACGTCATGGAGGCGCTGCTGAGCGCACCTGTCGTCTACGACATCGAGATGGTCGACGACTGGCTGTTCTGCTACACACAATCCCAGCAGGACCTGACAAACCCGGCCACCTGGCGCCTGCTGGAGGTCATCGCGAACGGCGTGCTGGGCTCGCTCACCCAGGTCATCAACCGCTACACCGACTCACACCTGCCCGGACAGGTGGCCGCCCCCGCCCTGTACGGCCCGGGAACCCCGATGCCGGTGGCGCCACTGGGCAGACGCCTCCGCAGCGGGACGAGTCCGGGGGTGATTCTCTTGGTCATCGGGTTGATCGTGCTCATCGGGTTCTTCCTGTTCATCCAGATGACCTACATACTCGCCAGGTAGCGGCGGGGCCGGCTTTACCACATGAACCTTCGTCTGGTTAGCCTGAGGTTCATGGTGAGATTCAGCACGGACTCCTTGGTGACGCCCCTCACCCCGCAGGAACTGCGGATCCTGAAACAGCGCCGCAGACACGGAGAGTTCGGATCCCACAGGTCGCCCGCGTGGCTTCTCGTGCTCGTCTTACTCATCTTCGTGGTTGTCTTCGTCGCGGTCACCGTCAACTTCCTGATCATCACCGGCTCGCACTTCACCGAGCCCCCGAAGCATTTTCTGCCCTTCGTGCTCGTTTCCTGTGCTGTCCTCGTCGCGGTCGTCTCCATTTTCGTCATAAACCTTTTGAGGGCTCATCGGCGCCGGAGAGACTGGGCCCTGCTGGCGCGTTTCGCCGACGCCAACGGGCTGCGGTTCGGGACCCGCTCGGCCAATCCCAACTATCCGGGGCTGCTGTTCGACAAGGGGCATTCCCGGGCCTCCACCCTTCACCTGTTCTCCCCGACCGGGGTGCTGGCCGACGTCGGCGGCTACGAATACACCACGGGTTCGGGCGAGGACAGCACCACCCACCGCTGGTGCTTCGCCGCGTTCCGACTGCCGCATCCCGTCCCGCACCTGCTGCTTGACGCCAAGGCGAACAACGGCAGGTGGGGAACGAACCTGCCGGAAACCTTCGCGTCCTCGCAGCGCATCAGCCTGGGGGAACCCTTCGACAGCCACTACCAGCTCTACGCCCCCGAGGGCTACGGCCGCGACGCCTTCCAGCTGCTGCCGCCCAACGTCATGGAGGCCTTGTTGAACACCCGAGTGGTCTACGACATCGAAATGGTCGACGACTGGCTGTTCTGCTACACACAATCCCAGCAGGACCTGACGAACCCGGCCACCTGGCGCCTGCTGGAGACCATCGCGAACGGCGTGCTGGGTTCGCTCGCTCCGGTGGTCGGTCGCTACAGCGACTCACGTGCGCTGGCCGGAGCTGCCGGGAACACCGGCTACGGGCCGGGAACCCCTGTTCAGGTTGCGCCGCAGGCCAAACGGCTGCGGCGCGGGGTGAACATCTCGGCCTTCATCGGGCTCGCCATCTTCCTGGCCTACATGATCCTGACCAGGCTCCTCAGGCTCCCCGGGTAGGAGTCGAACCTACTTCGCTAGTCCTGATTCAAAGTCAGGCGGGCCCTGCCGGAAGACCAACCGGGGAACGGCCCGTGATCCGGGCCGATCGCAAGTCTAACGGAAAGAACCAGTCGTTGGGTTTTCCACATTCCCGGATCGGCGTTGCGTTTCCGGAGGATCCGGCGCCGGTGTGTCCATGATTGCTGGTGAGGGACCGATCCGAGGAGGAAGCATGGAGCGTTGTTTCGGGACGGGGGACCCGCTGTACGAGCACTACCACGACACCGAGTGGGGGCGCCCCCTCCCCGATGACCCGGAGGAAGCATTGCTGCTCGAACGGCTCGTGCTGGAAGGTTTCCAGTCGGGGCTGAGCTGGATCACCGTCCTGCGCAAGCGCGAGGCGTTCCGGACTGCCTTCGCGGGTTTCGACCCGGAAACGGTGGCGGGTTTCGATGAGGAGGACGTCACCCGCCTGATGGCTGATTCCGGGATCATCCGCAACGGGAGGAAGATCCGGGCGGCCGTGGCAAACGCCAGGGCCCTGGTCGCCCTGCACGTCGCGGGCGGGCGTTTGGCGGACATCTTCGCCGAACACACCCCTTCCCACGCGCCGACCCCGCCCGAGAGTCGCGAAGAGATACCGACCCGAACCCCGGAAAGCGAGGCCCTCAGCAACCGGTTGAAGAACCTGGGGTTCCGTTTCGTCGGTCCGGTGACGCTGTACTCCACCATGCAGGCCATCGGGTTGGTGAACGACCATCTCGCGTCGTGTTGGCTGCGCCGGGCCGAGGCGGATGCGTGAACACCGGTGGCCACCCGGTCCTGGGGCTTTTTGTTTGGGTATCGCCCCTTGAATGCGGGAGACTGGAGCCATGCCAACGCCCGCCAGTACACGCGCCCGTCGTTCGCGAGTGCGCCTGAGTTCGGCGGAGCGACGCGAACAGTTGCTCACCATCTCCCGGGAGGTGTTCGCGGAGCGGGGTTTCGAGGGCGCTTCCGTGGAGGAGATCGCCGCCCGGGCCGGGGTATCGAAACCCGTGGTCTACGAACACTTCGGTGGCAAAGAAGGCGCCTATCAGGCGGTGGTGGAGCGCGAAACCAGCACGCTGCACGCGGAGATCCGGGCCGCCCTGAACAAACCCGGCGCAGGCCCCCGGGAAACCCTCGAGCGCGGCGCCCTGGCCCTCCTCGACTACATCGACCGGTGCCCGGACGGTTTCCGCATCCTCTCGCGTGACTCGTCGCTGGCGAACCCGACCGGCTCATTCGCCTCCATCCTCAGCGAGATCGCCATCCAGGTGGAGGAGATCCTGGGGGACGAGTTCTCCCGCCTGGGTCACGACCCCCGGTACGCGCACCTGTACGCCCAGGCCCTGGTGGGGCTGGTCGCAATGACTGGCCAACAGTGGCTGGACGACCGCGAACCGGAGCGGCTGGTGGTGGCCCGGCACCTTATCAACCTGGCCTGGAACGGAATGGCCAACCTGAAGGCCAGGCCGAGGCTTCTCGTTGAGCTCAAGGACGGACGGCGATGAGCCAGCTGCGACGCCCGGCAGGCTGAATGCTTTGCTGCCTTCCGGCAGCGGATGGCCCCGGAAGATGCAAACCTTATTGTTGACAGATGTCGTAACGGACTGGCGGAACGGAAAGACGATGAGCGTTTCTGGCCCGGGTGGGCAGCGGCAAGCGAACCAGCAACCTGTCCGGGACCCTCGGCCAAGCCCCGGACAGGGCTGGGCTCCCATGTCCACGAATCCCTACTGGGATACCCAAGGGCCTCGGCCCCGGACCCCGCAAGGTTTCGGGTTCCAGTACGCTCCCCAGCTCCGGTATGGTCCTCGGCCGCCGGGGCGCCAGGGCGGTAGCGGGGTACCGCTGGCACTCTGCATCGTGCTCGGGGTGATCGTGCTGGTGCCTCTTCTGGCGGTGCTCACGGGCGCCCTCGGCCTCCAGAGGCGGAGCACGTCCGAGCCCGTGGTGACGGCGTCGCACGAGACCTCCTCCCGTCCCGGCAGCACATCATCGGCCAGCGCTGAGCCGACCACGACCTCCGGAAGAACACAGAAACCCGTAACACCGCCATCGTCCCGGCAAACCCCGTCACCAGTGCCTACGTCCTCCCCCACCCCGACTCCTGAACCCAGGCCCCGGAGAGCGGGGCAGGTCCCGGATGAGAAACTCGATCCTCTCCCCACCCCGGACTCCGACGACCCGGCCTGGAAGACGGTTCAGCAGGCCCCGATCTACAACCTCGGCTGGCCCGATCTGACCGACTGCCCCGCGGCTTCCCACGCCGATTCCATGGCGGAGATGAGAAAACAGGTGGATGCAGGGATTGAGTGCGCGCAGAAAGCCTGGACGCCAGTGTTCGAGCGGCTCGGGTACTCCACCCATTCGGTGCCCGTCTACTATTTCGAGGGTGCCACGGCGAACTCGCCGTGTGGAAGCATGCAGGCTCCCGCCATGTACTGTTCCGCCGATGGCGGCAGCCTGTACTTCGGCACCAGGCTGCTGCAGGACAGCGTCGCGAGCGAGATCTGGATCAAGCTCGTGATCTTCCACGAGTACGGACACCACATCCAGAACCTCAGCAGGGTACAGGCGGTCTGGAACCAGCTTCCCAGCGGCAACGAGACGGAGCGCCGAATAGAGATACAGGCCGAATGCTATGCAACGGGGATGCTGCGCAGCGACGACTCCTTCCAGCTCACCAAGGCCAATTACGAGCAGGTCCGCAAAGACTTGCAGAGCTTCATCGACGACGGCATCCACGGCAGCCCGGAGTCGCTGCTGTACTGGGGCATGCGGGGTTTCCACTCCGAGACCATCGGCGGGTGCAACACCTGGGTGGTGGGTTCGGAAAAGGTCAGGTGAGGCACCCTGCCGAAACGAAACCATTGAGGTTCGTTCACGGGCGGCGTGTCGACCGCGAACCCGTGGACCCCATGCCATCTCCCGCATTTCGCCAGTCTTGTTTTCGAACGCCTGCGAAGCCCCTACCCAGAGAGCATTTGCGAAGGGCTGTGAACAAGTCTCACGACCCCAAGGTCTCGCCGGAGGATCAGAACAGTCAATTCTCACGCGCATCACGAAGTTTCAGTAGAAATGCGGCCCGGGCACGCTCCGGCCGCTTGCGAAAGGCGCCGGCAGGAATTCGGAGCACCGATGCAGCATCCACCGCGGCAGCAGGATCAGGAACAGCCAGGAACCGACAAGAGTCGAGATCACAACAAACGCGATGTCTCGCCGACCTCATTCGATCGCCCACTTTGTTCTGCAGAACCCTGTAGAACCACGGTTTACCGATCGAAAAATCTGCCAAAAGCTTCCCCCAAGCGACCAGAAAGGAGTCAGCAACCATCCCCCTCATGATCACCAACAGGAAATCGACGTTTCACATGTAGCGCACATAAAACAGAATCTTGCCACTGGGTGGCCAATCAAAATCGCCCCCGCGGGTAAAGCCCTAGCCAGAACCGGCTTGGCCCCCATCGCTCCTCGGTCACAGGCAAAGGATTTTGCTCAAAAGACGCCGAGCCTCAAAGCTTTGAGATGATTTTCCTCATAAAAATACCAAACCTCTCACCGCAAGACATTCCGGTCCGATCACCACATATCACCGACCCTATCTTTTATCACCATTTCCGACTGCCGCTCAAACAGAAGAGAGCACGCGGGAGATCATCAACGCTCGCCCCACGCCATACACCGGCCAAGTCCGCCGATCAAGGAACTGCCCGGAAGTAAATCCCACGACTCAAGATACCAAGAGGTTTATTCATGGGCGGCGCATCAGCCAGCGAAATCCCTAGTCAGACCACACTTGAGGATGGCCGTGAATAAACCTCTAAAAACTTCGAATAATTTCGAGAATGTAAGGGCGCCTACGCTCCCTCGTCAAGGTTGAGGAGTTGATCGCAGCCGTCCATGACGAAGGGATCGTGGGTTGCGATCACGACGCAGGCCCCTTGGTCGGCGATGGCGCGGATGTGCTCCATGACGATTCCGGCGTTGGTGGGGTCGAGTGCGCCGGTGGGTTCGTCGGCGAGGATCAGTTTGGCGGCCTTCACCATGATGCGGGCCAGGGCAACGCGTTGTTGTTCGCCGCCGGAGAGCGCGGCGACCCTCGTGTTCAACCGGTCGGCAAGCCCGACTGATTCCAGGGCCTCCCGCATGCGGCCGGTGTCCTTCCTGCCCCGCATCGCGACCGCTAGGTTCTCCTTGACCGTCGCGTCCTCCATCAGGGCGTAGTTCTGGAACAGATATCCCAGCGTGTCCCGCCGGAAGATCCGGCGCCTGGCGGATCCCATGTCGAGGAGTTCGACGCCGTCGAAGGAAATCCGGCCGCCGTCGGGGACCGTCAACAACCCGATGCAGTTCAGCAGGGTTGACTTGCCGGATCCGCTGGCGCCGATCAGGCCGGTCAGGGTGCCCCGCTCCGCCCTGAGATCGATGTTCTCCCACAACACCCGGGGCCCGAAGGACTTCTTCAAGGAGGAAACGACCAACACCATGCTCAGGCCTCACTGATTCCGTTTCTGACGATGTTCCGGTGCGCGATCAGGAGCGTGAGGGCGAACCCGCCCGTGGCGACCAGCGACACCAGCAGGGCCGGGAGCATGTCGAGGACCTGGAGGGCCGGGGCCTGCTGGGTGGGGTCACCTGCGAAAAGCGCCTCGAACTCCGCTCGTCTCCGCATCACCTCATAGGGGGCCCAGGCCAGGACCGCCAGCAGGATGATCCACTCCAGCGCGATCAGCACCCGGTAGTTCGACCACATGCTCCAACCGTGCAGATGCCGGACAAGGATGCGGGAGGCGTGCAATCTGGTGTAGGCCCCGGCCACCGCCACTCCGGCCAGAACCGCCACCACCCCCGCCGTCGCGGCACCGAAGGCCGCGATTCTCAACTCGTTTCTCTTGTCCGCCATGATGGTTCCGGCCCGTTCCACGACGGGGGTGACGCTCAACACGAAACGGCCGAGCTCGGGATTGTTCATGACATCGGCACGGATCCCATCCGTTCCGAAAACCAACAGCTGCCCATCTCCCGCCGTGCCGGCATAGGGCCCGAAAACCCCGGGAGGAACAACGACCACGACCGGATCGCTCAGCAGCGAGGAGCTCGTCGTCGTCAAGGATTCCCCCGCCATCTCTGGTGGCATGGAGAAGGTGTTCAGCACCTGGCCCGCCTCGACGGGAACGACCTTCACCGGGAGATCGCCTGCGTCCTGCCGGATCATTCCCTCGAACAGGGCCTCCGCTTGTTTCCTGACCCGGTCACGCAGATCCCACAGCCCGGGGCCGATCAGGATCGTGATCCCGTCGCCGAGGCTGCCCGCCGTGGCCCTGGTTCCATCGGCCAGCGTCACCCGTTGTTCCTCGAGATAGCGGTGATTGACCCAGAGCGATTCAACGGACATTCCGTCATCGGGGATCTCCGCCAGCGCCTGGCGTTTCGCCAGCAGCAGGTCCCCTGCCCTGTCCTTGGAAGCCAGCCAGGACCTGATGACTTCCACCAGCCGGTTCTCGTCCTCGTGGTTGTAGACGTTGCCGGAAACCACCACGGATGCGTCGCCCAGTTCCAGCAGGGGACGTATCGCCTCCTCGCGGCTCCTCGCGTCCGCCGAGAGAGCCACGACACCGGCCACCAGGCCGAGCGCCAGGGCGACGGAGACGCATCTCAGGAAATACGCCACCGCCAACACGGGCCGCCCGGGAATCTCCCCCTTGATGGCTCCGAGGATGTCGGTGCCGTGCGTGATCCACAGGAAGAACAACAACGAAACCAGCGCCCCGGAGAACAGGAGGGCGGCCATCAGGACGGTCTGCGCCGCCAGCTCACCGGCCCCCACTCCCCCGAATGAGATGGCG
>CAJPNZ010000014.1 GCA_905372155.1 Propionibacteriaceae bacterium
GGGCCATTGACGCGTGGGGGGAGCTGATCGCGGAGACCGCGAAGGGCTGCTTCGGGTCGCGGGCCCCGTACCCCGTGTACGCCATCATCAACGCGGAGGACACGTTGAAGGGAACCGTGGGGTTGCGGCGGCTGATTTCCTTCCTGCCGAGGTTCTCCAACGCCACGGAGGGGGGCATCGGCGCGAAACCGGATGGAGGCTCGACGGCTCCGGGGGTCGGCTGCGGCGCGGGCTCGGCAACGGGCAGCGGAGCCGTCTCGGGAGTCGCGAAACCATCCGGCCGCTCGAGTGGAGCATAAGCAGCCCCGTCAGTCCAGGAAGCCATGGGCACCAGAGTAGCGGGGGAGGATGAGCGGACTTTCTCGAGCCGGTGCCGGGGGTGCTGAGCATGACGTTTGATTGGTTGATGTCCCGAGGATCGTTGAGCGTGCCGAGCAGTTTTCCTCGGCGTATCGTTCACTTTGAAGCGGGGTGTGAGCGGGTTTGGTTGTGTGGTGAAGGAGCCCGGCAATGGAAGTGATCATCTGCTCCGACGAGCAGCAGGTCGGTCAGATCGCTGCGAATCGAGTTCTCCAGTGGGTTGAGGGACTCGCGACCCCTGTGTTGGGGCTCGCCACGGGCAGTTCCCCATTGGCCCTCTACAACGAGCTGGCCCGCAGGGTGGCGGCGGGGGAGGTCGACTTCTCGCACGGCATCGGTTTCGCCCTCGACGAGTACGTGGGCATCGACCCGGAGAGCCCGCTCAGCTATCGGCAGACCATCCTGCGCACGGTGGTCGAGCCGCTGCGCATGGACCCTGCCCGGGTGCGTGTGCCGAACGGTTTCGCCCCCGACCTGACTGCCGCCGCCCTCGAGTACGAACGGGCAATCGAGGCTGCGGGGGGTGTGGACGTGCAGGTGCTGGGCATCGGCAGCAACGGTCACATCGGCTTCAACGAACCCACGTCCTCTTTCGCCTCCCGCACCCGCGTCAAGACCTTGACCGAGCAGACCCGCGCCGACAACGCCCGTTTCTTCGACGAGGGCGAACGGGTCCCCACACACTGCGTTACCCAGGGACTGGGAACCATCATGGAGGCCCGGCACGTCGTCATGGTGGTCACGGGCCGGCACAAGGCGGACGCGGTGGCCGCCATGGTGGAGGGTCCCGTGGCGGCGGTGTGCCCGGCCTCGATCCTCCAGTTCCATCCGAGCGTTCTGGTGGCGGTCGACGAGGCCGCCGCCGTTAGGCTGAACCACGCTGATTACTTCCGCCGTGTCGTTGACATTCTGATTTGACCAGGGGTGATGGGCGCAGATTCTCCCGGGTTTTCCCCGGCTCCGGGGCGAGATAGACTTGCCTGCCAGCCACGACCACGAGGGAGAGCCTGCTATGCCCACCGGACGAGTTCGCTTCTTCGATGCCGACAAGGGATTCGGGTTCATCACGAAGGACGGGGGCGGTGACGTTTTCGTCCGGGCCGGGGTGCTACCCAAGGGGGTGGCGTCGCTGAAACCCGGGCAGAAGGTGGAGTTCGGGGTGATCGAGGGGCGCCGCGGCGAGCAGGCCCTGTCCGTGCGTCTGGTGGAGGTTCCGCCGTCGCTGTCCAAGGCGTCGCGGAAGAAGGCCCAGGACATGGCCGTGATCATCGAGGACCTGATCAAGATGCTCGACGCCCTGGGCAACGGGTATCGGCACGGCCGCTACCCGGATGACAAACACGGCGCGAAGATCGCAGCGGTGCTGCGTCGCGTTGCCGACGAACTGGAGCTGTGAGAGTGGCGACACTGAAAGTTGATTCGGTTGCCGCCTCCGCGATCGACCTGGCGCGCGCCGCGGCCATCGATTCCGGAGGGGAAGACGCTGTTGGCGAGCACCTCGGGGTGGTTGCCGAGGGAGAACGGGTGGTGACCCATTCCTTCGCCTGCCTGCTGGCGGGCTACCCGGACTGGTACTGGGCGGTGACGCTGGTGCGCGCTTCCCGGGCCCGAGCCGCCACCATCAACGAGGTGGTGCTGCTGCCCCGCACCGATGCGCTGCTGGCCCCGGCCTGGGTGCCTTGGGAACAGCGAATCCAACCAGGGGACATCGGACCGGGAATGCTCATGGCCACCCCGGACAATGATCCGCGCCTCGAACCCGGTTTCGCCGCGACGGACCTGCCCGCCGACGCCGATCCGGCCGAATGGGCGCAGTTGCGCTCCACCGTGGCCGAGCTGGGCATTGGAAGAGAGCGGGTGCTCTCGGCCGCCGGGCGCGACGCTGCGGCGGAGCGCTGGCTCTCCGGCGCCCCGGGCAGCGGCGACGATTCCAGCAGACAATCCCCCGCCACATGCTCGTCCTGCGGCTATTTCGTGCCGCTGCGTGGCTCGCTCGGCACCCTGTTCGGTGCCTGCGCGAACGAGTACTCACCCTCGGATGCGCGCGTCGTCAGTCTCGAGCACGGCTGCGGAGGACACTCCGACGTGGTGGCCGCCGAACGGGCTCGGGAGCTGCCCGCCCCGGTGTTCGACACCATTGGAATTGACGAACAGCTATTTGACTGATCGCCTCCGTGCGGGCGTTGCTCCCATTCGCGTTCCCGGGGTCTATGATCCCGATACGTGGTCATGAAATCCCTGAAAGCTGCCGGGCTCCCCGAGAGCCCGGGCACTGCCTCGAACGTATCCTGGCTCGAACGACACTTCCGCATCTCGAAGCACGGTTCCAGTATCGGCCAGGAGGTTCGCGGCGGTTTGGTGACCTTCTTCGCGATGGCCTACATCATTGCGTTGAACCCGCTCATCATCGGCACCGCCACCGACGTCAACGGCAACCTCATCTCCGGCGCGCCGAAATTTCTCGACGAGGCCATGACCCAGGTGGATCCCGCCGCCGTCGGCGCATCGATCGGGATGGTGGCCGCCGGCACCGCTTTCATGGCCGGGATCATGACCATCCTCATGGGAGTGGTCGGCCGTTTCCCGATGGGGCTTGCGACGGGGCTCGGACTGAACGCCCTCGTCGCCTACACCCTCGCGCCGAGGATGACCTGGCCGCAGGCGATGGGACTGGTGGTCTGGGAGGGCATCCTCATCGCGGTCCTCGTGCTCACCGGGTTCCGCACGGCCGTGTTCAAGGCCGTGCCGAAGACCCTGCGAACCGCGATCTCCGTCGGCATCGGCCTGTTCATCGCCTTCGTCGGGCTCATCAACGCGGGAGTGGTGCGCAAACCCGCCGG
Organism: Propionibacteriaceae bacterium; assembly: GCA_905372155.1. GTDB lineage: Bacteria > Actinomycetota > Actinomycetes > Propionibacteriales > Propionibacteriaceae > Arachnia. The sequence goes on from CAJPNZ010000014.1 coordinate 3,201, forward strand.
TTCCCCGCCCGTCGAGCTCGGCATCTCCGGGTCGCTGACCGGCTGGCCCATTCTCGTGTTCGTGATCGGGCTGGGGCTGCTGATCGCCCTGCACGTGCTGAAGGTCAAGGGTGCGATGCTGATCTCCATCGTCGCCGCGACGGTGACGGCGATCATCATCGAGGCCGTCGGTCATGTCGGTGCCCACGTCGGGGCGGAGAATCCCAGCGGATGGGCGCTGAACGTGCCCTCCCTGACGAACTTCACCCTGCCCGACCTCGGGTTGCTGTTCCGGGTGGACATGGTCGGGGCCTTCTACGACGTCGACGGCCACTTCAGTTTTCCGACCTTCCTGGGCCTGATGGTTCTGGTGTTCTCGCTGCTGCTCGCCGACTTCTTCGACACCATGGGAACCGTTGTCGCCGTCGGTTCCGAAGGCAGGCTGCTGGATGAGCACGGCATGCCCGACCATGTCACCGAGATCCTCCTGGTCGACTCCTTGGGTGCGGTGGCCGGTGGCCTCGGATCGGTGTCGTCGAACACCTGCTACGTCGAGTCGACGGCAGGCGTCGGTGAGGGAGCCCGCACGGGGCTGGCCTCCGTCGTCACCGGCTTGGCCTTCCTGGTGGCCGTCTTCCTGTCGCCGATCATCAACATGGTGCCCTCCGAAGCCGCCTCTCCGGTGCTGGTGTTCGTCGGTTTCCTGATGATCGAACAGGTGGTCGACGTCGACTGGAGCGATCCCGAGGTGGGCATCCCCGCATTCCTCACCATCATCCTCATGCCGTTCTCCTACTCCATCACGGTTGGTATCGGTGTGGGTTTCCTTGCCCACGTCTTCATCAAGGTGATCCGCGGACACGCTAAACGGGTGCACCCACTCATGTACGTGGTCGCTGCGCTTTTCGTCGTGTACTTCCTGCAGGGCCCGCTGCTGGCCCTGATCGACTGAGCACGACGCGGAAGCGTGCCGCTGTCCGAGGCGGCCCGCCTCGGACCGGGACATTGAGGTCGTGTGTCATCCCTTTGGTCCTTGGGGCGGGGCGGTCGTGAGGTCTGTCGGTTTTCCGGGAAAACTCGCATGGCCTACCAAAGCGTATAGTTGAAATTTCATTAAACCATTGGTCGAGGACCCGTGGCGAGAAAGGAACGACAATGAAATCAGCCAGGTTTGCCGGTCTCGTATCCTTCATAGCGGGCGTTCTCATACTTGTCTCCGGGGCATTCGCCTGGGGAATCACATCCACCCAGCTCGCATCCGAGAACATCACCGTCGCCAACGACGCCCCGGCCTTTGCGGGATCGAAGGTGACGGGCCCCCTCACCGCCTTCTACCAGGCCGAGGCGGTCAAGCAACACATCCGTGCGGCGAGCAACGATCTGACCTATGCCGAACTCGGCGCCAAGGTCCAGGAGGCCAGGGACGCCGGTGACACCGCCACCGCGGATCAACTCCAGCAGACCCGCGCCATGGTGGAGACCGGAAACTTTGTGCGCGCATCCCTGTTCACCTCCGTCATGGCCTTCGGGGTCTCGGCCCTCGTGATGGGCGCGGGCCTGCTCTTCAGCTTCCTCGGTTGGGGTCTTTACCGGCTCTCCGCGACCCACGCGCAGGAAGCCGAGTCCCAGGAGGCCTGAGCCGCTGTTCCGCTTTGCCATTAATCTTGGCGCATGTTCCAGAAGGTCCTTGTCGCCAACCGAGGCGAGATCGCTGTTCGAGCCGTCCGTGCCGCCTTCGAACTGGGGTGCAGGACGGTTGCCGTCTTCCCCTACGAGGATCGCAACGCCGACCACCGGATCAAGGCCTCCGAGTCCTACCTGATCGGGGAGCGGGATCATCCCGTCAAGGCATATCTGGACATCGACGAGATCATTCGCGTCGCGAAGGAATCCGAGGCCGATGCGGTTTACCCCGGCTACGGTTTCCTCTCCGAGAACCCCGACCTCGCCGCGGCCTGCGCCGCCAACGGGATCACCTTCGTCGGCCCCTCCGCCGAGGTGCTCGAGCTGGCCGGCAACAAGGTGCGGGCCCTGGAACAGGCCCGCGGGGTGGGGGTACCGACCCTCAGATCGACGCCGCCGTCCACCGACCCCGACGAGCTGATCGCCGGTGCCGAGGAGATCGGTTTCCCGGTGTTCATCAAGGCCGTCGCGGGTGGTGGTGGCCGCGGCATGAGGCGCGTCGACGACCCCACCCGTTTCGGTGAGGAGCTGGGGGCCGCGATGCGCGAGGCCGAAGGGGCGTTCGGCGACCCGACGGTGTTCGTGGAGCAGGCCGTCGCGGCTCCCCGCCACATCGAGGTGCAGGTGCTGGCCGATCACCAGGGCAACGTCGTTCATCTCTTCGAACGCGACTGCTCCATCCAGCGTCGCCATCAAAAAGTGGTGGAGATCGCCCCCGCCCCCCACATCAGCGACGAGCTGCGCGCGGCATTGACCGCCGACGCGGTGAAGTTCACCAAGGCCATCAACTACACCTGCGCCGGGACCGTCGAGTTCCTTGTTGAGACCTCGGGTCCGCGGGCCGGCAGCCACGTGTTCATCGAGATGAACCCCCGCATCCAGGTGGAGCACACCGTCACGGAGGAGATCACCGACGTCGACCTGGTGCAGGCGCAGCTGCGGATCGCATCGGGGGAGACCCTGGAGGAGATCGGGATCCGCCAGGACGAGCTGCACATCCGCGGCGCCGCTCTGCAGTGCCGCATCACCACCGAGGATCCGGCGAACTCGTTCCGGCCCGACACTGGCGTGATCCAGGCCTACCGTTCCGCATCCGGGGCGGGTATCCGGCTCGACGGCGGCACCACCGGAACCGGAGCGGAGGTCAGCCCCCACTTCGACTCGCTGCTGGTCAAGCTCACCGCCCGAGGCCGCAACCTCCACGACGCCGTCGTGAGGGCCAACCGTGCGCTGGCGGAGTTCAGGATCCGGGGCATCGCGACGAACATCTCCTTCCTGCGCGCGGTCCTGGAGGACCCGGATTTCGGAAGCGGCGCTGTGACCACGTCGTTCATTGAGGAGCGACCTCACCTGCTGACGGGACGCATCTCGGCGGACCGCGGCACCAAACTGGCCCGCTTCCTCGCCGACATCACCGTGAACCGACCCAACGGGCCCGCACCCACGTCCCTGGACCCCTCGGCGAAGCTGCCCGGGACGCTGCCTTCGGGCGAGATTCCCGACGGTTCCCGGCAGCGACTCCTCGCCCTCGGCCCGGCCGGATTCGCCAGGGCCCTGCGTGAGCAGCGGGCCGTGGGCGTCACCGACACCACCTTCCGCGACGCCCACCAGTCGCTGCTCGCCACGCGGGTGCGCACCCGCGACCTGGCGGCGGTGGCTCCTTGGCAGGCGCGGCTGCTGCCCGGGATGTTCTCCGTCGAGTGCTGGGGCGGGGCCACCTACGACGTGGCGCTGCGGTTCCTCGACGAGGACCCGTGGGAGCGCCTCGCGAAGCTGCGGGCCGCGATGCCGAATCAGAACCTGCAGATGCTGCTGCGCGGCCGCAACACCGTCGGCTACACCCCCTACCCGACCGAGGTGACCCGGGCCTTCGTGTCGGAGGCCGCGAAGGTTGGGGTGGACATCTTCCGCATCTTCGACGCCCTCAACGACGTCGAGCAGATGCGTCCCGCGATCGACGCGGTCGTCAACGACACCGAATCCGTGGCGGAGGTGGCGCTCTGCTACACCGCGAACCTCCTCGACCCCGACGAGAGGACCTACACCCTCGACCACTACCTGCGACTTGCCGAGCGAATCGCCGACGCGGGAGCGCATATCCTGGCGATCAAGGACATGGCGGGGCTGCTCAGGCCCGCCGCTGCCGCGAAGCTCGTCGCGGCGCTCCGGGAACGGTTCGAGCTGCCCGTCCACCTCCACACCCACGACACCACAGGAGGGCAGCTCGCCACCCTGATGGCCGCCATCGACGCCGGCGTGGACGCGGTTGACGTCGCGAACTCGGCGATGTCGTCGACCACCTCGCAGCCACCCATGTCGGCGCTGCTGATGGCCCTCGACGGCACGGATCGTGCCCCGGACATCGACCCGGGGGCGGTGCTGGACCTGGAGCCCTACTGGGAGGCGGTCCGCAGGGTCTACAAACCTTTCGAGTCGGGGCTTCCGGCGCCGACGGGGCGCGTCTACAGCCACGAGATCCCGGGCGGGCAGCTGTCCAACCTGCGCCAGCAGGCCATCGCGCTCGGCCTGGGCGACAAGTTCGAGGCCATCGAGGCGATGTACGCCGCCGCCGACAAGATCCTGGGGCGCCCCACGAAGGTCACGCCGTCGTCGAAGGTGGTGGGTGATCTGGCGCTGCACCTGGTGGCGGTCGGTGCCGATCCGGCGGAGTTCGCCGCGGAGCCACGTCGCTTCGACATCCCGGATTCGGTGATCGGTTTCCTCAACGGGGAGCTGGGTGAACCCGCGGGAGGTTGGCCGGAACCGTTCCGCACCCGTGCCCTGGAGGGCCGCCGCAAACCGCCGCGCGTCACGGAGGTCGCTCCCGAGGACCTCGCCCTCCTGGGGGCCCCGGGCATCGAACGGCAGCGGACCCTCAACCGGTTGCTCTTCCCCGGGCCGACGCGGGAGTTCGAGCAGAGGCGCGACGAGTTCGGCGACGTCTCCGTGTTGCCGACGGTGCCCTACCTGTACGGGATGGAACCCGGCCACGAATACCCCGTCACCCTGGAGAAGGGAGTCACGCTGCTGCTCGGCCTGGAGGCCATCGGTGCTCCCGACAAATGGGCCAGACGCAACGTCATGACCCTCCTGAACGGCCAGCTGCGCCCGGTCAGGGTACGCGACAACTCCCTCGAATCGGAGGTGGCCTCCGCGGAAAAGGCAGACCCGGGCAACCGCGGGCACGTCGCCGCACCGTTCGCGGGGGCGGTCACCGTGACCGTCGCGGAGGGTGACGAGGTCGCGGCCGGGGATCAGGTGGCCACCATCGAGGCCATGAAGATGGAGGCCGCCATCAACGCGCCCGTGGCGGGCGTGATCAAACGAGTGGTGCTGCTGGGCACCACACAGCTCGACGGCGGGGACCTGGTGGTCGTGATCGGGTAGCGCCGGGGGACCGGCTGGTCAGGCCGGTCCCTTCGGGATCGCCTGATCCACCACGACGACATCCTTCTCATCGGGCAATCCCCGGAGGAATCCCAGGAGAGGAGTCACGACTTCTCGGGTGGCCTCGTCGAGGGTTTCAGGATCTATTTCCCCGAGTGCCTCGCGAGTGGCCGCGGCATGGGTTCGATGGCTGTAGCCCGCCTGCATGTCGGGCAGGGGCATCAACGGGATGCCGAGAGGTCGCTTGCCCAGGCGTGTCACCGACAAAGTTGAGGGCAGGCCCCGGCGCGCCAGGTCGAATTCCACCGAGTCGAGGCGCCGGTACTCGATCCGGGAGGTGGGGCCTGCCAAGTGCTCCAGCCACAGCAGGAGCACATCCCAACACGGCCCGAGGCGTTCCTGGGGAACGAATCCACCTTCCAGGAGGGTGGTGGCATCCCGCATCATGGGGCGCGCGGGATCCACTTCCAGGTCGGGATTGCGCCGGAACAACCCCCAGCGGCGCTTCATGACGGGCGCCGGGTGGTGCTCCGTGAACACCCTTGTCAGCGCCTCCGCCACCTCGGGTGGGGCGCCGAAGATGTCGCGGACATCGTCGATGCGAATGCCGAAGAGCCTCATCGCTCGCATGAAACACAGCCTACAGGGCAAAGCCCAGTATGCTGGCCGACACCATGAGATCCATTCGACGCATCGCCGCAGTCGCTGCGGCGACGGCGTGCCTGGTCTGGGGGGCAACCCCGGTCCTGGCCGACGTGACCATTTCCGATGCAGGTGGCCCCCTGACGGGAGTGGCCTTCGACCAGCAGTCATCACGGTTGTTCGCGGTGTCCGAGACCGGCGGGACGAACATCGCGGTCACCGATGCCACGGGAGCGAAGGTCGGGGCCATCAGTTTCTCCGCCGACACCGAATCCGTGCAGGGCCTGGCAGTGCACTCGGGTTCGCTCTTCGTCGGCGATGTGGGGGATTCCAAGGGGAAACGCAACAAGATCACCGTGTACAAGCTCCCGCTCGAGGTCGGCAACCAGTCCTACAACTCCTACGATTTCCGCTACCCGGACGGGGCGCACGACGCCAAGTCGGTGCTGGTCTCGGGCAGAGGGCGCATCTACATCGTGACGGCTGGCGAGAACCCGGGCATCTACTACGCCGAGCTGGAGCTTTCGCGCTCGGGGGTGAACAAACTGAGCCGCGCCTCCGACGCCCCGGCGGGAGTGACCGACGGGGTCTTCCTCTCCGACGGTGTCACCATGGCGTTGCGAACCGGCTCCGGGGTGCAGGTCGTCGACGCATCCAGCTGGGAGACCCGTGCCACTCTCACGTATCAGGGTGCCCCTGAGGGGGAGTCGATCACCACGTTCAGTGGCGACCGGATGCTGGTGGGGGCGGGGCCACAGCTGCGGGAGGAAGCCGTGCCGACCTCCGACAGCACCGTCACGATCTCGCCGTCGGGCGAGGCGTCACCAACGCCGTCCCCGGAACCATCCGAGAGCCCCGGGAGCAGCACCTCACCCACCCCGCAGGAAACCACCGCGCCGGGCCCCGAGGAGAAGGCCACCCAGCCGGCGCAGGGCGGCACCCGCCTGGCCATAGCCGCTGCGGCGGTGCTGGCCCTGACCCTGGGAGCGGTTGTCTTCTTCCGCAAGAAGTAGGAAACCGCTACCATCTCACAGTCTTTCCACGATGTGGTCGATGCAGGCGGTCAATGCCTCCACATCGGCCTGATCGACGGATGCGTAGGTGCCGATCCGCAGCTGGTTGCGTTTCAGCGCACGATAGGGGTCGACGTCCACGATCCCGTTGCCGCGCAGCTCCGCTATCACGCGGGCGGCCTCCACTCCGGGGGCCAGGTCGATGGTCGCGACGACGGGGGAGCGGTGTGCCGGATCGGTGACGAACGGGGTCGCGTACGACGACGCCTCGGCCCAGCCGTACAGATGATCGCTCATCCGGCGGCAGCGCTCCTCGGCGGCGTCGATCCCGCCCAGGTCCAGCAGCCAGCCGATCTGGTCCTCGAGCAGCAGCAGGGTCGCGATGGCCGGGGTGTTGAGGGTCTGGTTCCTGGCCGAGTTCGAGGCCGCGACGCCCAGGTTCAGCGACTCCGGGATCCAACGGCCCGAGGTGGCGATCCGCTCCGCGCGTTCCAGCGCGGCCGGGGAACAGAACGCCACCCACAAACCCCCGTCCGAGGAGAAGTTCTTCTGCGGGGCGAAGTAGTAGGCGTCCGTCCGTGAGATGTCGGCGGCCATCCCGCCCGCAGCCGAGGTGGCGTCGATCAACACCAGGCCGTCGCCGATCCGCTCCACCGGGGCGGCCGCACCCGTGGAGGTCTCGTTCTGCGCCCACGCCACCACGTCAGCGTCCTCCGGGGCGGGCAGGACCACGGCCCCCGGATCGCATTGTGTGACGGCCGGGTCGGCCAGGAACGGGGCCGCCGCGGCGGCGCGCGCGAACTTGCGTGTGAACTCCCCGAAGACGGCATGCGCGGAGCGCCGCTCGATCAGGGAACAGACCGCGACGTCCCAGAACACGGTGGATCCCCCGTTGCCGAGCACCACCTGGTACCCCTCCGGCAGCCGGTACAGCTCCCGCAGCCCCTCCTGAATCGCTGCGACGAGCTGCTTCACGGGTGCTTGGCGATGCGAGGTGCCCAGCACGTCGCCACGCAGGGAGAGGTATTCCAGGGCCTTGGGGCGCACCTTGGCCGGGCCCGAGCCGAAACGGCCGTCTGCGGGGAGGAGGTCTTCGGGGATGACGATCACCCCCGAATTCTCCCACGTATCTGACAAACCGGACTGTGCGGTTCAGCGGATGGAAAGAGAACCGGTGCTTGGATGGCGGCATGACGAAACTGCGGGTCGGCCGGGCGGTGACGCCGGGGGGGACGATCGAGGAAGCGGTCATCGAGATCGCCGACGGCCGGGTGGTGGCCATCACCCCGGGAGGGGGAACCGGCGATTCCTGGGCGGTGCCGGGTTTCGTCGACACCCACTGCCACGGCGCGGTCGGCGTCAGTTTCGGCGACCCGGATCCCGCCGCCAACCTGCGCGCCATCGAGTATCACCGCTCCCAAGGAACCACCACCCTGTTCGCCTCCACCGTCACCGAGCCCATCGAGAAACTGGAGGCCCAGTGCCGGGTGCTGCGCGGGCTCGTCGAATCCGGTGAGCTCGACGGCATCCACCTCGAGGGTCCCTTCCTGTCCGAGGCTCGGAGGGGCGCGCACGACCCCGGCCTGCTGCGCGACCCCGAACCGGAACTCGTCGAACGGCTCATATCAGTGGGCGGGCCGGCGCTGCGCATGATCACCCTGGCCGTCGAACGCGACGGGGGAGAAACCGCCACCCGGCGCTTCACTCGGGCGGGCGTCAAGGTGGCCTTCGGGCACTCCGACGCCGACGAGCACGTCACGGCCGCGTCCATCGGCTGGGGGGCCTGCATCGCCACCCACCTGTTCTCCGCGATGCATTCCATTCACCACCGCGAACCCGGCCCCGTGCCCGTGCTGCTCACCGACGATCGCGTGATGTGCGAGCTGATCTGCGACGGAATCCACCACCGGCCCGTGATCGCGCGGATGGCCATCGATGCCGCCGGGACCGATCGCATCTGCCTGGTCACCGACGCCATGAGCGCCACCGGCCAGGGCGACGGACGTTACCTGCTGGGGGAGCTCGAGGTGGAGGTCCGGGACGGAACCGCCCGGCTGGTCACCGTCGACGGCACCCCCGGTTCCATCGCGGGCTCCACACTGACCATGGCCCGGGCGTTCGGTTTCGTCGTCGGCCGGGTGGGGCTGAGCATTCCCGAGGCCGCCCGGATCGCGGCCACCACCCCGGCCCGCTGGCACGGGCTGGAGGAGGTCGGAACCCTGGAGGCCGGCAAACGCGCCGACATCTGCGTCGTGGATGACGCGGGAGAGTTGCAGCAGGTCTGGCGGCGGGGGGAACGCATCCGCTGAGAAGCGCCAAAGCCGGTTGAGCCGACCCGCAAGCTCTGCGAGATGGTCGTGTCGAGACCCTCCCATCTCCAAGCCGGTCGTGTCGAAACCATGGTGACCGTGGTCGGGGTTTTGGGGTTGGCTGGCTACCGGGTGCGAGTAGTGGTTTCGACTCAGCCGTTCGCTGGCGCTCACCTGCTGGCTCAACCGGCTTCGGGAGGGGTAGTTGGTTGGGTCGGTTCGTGGGCGTCAGGACCCCTGAGCGGTCAGGGATGCGAGGGTGGCCCGCACCCTCGATTCCAGACCGGCCCGCACCGTCGGCCACTCTGCCGAGAGAATCGAGAAGACCACGGTGTCACGCCACGAGCCGTCGGCGCGGGGCTGGTGGTGTCGCAGCACCCCCTCCTGCACGGCCCCCAACCGGGCGATCGCGTCCCTGGAACGTTGATTGATGGAGTCGGTCTGGAGCTTCACCCGCTCGAAACCGCAGTCCTCGAAAGCGTGCCCCAGCAGCAGGAGCTTCACCTCCGCGTTCAGTCCCTTGCCCCACAGAGCGGGACGGTACGCCGTCCAGCCCGCGTGGGCGCGCTGTGCCCGGGGCTCGAGATCACCCAGGGACGTGGTTCCGACCACCTCGCCCGCCGAGCCGAACCGGGTGTCACCGGTCAACCGGATGGTGTACATGGCACGATCCTCGCCCGCGCCGGTGATCAGGTTCTCGATCGCCGCCACCCGGTCCGTGGCGCCACCCGCATACCCGAGGGAGAACACCCGTGGATCGTCGAGCGCATCGATCAGATCGTCCCGGTCCGACTCCTGAGTGGGGTCGAGCCTCACGAGGTGGCCGATGAGGGGTTTTTCATCCGGAATACGTGCCATGGCATACATCCTTGCAGCCCGCGTGTTGGGATTTTCGCGGTGTGCAGCGATTGCGGGTCCCGGTGTCGCCAAGCATCGTTACCATTGCTCTCAAGGAGGCGTGTGAGGTATGAGCGAGCTGATCGACACCACGGAGATGTACCTGCGTACCGTGTACGAACTCTTGGAGGAAGGGGTGCCACCGCTGCGGGCCCGGATCGCCGAACGCCTTCACCAGTCCGGGCCCACGGTATCCCAGACGGTGGCGCGGATGGAACGCGACGGCCTGCTCTCCGTCAAGGCGGACCGCACGATCAAACTCACCCCGAAGGGCGCCCGGTTGGCGCGCGACGTGATGCGCAAACACCGGCTGGCGGAGCGCCTGCTCACGGATGTGATCGGCCTCGAATGGGAGAAGGTGCACGCCGAGGCCTGCCGCTGGGAACACGTCATCTCGGACGAGGTTGAGCGCCGGCTGCTCGGGATCCTCCACTCGCCGACCCGCTCCCCCTACGGCAATCCCATTCCGGGGCTCAGGGATCTCGGGCTGGACCACGATCACGTGCCCTTCCGGGAAGGGGTCGTCCCGTTGTCGGAGGTGGTTCCGAACCGGGGCGAGGTGACCGTCACCATGGAACGGATGAGTGAGAATCTGCAGGCCGATGCGGAGGTGCTCTCGGCGCTTGCCGCCCTGGGGCTCCGGCCGGGAGTGGAGTTCGTGGTGCGCCGCGTGGGGATCGACCTCAGGTTCTGCCTCGGTGACGACGCGGTCACCGTGGACGAGGCGGTCGCGGAGCTGCTCTTCGTCGCCGCCCGCTGACTCGTCATGTTTCGGGGGAATAAGTCGGGTGGAGCAGTCGTTGATTGAAATGAACAACGAAATCCGAAATGAGGAAACATGGCAACCACAAACCTGACCAAGGAGAACTTTCGCTCCACCATCGAGGGAAACGATGTCGTGCTCGTCGACTTCTGGGCCTCGTGGTGCGGCCCGTGCCGTCGTTTCGGCCCGATCTTCGAAGAGGCCTCCGGGCGTCACGACGGGGCCATCTTCGGCAAGGTGGACACCGAGGCCGAACAGGATCTGGCCTTCGCCCTCGACATCCAGTCCATCCCCACCATCATGGCTTTCCGCGCCGGAGTCCTGGTATTCCGACAGAGTGGCCTGTTGAACGGGACCCAGCTCGACGACCTCGTCACGCAGGTCAAGGAACTCGACCCGGAGAAAGTGAAGGAAGAAGCGCAGAAGAGCTCCGCGAACTGACGGGGATGAGTGCACCCTTTCCTCAATAGGCGCGGTTTTCCTCGCGAATTTACGAGGCATGGTGTCCCTCGAACGTCCTACCATTGGCGGGAATAGTCGTAGCGACGGAGGGAAACCATGACCGAGCGCGATGATGTGACTGGTCTGCCCAATTTGCTGACAACCACGGGGCGGGTCGCCCCGGTGCGATCCAGGCGACCCATCTACCTGGACATGCTGCCCCCCTGCAATGCCGGATGCCCGGCGGGGGAGAACATCCAGGAGTGGTTACGCCTGATAAAAGCGGGTCAACACGAGGCGGCCTGGCGGCAGCTCACCGCCGACAACCCCTTCCCGGCCATCCACGGCCGTGTCTGTTACCACCCCTGCGAGACGGCCTGCAACCGTAAGGATCTCGACGCGGCCGTCTCCATCCACTCGGTCGAACGTTATCTGGGGGACCTGGCCCTGGAGCGCGGCTGGCGGTTCGAGACGCCGAGCCGCGACTCCGGGCGGCGGGTGTTGATCATCGGCGCCGGGCCCTCCGGGTTGTCGGCCGCCTACCACCTGCGCCGCCTTGGTCACGAGGTGGAGATCCACGACTCCGCCGACGCCCCCGGCGGCATGATGCGCTACGGGATTCCCGAGTACCGGCTTCCCCGCGACGTTCTGGACGCCGAGGTGGCGCGCATCACCGACATGGGGGTGGTGATCCGCAACAACACGCCGGTCACCGACCTGCTCGCCACGCAGGTGGCGGGCCGTTTCGATGCGGTGTTCGTGGCCATCGGCGCCCATCTGTCCAAACGCGTGGACATCCCCTCGGCCGACGCCACCAGGATGGTCGACGCCGTCAGCTTCCTGCGCGATGTCGCCAAGGGCGAGAGGCCCGTCATCGGACGCCGGGTCGCGGTCTACGGCGGCGGCAACACCGCCATGGACGCGGCCCGCGTGGCCCGTCGCCTGGGCGCCGAGGAGTCGGTGATCGTCTACCGCCGCACCGTGGAGCAGATGCCCGCCCACGCCGAGGAACGCGAGAGCGCGGAGCAGGAGGGGGTGACGATGAACTGGCTGCGGACCATCACCGAGATGGGTGAGGAGGACCTGACCGTCGAGATCATGGAACTCGACGAGGAGGGCAGGGCGCACGGCACCGGGCGGTTCGAGAAACTCGCCGCCGACACCGTGATCCTGGCCGTCGGGCAGGAGGCCGACACCGGTTTCCTCCACGCCATCCCCGGCATGATCTTCGACCGGGACGTGGTGCGGGTCGATCCCGAGACCCTCATGACGGACGTTCCCGGGATCTTCGCGGGAGGCGACATGGTGCCGAGCGAACGCACCGTCACCGTCGGCGTCGGGCACGGCAAGAAAGCGGCCCGCTGCATTGACAAGTGGCTGAACCTCGACGTCACCCCTCGCGACCCGAAACACCCGCTCGTCCACCTCGACCAGATGAACCTGTGGTACTTCGGCGGTCACACCCGCCGGGTCCAGACCGAGCAGGCCCCCGAGACGCGCGTGTCCGACTTCGGTGAGATCGTCGCGGGCCTCAGCCCGAAGGAGGCCGAGTTCGAGGCCCGGCGCTGCTTGTCCTGCGGCAACTGCTTCGAGTGCGACGGTTGCTACGGTGCCTGCCCGGAGGATGCCGTCATCAAACTCGGGCCCGGCAACCGGTACCGCTTCGACTACGAACGCTGCACCGGATGCGCCACCTGCTACGAGCAGTGCCCCGTGCACGCCATCGAGATGATCCCGGAGGGCCAGCGATGAACCAGCGCACCATCATCGACGGCAACGAGGCCGCCGCCGACGTCGCCTACCGGCTGAGCGAACTCTGCTCCATCTACCCGATCACCCCCAGTTCCACCATGGCCGAACTGGCCGACGAGTGGTCCTCCCACGGGCGCAGGAACGTCTTCGGCACTGTGCCCACCGTCGTCGAGATGCAGTCCGAGGGAGGCGCGGCCGGAGCCATGCACGGCGCCCTCCAGGGCGGGGCCCTGTCCACCACCTTCACCGCCTCGCAGGGCCTGCTGCTGATGATCCCCAACATGTACCGGATCGCCGGGGAGCTGACCTCCACGGTCTTCCACGTCGCGGCGCGTTCCCTGGCCGCGCAGGGCCTGTCGATCTTCGGTGATCACCAGGACGTGATGGCCATACGCCAGACGGGCTGCTGCATGCTCAGCTCCGCGTCGGTGCAGGAGGCCCACGACATGGCGGCCGTCGCGCATCTGGCGACCCTGCGCGCCCGGCTGCCGTTCGTGCACTTCTTCGACGGCTTCCGCACCAGTCATGAACTCAACACCCTCGTCAAACTCACCGACGACCAGCTGCGTGAACTGGTTCCCACCGACCTGATCCGCGAACACCGCGCCCGGGCGCTGAGCCCCGAAAACCCGTTCATCCGGGGTACCGCGCAGAACCCGGACACCTACTTCCAGTCCCGCGAGACCGCGAACCGCTACTACGACGCCGTGCCCGGGATCCTCACCGAGGTCCTGGAACGCTTCGAGGAGATCTCGGGCCGTCACTACTCCCTGGTGGAGTACCACGGTCACCCCGAGGCCGACCGGGTGGTGGTGATCATGGGTTCGGGGATAGAGACGATGATCCCTGTGGTCAAGCACCTCAACGAGGCGGGGGAAAAGGTGGGTGCTCTGTTCGTGCGGCTCTACCGGCCCTTCCCGAAAGAACACCTCCTGGCCGCGCTGCCCGCCACCGTGCGGAAGGTCGCCGTCCTGGACCGCACCAAGGAACCCGGATCGGGGGGCGAGCCGCTGTTCCTCGACGTCTCCTCCGCCATCGGGGAATCCGTGGCCCGCGGGGACCGGGAGGTGATGCCGGTGCTGACCGGTGGCCGCTACGGCCTGTCCAGCAAGGAGTTCACCCCCGCCATGGCCAAGGCGGTCTACGACGAGCTGGCGAAGGACCGTCCCCGGCCGCGCTTCACGGTGGGCATCAACGACGACGTCACCCACCTGTCCCTCGATGTCGACCCCGACTTCCAGCTCCTCGATCCGCAGACCCACCGCGCCGTGTTCTACGGGCTGGGTTCGGACGGCACCGTCGGAGCCAACAAGAACACCATCAAGATCATTGGTTCCGACCCCGGGACCTACGCCCAGGGCTACTTCGTCTACGACTCCAAGAAGTCGGGTTCACGCACCGTCTCGCATCTGCGATTCGGCCCCAACCCGATCCAGGCGCCGTATCTGGTGACCCGGTCGAACTTCATCGGCTGCCATCACTGGTCGATCCTGGAGCGGGTGGACGTGCTGGAGTTCGCCCAGCCCGGTGCGACGCTGCTGATCAACTCGCCCTATCCGGCGGATCAGGTGTGGGAGCAGCTGCCGCGCCCGATGCAGGACAGGATCGTAGAGCTGGGCATCTCCCTTCACGTCATCGACGCCTCCGCGGTCGCGCGGGCCGCGGGCCTCGGGTCGCGCACCAACACGGTGCTGCAGACTTGTTTCTTCGCGATCTCCGGCATCATGCCGCGTGAAGAGGCAATCGAGAAGGTCAAGGCCGCCATCACCAAGACCTACGCCCGCAAGTCGATGGCCATCGTGCAGAAGAACCACGAGGCGGTCGACGCCTCCCTGGCCCACCTGCACGAGGTCCAGGTGCCCGCCAGCGCGACGGGGCAGCGGGACCTGATCCCGCCCGTCCCGTCGGATGCCCCGCCGTTCGTGCGGGAGGTCACCGCGACGATGCTGGCCGGGCGCGGTGACGAGCTGCCGGTCTCGGCGCTGCCCGTCGACGGTGCCTATCCGTCGGGGACCACCCGCTACGAGAAACGCAACATCAGCGAGATCATCGCGGTGTGGGACAACGAGGCCTGCATCCAGTGCGGGAACTGTTCCTTCGTGTGTCCGCACGCCGTGCTGCGAGCCAAGTACTACCCCTCCGAGGTGACCGAGAACGCCCCCGATGGTTTCCTCAGCCAACCGCTCGACGCCGCGGGACTGCCCGACACCAGCTACACGCTGCAGGTCTACGCCGAGGACTGCACAGGCTGCGGGTTGTGCGTGGAGGCCTGTCCCGTGCGGCCCGCCGGGCAGCCGAACCGGCGCGCCATCAATCTGGAGCCGGTGCTGGAACGGGAAAAGGAGAAGGAAGCGGTCAGGTTTTTCGAGACCATTCCGCTCAACGACCGCCGCAACGTGGACTTCGGCACCGTCCGTGGCACCCAGTTCCTGGAGCCGTTGTTCGAGTTCTCCGGGGCCTGTGCCGGGTGCGGTGAAACCCCGTACCTGAAGCTGCTGACCCAGCTGTTCGGGGATCGCGTCACCGTCGCCAACGCCACCGGCTGCTCGTCGATCTACGGTGGCAACCTGCCCACCACCCCGTGGGCGAAGAACGCCCGGGGACGCGGGCCGGCGTGGTCGAACTCGCTGTTCGAGGACAACGCCGAGTTCGGGCTCGGGCTCCGGCTGGCCGCCGACCTGCACCGGGACATGGCGCGCCGCCTCTTGGAGGAGCTGCGCCCCGAGATCGACGACGACGAACTGATCGATTCGCTGCTGGCCGCGAAGCAGCGCATGGAATCGGGTCTGGCCCGGCAGGCCGCCCGGGTCGACCGTCTCAAGGCGCGGCTGGCGGAGCTGGAGGGCCCGAAGATCGAGGACCTCAAGAGCGTCTGCGACCATCTGCTGCGGCGTTCCGTGTGGATCGTCGGCGGCGACGGCTGGGCCTACGACATCGGTTCCTCCGGTGTCGATCACGTGCTGGCCTCGGGCCGCAACGTCAACGTGCTGGTGCTGGACACCGAGGTGTACTCCAACACAGGAGGCCAGGCGTCCAAGTCCACCCCGCTGGGGGCGGTCGCGAAGTTCGCATCCGCGGGCAAGCACACCAACAAGAAGGACATGGCCATGCAGGCGATGGCCTACGGGTCGGTGTACGTGGCCCGGGTGGCGATGGGTGCGGATCCGCAGCAGACCTTGAAGGCGTTCCGCGAGGCGGAGGCCTACGAGGGGCCGAGCCTGATCATCGCCTACAGCCACTGCATCGCCCACGGCATCGACACCCGCAAGGGCCTGGAGCAGCAGTACCGGGCCGTCAACTCCGGGCACTGGCCGCTGATGCGTTACAACCCGGTGATCCGGGAGAACGGCGGAAATCCGTTCCTGCTCGACAGCCCCCGGCCGCGCCTGAGGCTGCGCGAGTACCAGGACGCCGAACTGCGCTACAAGGTGTTGCGCGCCGCCGACCCGGAGGAGGCCAATCGTCTCATCGACATCGCCCAGGCACAGGTGGACCGGCGCTGGGCCGAGTACGAGGAGCTGGCGCTCCGCGGCGCGGAGAAGTTCGCCGCCGACCCGCGCAAGGAGGAATCGTGGCAGATCTGAGGAGCAGCTACCTGGGGCTGGAACTGCGCAACCCCGTCATCGCCTCGGCCGGGCCGCTGAGCCAGAGCGTCGAGGACATCAAGGCGCTGGCGGATGCGGGACTCGGTGCCGTGACCATGTTCTCCCTGTTCGAGGAGCAGCTGCTCCGGGACGCGGAGCGCCTGGTGGAGCTGGAGGAGCAGTTCGCCGACATAACCCCGGAGGCCATCAGCTTCTTCCCGGAGGTGCCGCGTGCAGAGGCTGATGCGGTCACGAATTACCTGCGGCTCGTCGAGAAGGGTGCCCAGGCCATCGACGTGCCGCTGATCGCCTCCCTCAACGGCGCTTCCCGCGGGGGATGGGTGCACTCGGCGCGCAGCCTGCAGGACGCCGGGGCGGCCGCGCTGGAACTCAACATCTACTACGTCCCGGGTGACCTCACCCTGGGAGGTGAAGAGGTGGAGCAGCGTCACCTCGACATTCTCCGGGCCGTGAAGTCGGAGGTGAGCATCCCGGTGGCGGTGAAACTCAGCCCGTATTTCTCGTCGGTAGGTGCGATGTGCCAGCGGCTCGACCGGGCCGGGGCCGATGGTCTGGTGCTGTTCAACCGGTTCCTGCAACCCGACATCGACCTGGATCGGTTGGAGGTGGTCAGCGGGGTGACGCTGAGTTCGCCCGTGGACGCCCGCCTGCCGCGCACCTGGATCGCGGTGCTGCGCGACCACGTGGAGGCCTCGCTAGCGGCCTCGTCCGGGGTGGACCAGCCCGGGGACGTCGTGAAACACCTGCTGGCCGGGGCCGATGTGGTCTGCACCACCTCGGCGCTGGTGCGTCACGGCGTCGAGCACGCCACCCGCCTGGTCGAGGGTCTCGAATCCTGGCTCGACGGCAGGCGGCTCACCCTGGACCAGGCCCGTGGCATGCTGGCCGTGCCGGGCCGCACCCCGGCCGACGCCTACGAGCGTGCGGGGTATGTCGCCGCGTTGGAGAAGGCCAAGACGACCTACGGGTCGCTGTCCTGACGGGGCGCACTCCGCGACGCCGGTTGGATTCTCACGGCCCAGCCGGCGTTGCTGTTTCCGGAGTTCAATCGTCTCGGATCCAACCAGATGCTTTCCATGTAATTGAGTTACATGTAATGTTTCTTGGGTGAAGGAGACAGCAAAGCCCCTCGGGGATCACGGAGCCCTCTTCGAAGCGCTCCTGCACGCGGAGGTGGCGCTGTGGAACCGGCTCGAGAAGGCTCTCTGGCGAACCGCGAACTCCGCCACCCTGGCGCGTTATCTCGTCCTGAAGCAGATCGACGCGTCAGCAGCCGACGGTGGCCCCCGGGTCCAGGACATCGCCCGGCGCCAGCACACCACGGTCGGCGCGGCCTCGCGGCTCGTCGATCGCCTGGTCGGTGACGGGCTCGTGGTCAGGACCCCCTGCCCCAAGGACCGGCGCTCCTGCCGTCTGAGCCTCACCGACAAGGGGCGGGTGCGGATGGAGAGTGCGGCCGGAGCCTTCGAGGACACCCTGCGCACCGTGCTCGCCGGATTCCGTCACGAGGAGCTGGTGGTTCTCACCCGGAACCTGACCCGGGTGGCCGCCGGAGCAAGCCAGCGGGCCGACGTCGTCCCGGCCATGCAGGGCGCCCGTCTCGACGAACCCCTGCCCGGTGGCGGTTTCGTCGCCCTGACCAACGAGAACGGAGCCGACCCCATGAATCATCCGGACGTCCGGAAAACCAGCCCGGACGATGCCAACCAGGGCAGTCCCGTCCGTGAAAGGAGCCTGTGATGGCCTCCACCATGCACGCCGTCGTCATTGAGACCCCGGGTGGTCCCGAGGCTCTGGAGGTCCGGGAACTTCCCCGCCCGATCCCACGCTCCGGAGAGGTGCTGATCCGGGTAGAGGCCTTCGGGGTGAACCGCTCCGAACAGCATTTCCGCCGGGGGCTGGGATCTTTCGGATCCTTTCCACGGGTCCCCGGCCTGGAGGCCGTGGGCACCGTTGTGGCCGCTCCCGGCGGAGAATTCGCCCCGGGACAGCAGGTCGCCGCGCTGATGGGGGGCATGGGGAGACTCTTCGACGGCGGATACGCCGAATACACCTGCGTTCCCGCACCGATAGTCGTCCGGTTCGACTCCGCACTCGACTGGGAGATCCTCGGGGCGGTGCCCGAGATGCTTCAGACCGCCCATGGCTCCCTGACCACCGGGGCAGGGGTGAAGGCGGGGGACACGCTTCTGATCCGGGGAGGAACCTCCTCCATCGGCCTGATGTGCCTCGCCCTCGCCCGGCTCCGCGGCGTCGAGACGATTGCCACGACACGCAAGGAGGCAAACGCCGGCCTTCTCAAACAGGCCGGAGCCGCGCAGGTCGTGATCGATGACGGGCAGGTGTCACCGCAGGTTCTCGCCCTCACGGATGGGCGCGGAGTGGACGCGGCGGTGGAACTGGTCGGCGTGAACGTTCTGGGTGACACGCTGAGGGCCACGAGGCCCGGGGGTGTCGTCTGTTTCACCGGGATGGTCTCGGACCACTGGTCGATAGCGGAGTTCAACCCGATGGACTGGATCCCGAACGGAGTGAGGCTCACGGCCTACTCCGGGGAGGCCAAGGACCTACCCCCCGAGGTGCTGCAGGAGTACCTGGACGCGCTGGCCGACGGAACCGCCTCGCCGCCACCTCTGACGACGTATCGCGGGTTGGAGGAAGCCAGGCTCGCCCACGAGGACATGGACCACTCCAGGCCCGGCAAGAAGGTCGTCCGGGTCCTCCACGAGAACGGAGCTGAATCATGATCCGATTCGAGGACGTACAGAAGATCTATCCGGACGGCACCGTCGGGGTCGGGGGCATCACCCTCGACGTCGCCGAGCACTCCACGACCGTGCTGCTGGGCTCGTCCGGATCCGGCAAGACCACCCTGATGCGGATGGTCAACAAGATGGTTGCGCCGACCTCGGGTGTTGTGCTGCTGGCCGGGGAGGATGTCGCGGTGCAGCCGACGGTGGCGCTGCGACGCTCCATCGGCTACGTCCTGCAGGACGGCGGGCTGTTCCCGCACCGCCGCGTCGTCGACAACATCGCCACGGTCCCGATCCTCGACGGGGTTCCCAAGGCCAAGGCGCGCGAGCATGCCCTGGAACTGATGGACATGGTCGGGCTCGACCACGACCTGGCCGGGCGTTTTCCGTCGCAGCTCTCCGGCGGGCAGCGGCAGCGCGTCGGAGTCGCCCGGGCGCTCGCCAACGACCCCAAGGTTCTGCTCATGGATGAACCCTTCGGTGCCCTCGACCCACTGGTCCGCGCCGACCTGCAGCGGGAACTGCGAGACCTGCAGCGGCGCCTGGGAACCACCATCCTTTTCGTCACCCACGACGTCGACGAGGCCTTCCTCCTGGGCGACCAGGTGGCGGTGCTGCGCACCGGCGGCGTCCTGGCGCAGGTCGGCACCCCGGAGGAACTGCTCTCCAGCCCGGCCGATGAGTTCGTCGCCGATTTCGTCGGGGCTGATGCAGGCCGCCGCCAGCTGCGAACCATCGAACGCAACGGTTCCAGGCTCGTGATCGACGCCGAGGGGCGACCCCTGGGCTCCCTCCGGGCCGGCGACGACGGGGGAAGCCGGGACAGGGAGTCGTCGTGAACTGGTTGATCAACAACTTGGGGCAGGTGGGCAGCTACTTCTTGATCCACACCCTGCTCTCGCTGGGCGCCATTGTCGCGGCCGCTGTGCTGTCGGTACCACTGGCCCGGTTGGCGGTCGCAACCCGGCGCTTCGGAGGACTTCTGCTCGGTGCCTTCTCCCTCCTGTACGCAGTTCCTTCCCTGCCGATGCTCGTGGTGATCCCGGTCATCCTGGGAGTTCCGGTGCGTTCCCCGCTGAACATGGTGATCGTCCTCACCCTGTACGGGATATCGGTGCTCGTCACCCAGGTCGCGGAGGCCTTCCGTTCCCTGCCCGAGGATGTCGTCGAGGCCGCGAACGCCCTCGGGGTCGATCCGTGGCGGCGATTCTGCCAGGTGGAGATGCCGCTCGCCGTGCCGGTGCTGATCGCGGGGCTGCGCGTGGTGGCCGCTTCCACGGTGTCCCTGGTCACGGTCGGCGCGCTGGTAGGTGTGCAGTCACTCGGCACCCTGTTCACCGACGGCTTCCAGCGACAACTGGTCGAATCGCTGCTCACCGGGCTCGGCGCGACCCTGCTGCTGGCCCTGGTCTTCGACCTACTCCTCGTGTTGCTTGGCAGGGCCCTGACCCCGTGGCTCCGCAAACGGAAGCAGGTGACGGCATGAATCTCTTCCTCGACGCCCTCGGCTGGCTGTTCACACCCGAGAACTGGGGCGGGGCCAGCGGCATCTCGTCACGACTGCAGCAACACCTCTACTTCACCCTCGCCGTGGTCGCCGTGGCCTGCGTGTTGGCGTTCCCGGCCGGGGTGGCCATCGGCCACACGCGGCGCGGGGTGGCGGTGGTTCCCATGGTCACCGCATCGGCGCGTGCCCTCCCGACCCTCGGTCTGCTGACCCTGGTCGGTTTGTGGTCCGGCCTGGGGCTGGTGGCGCCCTTCTGCGCGCTGCTTGTGCTGGCCATTCCCCCGATGCTCGCCGGAGCCTACTCGGGGATCACCTCGGCCGAACCGGTCACGGTGGACGCGGCCCGCGCCATCGGCCTGTCCTCGTGGCAGGTGCTCACCCAGGTGGAGCTGCCCGCCGCCGTTCCGCTGCTTCTCGAAGGGCTGCGATCGACCACCCTCCAGGTCGTCGCCACGGCGACGCTCGCCGCCTACACCGCCGATGTGGGGTTGGGGCGGTTCCTCTTCACCGGTCTCAAGACCCGCGACTACGCCCAGATGATCGGCGGCGCGCTGCTGGTCGTCGTCCTGGCGCTCGTCCTGGACCTGCTGCTGGTCCAGGCCAAGCGTTCGATCACCCGAAAACTCGACCCAAGTACCCAAATCGCTTCTGCGAAGGAGTCCCGATGACATCCAAGACCAAGCTTGCAGCACTCGGAATTGCAGCAGCCCTGGCCCTGGTGGGCTGCGGCAGCGCCTCGAACATCGAGGGGAAAAACGACGACACGAAATCCTCCGACACCCTGGTGATCGGCTCCCAGGACTATTACTCAAACGAGATCATCGCCGAGATCTACGCCCAGTCCTTGGAGAAGTTGGGCAAGAAGGTGGACCGACAGCTGAAGATCGGGCAGCGGGAGGTCTACATGCCCGAACTCCAGGCCGGGAAGATCGATATCTTCCCCGAGTACAGCGGCAACCTGCTGCAGTACTACAAACCCGAGACCACGGCCCGCACCCCGGAACAGGTCCACGCTGAGCTGACCGGCGCCCTGCCGGGAGGGTTGAAGGCACTGGAGCAGGCGCCGGCAACCGACCAGGACTCCTACGTGGTGACCAAGACGTTCGCGGAGGAGCACTCGCTGAAACAGATCGGGGATCTCGCATCGGTGCCGGACCTGAAGATCGCAGGCAACTCCGAGCTGGAGTCCCGCCCCTACGGGCCGAAGGGGCTCCGCGAGACCTACGGGGTCGAGGCCACGATCAAACCCGCCGAGGACTCGGGCGGCCCGCTCACCGTCAAGGCCCTGCGCGACGGGGAGGTGCAGATCGCCGACATCTACACCGCCGCTCCGGTGCTGGCCGAGGGCGACCTGGTGGCGCTGGAGGATCCGAAGAACCTGTTCCTGTCCTCCAACGTGGTGCCGATCGTCTCCGGCAAGGTGGACGACCAGACCGCGGAGACCCTGAACAAGGTGTCGAAGGAGCTGACCCCCGAGGAGCTGATCGCCATGAACAAGCGATCCGTCGACGAGAAGACGTCGGCCTCGGTGATCGCGGGTGACTGGCTGAAGTCCAAAGGCCTGGCCTGATCAACAGGACCATCCGGCGCGACCCCCGCTGAGCCGCGGGGGTCGCGCCGTCGTGCCCGAGAAATCTGCGAATTGTGCAGTTTGTTGTCGGGGTTTGGAAGTCTGCTGCGATTGGGTAGTGCTGCTCAATGCCGTGCATTGCGGACGAACTTGAATGCGATGAGGACTGATGCCACGAGCATGATCCCGGTCAGAATCAGGCAGTTGAGGTGAAGGGCGGACAGGAACGCCTCGGAGGCCGTGGTCCGCAGTGCCATCTGTTGAGCTCCCTCGGGAAGCGTGGCAGCGATCTGCTGTGCTGCCATGATCGAGTCACCGGCCGCGCTCAAGGACGGTGTCGTGGAGGTCATCGTCGACATCTGGTCGCGGTACACATGGGTGAGGATCGAACCAAGGACGGCGACGCCAATCGTGCCGCCGATCTCCCGGATGGAGTCGTTCACACCCGAGGCGACACCGATTTCGTCACTGGGGGCGGCGGACAGGATGATGTCGGTGGCCGGCCCCTGGGCGAACGCCAGCCCCATTGCCATGAAGATCATCGCGGGAACCATGACCGCCCAGTACGGATTGGTGGCGTCCGCGAACGACACGATCCAGAAGCCGATCCCCATCAATGCGATGCCGAAGGGGACACAACGCCCGGTCCCGAACCGTCGGGCCAGCACTGGCGCGAGCGGGGAGCAGGCACCCATGACGACCGCGAACGGCAGGATCGCCAGTCCCGCCTGCAACGCGCTGTAGCCGCGCACCGCTTGGAAATAGATCGTGATGGTGAACGTGAAACCGAACAGGGAGAAGAACGCCAGACCGATCGCCGAGCTGCACGTCGCCACGTTCGTTGCCTGAAACAGACTCAGATCCAGCATGGGGGAGTCGACCTGTTTCTCCCAGGCTATGAATGCCCCCGCCAACAGGATCGATGTTGCGAGACCTCCGAGGATCGGCAGCGTCGTCCAACCGAGCTGTGGGCCTTCGATGATCGAGCCGACGAACAACCCCAGGGCAGCAATCGCCAAGCACATCCCGACCGCGTCGAACCGACCCAGATTGTTGCTCCTGGACTCGGGTACCAGGAACGACGAGATGGCGGCGACCGGCAGCACGATCGCGATGTTGATCCAGAACAGGGACGGCCATTCGAAGTGTTCAAGGAGCAGCCCGCCGACCACGGGGCCGAGCGCGATTCCAAGCCCTGCGGTCGCTGCCCACAACCCTACGGCCAGGGCATGGTGTTTGGTTCCTTTGAAGATGGTGGAGATGAGTGACAGGGTCGCCGGGAACACCAGCGCAGCGCAGATGCCCAGCAACACTCTCAGCCCGATCAGCACCGTGATGTGAGTGGTCATCGCGGAGACGGAGGAAACGACGGCGAAACCCAGCAGACCTGTGATGAGGACCTTCCGCCTACCGATCCGGTCGCCGAGGTAGCCACCGGGAAGCATCAGCACCGCGAACACGAGGGTGTAGGCGTCGACGATCCACTGCAGCTGAGTTGTGGACGCGTCGAACGCTCGGCCCAGGGTTGGGATGCCGACGTTGATGATGGTGTTGTCCATCACGCCCACGAGCTCGGCCAGGCAGAGCACCGCGAGGGCGATGAACCTGCCCTGCGTACGGGGGGCGAGCGCCGCTTGTTGGGGGGAGATGTCTATCGTTGAGGATGTCATGGTTGTCACTCTTTCGCTGTGATGTTTCCGGAGCTGGAATTTGCATGGATGAGGTTGGGACCGTGCCCCTGACCAGAGCACAGGGCGGAAGCCACATGGGCGCGGCGGACTGCCGGATCGCTGCTGTCGTCGAGGTCGAACACCAACCGGAGTCCACCAGGTGTCATGTGGTTCTTTCTCTGCGCGCCGTCGATGGATCGCAGCTGGAAGATCAGGTCATCCAGGTCAGTTCCTTCCACGATGACGGACTGGTGTGAGGTCGCCACCACAGGATCATCGGCTCGTGTGGGTTGTTCGAGGAAGGGGCGGCGAGCAACCGTCAGGTGGTGTGCTGCCTTCTGGAATGCTGACCGCAGCTCGATCGCGCCGTCCTCGGCGGCGGGGTCCGAGGCCAGATCAAGGAGCCGCTGGAATGCCCAGAGAGCGCCATCGGCCCCGAGCGCGGTAAAGGTGCGGGACTCTGGAGTCGCGGACGTGCGCTGCAGAGCGGTGTGAAGGTAGCCGAGGACCTGATGCGCGTCCGTGACGTCAGCAGCTCGACGCACCACCAGGGACACCGAGGCCTCGAACGGGCGTACTGATGTTTCAAGCTGCCGTGACCAGACATCGGCCAGCTCGGGGGCGACCACGGCATTGACCCCGCCGATCAGTACGGCGTCGGCGTCATCGGCTTGCAGGATCCCCGCGGCGCAGCGGACGGCAGCCCCGAAGGAGGACAAGTCGGAGTCAACGACATAGTTGGTGCCGCGCAGGTCGAGACAATTGCCGACGCGTCCGGCGACGATGTTGTCCATGTAACCCGGCAGCGCGGCTTCGGTGGTCGTGTCAGGCCCCGGCGAGAAAGTGTTCTCCAGGGCGACGTGCCATCCCTGCAGCGCCTCGGCTGGCAGGTCACATTCAGAACCGGCAGATGCCAGCACTGCTTGGAACTCGTCGGCGCGGATTCGTTCATTCCGCTGCAGCGAGGCCTCCGAGCCAGATGCCGTGGCCACCACAGTCGCGATGCGGTCAGGAAGATCGACGGTGCGCCCGGAGAGCAGATGTGCCTCGCGCAGTGCCTGCAGACTCGTGGCGAGGAAGAGTTGCTGGGCCCGATCAGTCTGTTGGAGCGTGCTGGGTGGGATCTTGACGTCACGGAACGGGAACCGGAAGTCGTCGGCCACTCCTGTCTCGAAGCTGGACAGCGCATCCCAGACCCGATTGAATGTTGCTCTCTCGGGGAGGCCCGCGGTGGCGGGCAGCCCGGGCAGAAGGACAGAGGCGCCGACGACAGCCAGCCATGTTCCCTGACCTGCTTCTGTTGTACGGGTTGTTGCGGTGGCCAAGCCGGCGTGATAGGCGGGGTCGAACTGTTCCACCAGCACCGACGAATCCACTCCACCGAACCCGAATGCGTTGGCCATGGCGCGTCGAGGACGATCCGGGTGACACGGCCAGTCGCCGCCTTCTTGCAGAAGCTGTAACCTGCCGCCCTGTTCGGCGAGGGCGCGATTTGGAGACACGACACCGAAGGTGGGGAAGAACCGCCCCTCCTCGAAGCTCAGCAGGATCTTCACCAGGTTCGCGATGCCGGCCGAGGGGAAGCCATGCCCGATGAGGGCCTTGCCGGAGCCAATGGTCAACGGTTCCTGCCGACCATCCTCGGTGAGCAACTGGCTGATGGACTCGATCTCGGTTGCATCACCGGTGGGTGTTCCGGTCGCATGGACTTCCAGGTAGTCGAGGTCACGCGAGGTGAAGCCGGCTTGATCCATTGCAGCTCGCATGGCTGCCACCTGTCCGCGTGAGGACGGGGCGTAGATCGCCTTGCCCGCACCGTCGGAGCGAGTGGCGACGCCCCGGATCACGCCGAGGAGTGGGTCCCCATCGGCAAGGGCCTGGTCCAGCCGCTTGAGTACGACGGCCCCGGCGCCCTCCCCGGGAATCAACCCGTCTGCGGTGTCGGAAAGGGGATGACTGCCGTGGCCCGACAATCCACCGATCTTCGCGAACGAAACATTGCCGGCGACGCCCATGTTCGCCATGGCTCCAACCGCGACCACAAAGTCCAGATCCCCTCTCCGCAGAGCAGAGACCGCCACATCCACCACCAGCAGACCAGAGGCGCAGGCGCCGTCGACGAGAATGGAACTGCCACCCAGACCGACAGCCGCCGCAACTGTTGGTGCGAGACCACTGGCCAGCACCTGTCGCGGGGACAGGGTCGCGGGTCCGAACTGTCGATCGGCAGCTCGTGACCAAGCCGCTCTCCACGCATCCGAGGACACGCCCCAGGGCGTCCCCTGTGTACGCATGAGAGCTGCGTAATGTCGCTCGGCTCGGTGACGAAGAGAGAGATTGGCAAGCTGCTCATCACCGAGCATGTTTCCCAGAAAGAGTTCGGTCTTGGCAGCACGGAGCCGATCCCGGTCGTAGCCCGCCGCCGTGAGGGCCTGCAGGGTTGCGTCGATGGCGAACAACTGGGTGCGGTTCGCCCGCGCGATCATGTCTCGTTGTCCTTGGTCCAGGGCATACGGGGCGGGATCGAAACGGTAATTGTCCACGAAGCCACCGAGGGTGCAGTAGGTACGTTCAGGGGCGTGCCTGTCCTCGCTGTAATAGTGCTTCCGATCCCAGCGCTCCGGTGGAATGAGGGAGATCCCTGATCTGCCCTCAAGCAGGTTGCGGCGGTACTCGGCCAATGATGTGGATGTGGGCGGTAGCACGCAACCCGCGCCGATGACGGCGATGGGGACGAAGACTGGGTTTTCATGATCGACAAGGGGTGGCATGGTGACTCCGTTCATGTGGTTCGAAATTCTTGGGCATCCTCCACGGGTTGGGGTGGGTGCTCGGGTCCTCCGCCGTGGCGGATGCGATGTGTTGGGAAGGCCAGAGGGAAAGTGACGTTGATGCAGACCCGGCGCTGTTGCGGAGACGCAAGCTTCCGAGAACCGGAACGTACGCGGGAATGCCGTCATGGTGCACAGGAGATCGTGGCGTCGATCGCGGTATGGCGGCAGACGGGGTTCCGGGTCCAAAGACCACCGGGACCCGCCTGCGCCACACCTGCCGGGATTGCCTCATCGGGCTGAAGCCGGCTTCTAGATCGGGCATCTCTGTGAGGAGTGCTTGCTACGCCGCTGTGGAATAGGCGAGATTTCGATGGACAGCATGGTTGTTCAATTTCTGCAGCAGGATCCGGTCAACCTTGATCAGCGGAGTTCCGTCGAGCTGCGCGACGTGGATTCGCATCGCGTACTGACCAAGGCCTTCTGGACGGACCTCGACGCATCCGAGAACCTCGTTCACTTCCGGATCCGGCCTTCGGATCACGGCGTGCTCCACGCTGACCGGAACGACATGGTCGCCGAACCGATGGAAGACATCGATCAGCGCCAGCCGACCCACGTTGTCGAGCAGCAGCGGCGCGGTGATGAGCTGGGCCGTCCCCTCGGGAAGGATCTGACGGGTGTCGGAGGAAATGTCGAAACGTCCCACCAGCACTCCCTGGCTGGTGCGCCAGGCCTCCCGCAGCATCCGGAAACTGGGACCGAACGTGATGATCGGTGCGGCGGCAGCGTAGTAGACGTCGAGATCAAACCGGGTCGCGCGGTCGGCGAGGAGATCGGCCCAGTCGTATGGGCAGGTCGGGACCGTTGGTCGGGGTCCGAAGACGGCGTGAGAGCGCTGGCGGCCTGGGACCAGGATGACGCCGCTGGGGTTTACGACATCGGCGCGGATCGCTGCCTCGATGTGGTCGGGATCCTCGGTGGACACGGTGATGCCCAAGTCGCAGACCCTGCCCTCGGGGCATTTGACGAAGTTTTCGAATTTGGCGGACTCGATCATGAGCTCGGGCAGTCCGGTGGTGAGCCGTACGGCTTCTGCCATCGTCTCCAGGTGGAAGACGCCAGGCAGAGTCGGCGACCCCTGCACCAGGTGGTCGATCAGCATCGTGTCGAGTCGCGGGTCGAGACGTCGTGTGAACACCGTGCTGGCAGAGTCCTGCGAAACCTGGGTTTCCACCATTGGGAAAGTCCCCGGGTCCACGATGCTGCCGTGACTGATCGGATCAGCAATCGCGCGCCGGTCAGCAATGAGACAGTCAAGGGCGGATCGTGGTTCATTGGTGCCCAGCGGACCGAAAATCATTACCTGGGGGTCGAAGCCGCCTCCGGTCAGTTCGCGCAGGAAATGCCGACATCCCTCCTCGGGCGGCATGTAGCGGAGTCCTCGTTGTTGTTCCTGGACCTCTTGAACGCTGTGGTGGGTGGCCATGCCGACCTCTGCCCAAGCGGTCCAGTCGAGGGCGACCACGCGGGTGGAGCGGTGGCGATGGGAGAGTTGACTGCACAGAGCCGAGACTGCGGCAGCACCCGCGGTGTACTCGGTCTGACCGTCCATGCCGAAGCGCCCGGAAATCGACGTGAACGCGACCAGGAAGTCCAGCGCATCAAGATCGACAGTGCGCACCAAGTTGTGGAAGCCTTGGAGCTTGGTCTCGACCACTTTTTCCGCGAGTGCGTAGTTCTTCTTCGGGAGTTGCCCCAAAGATTCCAGACCGGCCGCATGGACGATGCCGCGCACGCCTCCGTGGCGGGAGCGGACGTCCGCCATCATCTGGGCAACCTGTGCTGCGTCGGTCACGTCGCAGGTCAGGTATTCGATCGGCGCGGAGCTGTGTTCGACTCGTTGGGTCGTCCGCCAGAGTTGGCGGTTGTTCGCAATTCGGCGGAACTGCTGCTGCAGGTCCATCGGGCGGCTCGACGGATCGTTGCGGTGCAGGGCGTTCATGATTTCGGGTCGTGCTTGGGCGAATTCCTCATCAGTCAGGCTGAGGTACGGCAGGGAAACGGGGTCGTCGAGGCGAGAACGGCCCAGGATCACGATCGGATTCGGGCGTTCCCCGGCCGTGACGAGATCGCTGTTCGCCAGCGAGAGCGCGCACTCCAAGGCGATTCCGCGGGAACCGCCGGAGAAGACGATCGCTCCCGGAGCGGTTTCTCGGTGCTCGGGTGCCGGTGGGACGCGTACCGGCACGACCTTCATGACGTGACGCTGATCACCCAAGTAGCTGACCTCGTCGTCCTCAGATCCGGAGATGAGCTCCTGCACGAGCCTGTCTGCTGCCGAGGAAGTACTGTCGTCCACGTCGACCAGACAGAGCCTGAGCTCAGGCAGCTCCTTGGCGAGACTCTTGACGAAACCGATGCTCACACAACCTAGGGCGTCGCCGGTCGTCGTGGCCTTGATCGCGTACCCACCGCCGCAGTTCGTCAGAACAGCCACCAGCGCACGATCAGCGGCCTCGGCCAAGTTCGCGAAATACTCCTTGCAGACGCTGAACACCTGCGCATACTGCTGTCGCCAGGCCGCCGAGAACTCCGCAGCGTCGAGATCCAGGGCGTCGCGGAAAGGACCGTAGCTCGCGAGGTCGACGATACCGTCCCGGAAACCGCAACGTCGGTGTTCAGCTGCCAGCTCTGCGGCCAGCGAGACTTGGTCAACGCCGTCCTTGGCGGCCGAGCCCAGTGCCGTGCTGACCCAGACATCGGCGCCGGCAGCTTCGAGAAGGTCTCTTGCGCGCTCGGTCAATACCTGATCGGCAGCGGGGACGAGGAGAAGGCGCATGCCACGCAGCTCTCGGGGCGTGCGTGGAGACTGTTCCAAGTCACGTACGATCGCGCGCGGAATGTAGCGCAGTGCGGTCTCCGGTTCGGCTTGTTCGGCCCGGGTGGGTTCCGCCGGTTCGGGTGCGGTGGTGGTTGAGGACGACCGGGTGAGGCGTTGGGCGAGGAGGGTGATGGTTGAGGCTCCGGTCAGGTCGAGGGTTTCTGTGGTGATGCCGTGGCGGGTGGCGAGGGTGGTGATCACCTGGGTTTGTTTGACTGAGTCGATGCCGAGGTCGGCTTCGAGGTCGAGGTTGGGGTCGATCACGTCTTCGGGGTAGCCGGTCGTTGTGGCGAATTCGGCCACGAACTCCTGTACCAGGTCAGTGGTGTTGGGGACGGCTGTTTGAGTTGTCGTGGCGGTGGTGTTTGGTGGCATCACCGGGTTCGGGTTGTTCGTCTCGGTGGGTTCCGCCGGTTCGGGTGCGGTGGTGGTTGAGGACGACCGGGTGAGGCGTTGGGCGAGGAGGGTGATGGTTGAGGCTCCGGTCAGGTCGAGGGTTTCTGTGGTGATGCCGTGGCGGGTGGCGAGGGTGGTGATCACCTGGGTTTGTTTGACTGAGTCGATGCCGAGGTCGGCTTCGAGGTCGAGGTTGGGGTCGATCACGTCTTCGGGGTAGCCGGTTGTTGTGGCGAACTCGGCCACGAACTCCCGCACGAGAAGGTCGCTCCGATCGCTTGTGGTGACCACTGGGGCACCGCCATCATGTGGAGGTACCTCCGCTTCCGTGACGTCATGTACGTGAGGCGCTGCATCGTCGAGAGCAAGTGAGCTGGCTTCCTCGTGGATTCTGGTTCCTCCAAGATGTGCGGCGAGTCGGTCGATGCTCCATGACAGGTCCCCGAACTCGGGGCCGTATTCGGCCTGCAAGCGTGTGCTGAGCTGTTGGCGCATCTCAGCGACGAACCCAAGTCGATTCAGAGGAGTCTCGCCGGGGATGGCGTAGCGCGGATAGCCAGTGACTGCACTGACGAGATCCGTTAGCGCATCCGCGGCGGTCTTCGCTGCGGCGAGGGGGCGTCGTTCGGCTGCAGGCCCGGGGATACCGAGACTGGTCAAGTACAGCCGCACGCGATGCGCATCCTCGGCGGCCGGGCGTTGACGAGAGTCCATCGGGATGCAGGAGGCGTCATTTTTTTCGTTCTCAATGATTCCCGACAGCACACTGCTTGGTCCGGCCTCGACGAAGTCCTTGACGCCATGTTCAGCGGCCTTGACGAGGAGTGCTCTGAAGTCGAATGGCTGGATCAGCTGGGCGGCGAGCAGTTTTGCGAGATCTGCGCTGTCAGTCTGATCCAGCGCTTCACCCGTGATACTCGATAGAACGGTTACGGATGGGGTTTGGAAGTCGAGGTGTTCGAGTCGGGCCTGCAGCGGGGCAACGCATGCCCGCAGCATGGGGGAATGGTAGGCGTGAGTTACCCGCAGCCGGGTTGCTGACAGGCGCTGTGTTTCTGCGGCCTGCAGGAAGGCGGTGACCGTCTCCTCGGAACCGGATACCACTCGTTGGGTGTTTGAATTGGTTATGGCCTCGCCGATGTCTCCCGAAGCGCTTGCCAACAGCAGGAGACGTCGATAGGTCTGCTCTTCCGACTCGGTTCTGACGCGAACGGCGACCATTGCCCCGCGTCGATCCGAGGGGAGCTCCGATACCGCCTCGGCACGCGCCATCACCCCGGCGAGTCCGTCAGAGAAGCTGAGCACGCCACTGGCGACGTAAGCCGCATATTCCCCCAGACTGTGGCCGATCATGACAGTGGGAGGAGGTGAGAACGTCATCAACCGGCGGAACTGAGCCACACTCGCGGTGAAGATTGCGCACTGCATGGCCGTGGGCTCTGACAACGAGGCAGCCGTGGCGCCGTGGTCGGTGTAGATGCAGGCAGACAGGGGATGCCCATACCGGGACGCGTAGATCTGGTCAGCTTTGTCGAAGACGGATGCGACGGTCGGGTCATTCCAGCGCAGTTCGGCAAGCTGATCGAGGTACTGGCTGCCGTGGCCGGGGAAGACGACTCCGTAGGCCGGTGACTCCTGGATCCGAGAGAGGAAGATCCCCTCGTGTCGTAGCGCGTGACGTTGGGCGGTCAAACCGGTGCGGTCGTTTTTCAGCATTTCAGATGATTCCTTTTTCTCGAGCGGTGGTGCTGATTACGGAGATGGCGTGATCGAGGTCGTCGTCCTCCAGGACGGCCGTCACGGTTGCTCGGAACCGGCTCTTCCCTTTGGGAACGGCCGGGAAGGCGGCAACTGACAGGAAGACCCCTCGGTCCCGCATTTGACGTGTCATGTGCATGGCCAACTGGTCGTTGCCCACGGGTATCGGGACGATCGGTGAGATTCCTGACTCGATGGCGAATCCCTGATCGATCAACCCTTGGCGGAAAGTGATGGTGTTGGCCCAGAGCCGCTGCCGCAGTTCGGGACGGGAACGAATTGCATGGAGTGCTGCGAGTGCCCCACCGATGAGGACCGGTGGGGGGCTGGCGTTGAAGATGTAGCCATGGGCGGCATGCCTGATGTAGTCGCAAACCTCGTGATTGGCGGCGATGAAACCGCCCGAAGAACCGAAGGACTTGCTGAGGGTCCCCATGAGGATGTCGGGTTTGAGACCGAAATGTTCGCAACTGCCCCGTCCGGTTTCTCCGAAAACCCCGATGCCGTGGGCGTCATCGACCATGAGCATGGCGTCGTACTGCTTGCACAGCTGCTGGATGTCCGTCAAGGGAGCCAGGTCGCCGTCCATGGAATACACGCCGTCGACGACGACAAGTCGGCAGTCGTATTTCTCGCTGCGCTGCAGGATGTACTCCAGTTTGGTTAGATCGTTGTGGGGGAAGATCCGTAGATCTGCCCCGGACTGTGCGCAACCATCCGTGATGCTCTGATGATCGAGCTGATCGGCGATGTAGACCACGCCGGGTCCACCGAGCGCTGACAGGGGTGCCACGTTGGCGAGGAATCCCGAGCTGAACAGCACGGCGTCGTCGAACCCCAGCCATTCGGCAAGTTCCTGCTCGAATTCTCGATGCAGCAGCGTGGTTCCGTTGTGCAGCCGGGCGCCACATGTCGACAGCCCGTACTGCTGCAGGACACGTTGTGCTGCGGTGAGCACTTCGGCGTCGACGCTGAGCCCGAGATAGTTGTTGGAGGTCAGCATGATGACGGGGTCCCCGTTGGGGAGGGTTCCGGTGTTGCGTTGGGCGCTGGCGAAGGCGTACGGATAGCTGCCGTCCTGCATCCCTCCTCGAACGGCTGTTGAAACTTCATGAAAACGGTGTGCGTAGGTGGTGTTGATCATGGAGACTCCAGTCTGATTCGTGTGATGCGTCTGCGTCACCAGTAACAGGACCGATAGTAGCACTATCCGCAGGGATGTCTACAAAATCCGCCCAAAAACTGTTCAGAACTTGTAGAGAGTGCTACTATCTCCTCATGAGTGTTGAGAGAGATGTAGAAGGAGGAGCTGTGTCCATCTCGGTGTTGTCGCAGAGATCAGGTGTCTCGGTCGCGACGATCAAGTACTACATCCGCGAAGGGTTGATCCGCTCAACCCTAGACCCCAAGGCGGATGACGTGGAGACCGTGAACCAACTCCGGCTCATCCGAGGGCTGGTGCATGTTGTCGGCTTGTCGATCCGGCAGGTTCGCAAGATCCTCAACCTGGTTCGCGATCCCGAACTGAGCCCTGCCGCCCTGATGACAAGTGTGACCGCGGATCTGCCGTTGGCGGGAGCCAGGGTCGCTGATGACACCGACTTGGCTGGTGCTCGTGCGGCGCTGGCCAGTGTCGGGTTCGATGAGTTGCCTGACGTACCGTACGTCAACCAGCTTCTGGCCGCGATCGCGTTGGCCGAGGAGAGCGGCGTGGGCATGGATGCCGAACATCTTGCCGTCTACGCTGCAGCAGCTCGCGAATGCGCCAAGAGCGATTTCGACCACATGCTGTTCGACTCCCCGAGCCGAGAGGTGCAGACCGCGGTGCTCGGCACTTTGATCTATGACTCGATTCTGATCGGGGTACGGCGTCTGGCTCACCGCGAGCTCGTCGATCAGCTCACACCCTCCCAGTCCCAAATAGAAGAATGAGAAGGAAGTGTTTGGCATGCAGAACATGGTTCCTGAAGTGAACACGGTGCCTGTTGCGCAGTACCTGCGTTTCGGTCCGCCAGAGGTGCTGCGCATCACGGAGACCTCTGCCCCAGCCGCCGGGCCTCACGACCTCGTGGTGAACGTGACGGCCATCAGCGTCAACAGGATCGACACGGATGCGCGGGCTGGCCGGAACAAGTTTCTGACCGGGCGCCGCCTGCCGCAGTTCACAGGGTTGGACTTCAGCGGGGAAGTGGTCGGCATCGGTCCGCAGGTTCATGGTTTCGATATTGGACAGCGCGTATGGGGATTCCTCGGCACTGATCAACTGGGTAAGCGTGGTACGGCAGCGGGAAGGATCGCAGTGGACGCGGATCTGGTCGCGCCGGCGCCTGCTTCACGAGATTTGGCCGAGCTCGCCGCGCTTCCCCTGGTCGGAATCACGGCTTGGCAGGCCCTGGAGAAACTCGGAGTTGGGTCGGGCTCTCGGCTGCTCATCGTGGGGGGTGCCGGGGGTGTGGGAAGCGTGGCCGTTCAGGTGGCCCGAGCGCGCGGTGTACTCGTGGACACAGTAAGTTCGGCGCGACATGACGAACTGCTCAGGCGATTGGGGGCGGATTCCCGTTTCGACCCGGAACCCGCCGCATGGTCGACGTTGACGGGTCGCTACCAGGCGGTGCTCGACACCACGGGGAAGAACCTGTGGCAGCTGCGTCGCCTCGTTGCGCCATCGGGTCGGCTGCTCACGATTTCACCGGCGGGTATTCCCGTGAGTTTCTTCACCAAGATCCTGCCCGGGCCCACCATCATTTTCATGTCCGTGCAGCCCAGCCACACAGGTTTGGCGACCTTGGCTGATCTGGTCGAGGCTGGGCAGCTGAACCCGATCATCCGTGCACGGTTCCCGCTTGCTGAGCTCCCTCGGGCGCACGCCTTGGTCGAGACCGGGCACGGTGAGGGCAAGGTCATCGTCGACATCAGTTGAGCCATGATGCGTCTCGTGGGCGGTCCGAGGAGCGCTGCATCCACCCTTTCCATCAGAAATCTTTGATGCCCGCTGAAGGAAAGGTTGAATGGGCTCGTTCGTGTCGATACCGGGCTTCTCCCGGGAACGGTGTCGCCGGTTGCACGGGTTCGGGTCCTTGAAACGAAGCAACGTGGGAAGCATCTGCTCGGCCATCCGTGATGAAGAAGTGGTGCGCATGCTGATGACCTGGTCCCTTCTCGCCTTCCTGATCAGCGCCCTGTGCTGGATCGTCGGGGGACTCCCTCATCGTCGGATTCC
Organism: Propionibacteriaceae bacterium; assembly: GCA_905372155.1. Classification (GTDB taxonomy): domain Bacteria; phylum Actinomycetota; class Actinomycetes; order Propionibacteriales; family Propionibacteriaceae; genus Arachnia. The sequence continues at coordinate 38,201 of CAJPNZ010000014.1, forward strand.
ACAAACCAGACAGGCGCGAGCACGGCGAGTTCATCGAGCTCATGGGGGATGACGCCTACGCCTTCTGCAGACGCATCGACGAACCCCGCCTGAGGTGGGGAGCGCTGGTGGCGAACTACTCCACACCGCTCATGCTCGTCGCTCTCTACGCCCACTGGGTGCTACTGCGTGGCTCGGTTTTCGGCGTGGCGGGGGTGGCGTTCCTGGGAATCGGATTCTGCCTGTCGTCCCTCGCCCACGCTTGTATCCCTTGGCTCTGGCCTCCGAGCGTGCGTGCGCTGCCCACGCCTCCGCGGGGAAGGACGGAGAACCGGACGAGACGGTCCTGGAGCACGCGCGCTGGCTCTACCGGTTCCTCGTGGCCGCCTGGTTCCCCGCCATCGGGTTGACCGCGCTGGGCTGGATCCTCGTGTGCATCGCCCTGGGCTCCGGGGCGACCGCGTTCCCTTGGTGGTCCCTCCTTCTGACGCCGCCCGTCCAGGCCCTGCCGTGGTTCGCGCTCACGCGCCTGCCCTACCCGGGCAAACCTCTTCTTGACGGGGCGTTGTTCAACATCATCAACCTCGTGTGGGCCATCGCCTTTCTGCTGCTGATGGCCTCCCACCCGGTGACCTGAACCACCCCCGTCAGTACGGTTCCGTGAACAGGTGCTTCGCGCCCCGGCGTTCCAGCAGGGCCACGCCGTCCGCGACCATCGCCGACGACCCGCACAGGTAGAAGTCGGTTCCGGCGGGGTCGAGGTCCAGGGTTTCCAGGGCGTCGGTCACCCGGCCGTGCAGGGCGCCGTCGACGTCCTCCCGGCTGATGCAGCGCAGCACCGTCGGCATCGGGTCGGGCAGCAGGGCGGTCAGGTCGTCCTCGCCGGTGCGGCAGCCGAAGATCAGAAGATCGTCATCCCGGTTCCCCGGGGCGGTGAACATGGGCAGGAACGGGGCCAGTCCGGTCCCGGTGGCGACGAAGACCCGGCGGCGACCCGACGGTACCGGGGTGAACTGGCCCAGCGGAAGCTCGATCGTGGTGCGGGTCCCGGGTTCGGCGGCCTCAACGAACCGCGACCCCTGCCCGCGGGTCCGGGTGCTGATCAGGAAACGCACCTGATGGCCATCCACGCCCGCGATGGAGTAGTCGCGCCACGCGTCGTTGCCGACGTGGATCCGGGCGAACTGACCGGGAGCCCAGTCCCCGATCCCGTCATCCACCTCGAAGCAAACCTCCCAGATGCTCTCGGTCAGGCGCCGCTTGGTCGTCAGGGTGGCGCGGTGCTTGCTCTCGGGCAGCGGCCACTCGGACGGGGTGGTGGTTCGTGGTCCGGAAGTGATCGCAGCGCGGATCTCCATGAACCCCTTGGGCCCCAGGATCTGACAGGCCGCCGCCACTCCGCCCATCATTGCGCCCGCGATCCCGCAGCTGCCCGCGTCCTGACCCGACAGGTAGAGTCCCTCCACCGGGGTGACCGGTCCGAGCGGGGAACGGTACCGTTGCGGGGTGCCGGGGACGCCGTAGAAGGCCCCTTGAGGGTGCGAGGTGTAGTGCTCGATGGTCAGGGGGGTGGACACCTCCACGTAGTCGATCAGGTCCTTCAAACCGGGAACGGCGGTCTCCGCGAGGTCGATCAGCCCATTCCCGATCCGCCGCTTGAGAGCGGAGTAGTCGGCGCCGCGATTGCCCCTGGGGGTGTTTTGCCACGCCGCGAACACGTCGGCGTCGACGAGGGAGATGATTTCCGCGGTGTGGTGCGTCTCTCCCGACTTCACCGACGGGAACGAGACGAAGGCGTTCTTGGGCGACCCGGACAGCAGCGCGGTGGACTGGCCCGGGAGGTCGTCGTGATCGTGGTCCCTGCTGACCCACACGTTCCCACCGGTCACCCCGATGCCGCGCGGGTCGTCGCGCAACCCCAGGTAGGCGGTGACGGCCGAGGTGCCGGTTCCGATCCGCCGGATCGCGTCGCGCAGGCCGGCGGTGGCCGCCCCCACCGGTCCGTCGGTCGGCAGCAGATCGAAGAAGGTCACGGGAGCGCCTGCGCTCGAGATCACCACCGGCGCGCGATGGATCCGCTCCTGGGCGACCGGGCTGCGGCGATCCAGCACCCGGACCCCGACCGCCCGCCTGTTCTCCACGAGGATCTCCTGCACGTCCTGGGCAACCCGCACGGCACCTCCGGCCCGTTCGATGCCTTTCTCGAAGGTCCGGGCAACGCGGGCGCTGCCGCCCTCGGGAAACCAAGCACCGTTCAAGTAGTGCCCGACGATCATCGCGTGCGTGGCGAAGGCGCTGAGCGACGGCGGCAGTCCGTAGTCGCCCCACTGACTGGCCAGCAGGGCCCGGAGCCTGGGGGAGCGGAAACGTTTCTTCAGGTAGCGTTGCGTGGTTCCGAGCGCCATCCGGCCCGAGATCCGTTGGACGCCCCGCAGCAGTGGTGCGACGGTGCCAGGCACCATGTGTTTGATGAAATTGAGGGTGTTCCACCTGTTGACGTTGCGGATGTCGCGGAAGTATCGGCGAATGGCGCGGGCCTCGGCGGGGAAGGCTTCGATGAGTTTCCGCTGGTACTCGGCGGGATCGGAGGGCGCGGAGAAGTCGATGCCCGGGTAGACGAAACGGTCGTAGGCATCCGGTACGCGGTTCCACACCAGTTCGTCCCCTGATAGGTAATCGAGGTAGGTGCGCAGCGGGCTGCCCGGTTCGAGTTGCCCGATGTAGTGCAGCCCGACGTCCCAGGAGAAGCCGTCGCGGCGGAACGTGTGCGTCAATCCCCCCGGCTCGGTGTGTTTCTCCAGCACGAGAACCCTCCTGCCCGCGACCCGGGCGAGCAGCCCTGCCGTGGTCAACCCACCTATCCCCGAACCGATGACGATGGCGTCGTACATTCCCGCTCCGATCTTTCCTGGACAATGTCTAGCGATAGCTTAGTGAGCTGGTTGACAATGTCAAGCATGGCGTAGGATCGGGTCATGACCACGAGAACGTCGGGTAGGCCGAGAACCAGTGAGACGCGCGAGCTGCGTGAGAACCTGCTGCGCACCAGCCGCGAACTACTGGACGAGGGCGGGCCGGCCGCGCTCAGCATGCGGGAGGTGGCGCGTCGCTCCGGCTGCACCCACCAGGCTCCCTACCACTACTTCACCAACCGCGAGGCGATCCTCGCCGCCCTCGTCGAGGCGGGGTTCGACGAGCTGGCGAACCGGCTGCGCGAAGCGCGGGACAAGGCGGGCACCGAGGATCTCAGGGCCGTGGTGGAGGCATCCGGGAACGCCTACGTCGAGTTCGCGCTGACCAATCCGGGGGTGTTCAGGGTCATGTTCCGCCGCGACATGTGCGACCCTGCGCGGTTTCCCGGGGTCCTGGCGGCCGGTAAGCGGGCCCGCGATGAACTCGGCCGGTTCGCGCAGGTCATCACTGGTGAACGCGCCACCCCCGAGCACGAGACCGCCCTGTGGGCAAGCGTCCACGGGCTGGCGGTCCTGCTTCTCGACGGTCTCATGGCGGATGAACTCCCGACCCTGGAGGACCGGCTGGCCTATGCGCGACGGGTGAATCAACTGGGTGCCGGAGCGCTGATGTCTCGTGGGAAAGGTGAGGAACGAGACGATCCCGGTGCCTGGTTCTGGTGATCGTGGGCAGCGCGTCTCTCGGCGGGGAGTGCCCGGAAAACCTTGGGTGACCGTGAATTGCCTTGTAGCCTGAGTATCGGTCCGATGCACGCAACAACCATCAGGAGGATGCAATGGGACTCGGTGACAAGATCCAGGAAACCGTCGGCAAGGCCAAGGAAACCGTCGGCGAGGCCGTCGGCAACCAGGACCTCCGAGCCGAAGGCCAGGGGGATCGCGTGAAGGGCGGCGTCGGTCAGATCGTCGACAACGTCAAGGAGAAGCTCGGTGACGTCGCGAGCGGTGTCGCTGACAAGGTCGAAGAGGCCAAGGACAAGCTCACCGGAAAGTGAGCCCGATACGAGCGAGGCCTCCGGGGAACCTCAACGGCCCCGGAGGCCTCGTCATTTCCCGGCGGCCTCCTCAGAACTCCAGCAGCAGCTCGACCCCCTTGCGGAAATAGTCGTTCATCTCGTCCGGTGGCACCATCGATCCGCCCGTCGCCCAGACCAGATGGGTCGCGTTGGCGAGCACCTTCGGGGTCAGCTTGGTGCGTTTCAGATAGGCGGCATCGTCCAGGACCCGCTGCGGGCCGAGGAAACCGGCGACGGCGGAGGGCTCCACCTTCAACCCCTCGGTTTCCCTGAGCAGGGTCAGGTAGCGGTAGAGGTTCTCGTCGCTGACCGTGTAATAGCCGTCGATGGCGTGTTCCAAGGACCTGCCGACGAAGCCCGACGGACGGCCGACCGCCAGCCCGTCGGCGGCCGTGACATTGTCGATGCCGAAATCCTGCACGCAGACCCCGTCGTGGAGCCCGGTTCGCACGCCGAGAAGCATGCTGGGGGAGTGGGTCGGTTCGGCGAAGACCGGGTGGACGGCGTCGCCAAAGACGGTCTTGAGCCCGAAGGTGATGCCACCGGGGCCCCCGCCGACCCCGCAGGGGAGATACACGAACAGCGGGTGGTCCTCATCCACCGGGACGTCGAAGGCCTGGAGCTGGCCCGCCAAGCGGCGACCAGCAACTGCGTAACCGAGGAACAACGTCGTGGAGTTCTCGTCATCGACGAAGTGCATCGACGGATCGGATCTGGCCTGTTTGCGACCCGCAGCCACGGCCGTCGAATAGTCGGACTCGTATTCCACCACATCGACGCCGTGCCTGCGGAGCATCTCCTTCTTCCACGGGCGGGCGTCGGCGGACATGTGCACGGTGACGTTGAAACCGAGCCGCGCACTCATGATCCCGATCGACAGGCCCAGGTTCCCGGTGGAACCGACCGCTATCGAGTGCTCGGCGAACAGCTCGCGGGCTTCCGGTGAGTCCAATTCCCGGTAGCCGGAGCCCCGGGTGATCAGTCCCGCGTCGAGGGCGACCCATTCGGCGTGGTGCAGCACCTCGTAGATACCGCCGCGGGCCTTGATGGAACCGGAGATCGGCAGCTCGGCGTCCATCTTCACCCAGAGTTTTCCGGGTATCCGGATGTCCTCCCGGCGTTCGATCGCGGCCTGCATGAACGGAACCGCGTACAGGGGGGACTCGATGATCCCTGCGGAAAGCCGGGTCTCGGGGAAGACCTGCGCGATGTAGGGGGCGAAGCGCCTCAGGCGGGCCGCCGCGTCGTCGATGTCGGCGGTCGTGAGTCCGAGACCCGTCAACGCGGCTTTGCCGGACCTGACTCCGGGGTTGAACCAAGCCGTCTCCTGGTACGCGACGAGCTCCCGGATCAGGGGGAACTTCGCTTCCCATGCGGACGGTTCCTTTCCGGCGATGCTCGTCATGGCTGCTCCTGCGGTTGCCTCAGATCCGCTCCACAGCTTAGAGGTCTTCCAGGCCGGAGCGGTACTGTGACTGCCTTGGGGATGCGTCAGCCGTTTGGTCTTACCCGGAGGTGCTCTTCAGATCGACACCGCTATTCGCTCGGATCGCTTACGAGGAGGAGGCGAGGAGCTGTTGGTTCCGCCGACCGCCCCTCCTCGGAAAACGTGATGCGTGCCCGTCGCTCGGCGACCCGATCAATCCAATGGAACCGCGGCGAGCCATGTATGGTGCGTTTGGGGGATTTGGAATACCATGACCGACCGTGCGCGATACTCCCGAAGCCGGATTCGAAGGCCTGGAAGGTCGGAACATCGAGGTCTGGAACGACCTCGTCTCACCCAAGGATCTGATTGCCTGTCTGGTGGTTTCCGCGATCTGCGCAGTTGCGGCGGTTCTGATCGCCTCGAACACCGGCGGGCAGACGCTCTACTGGGGCTTGGGGGCCTCGGTCGTCGGTTTCGTCGTGAACTGCTTCCTCGTGACCCCCAAACGGGACGTGGGGATCGTCGACGAGATGGAGCTCGTCGACGCCGGTGAGGAAGGTGCCGAGTGACCCCGGAACTCATCGGCATGATGTTGCTGGCGGTGCTCGGCGCCGTCGTGCTCTACACCTTCATCGGTTTCATCCCCGGCACCGACGAGACGAGCGTGCTCGCACCCATCACCCTGGCCGTCGTGCTGTCCGGTGCCCCGCCTGAGGTGGTGCTCGCCTTCTTCGTCTCCGCGGTGGTGACGCTCAACCTGATGAACGGCATCCCCACCGCGCTGGTCGGCCTGCCGGGCGGGGTGATGTCGGCTCCGTTGATGGAACACTCCGTTTTCCTGCGCAACAGGGGCCTGGCCTCCGAGACGATCCGGAAAATGGCGGTGGGCTCCGCCATCGGAACCGTGGTCTCCATTCCCCTCAGCTTCATCCTGGCGGGGTTGCTGGCGCCCATCGCCGACCCGATCAAGGCCCAGACCCCGGCGATACTCGCGGCGGGAACGGTGCTCCTGGCGCTGCTCGGCACCAACCGGATCCTCGCGCTGGTGGCGATCATTCCGCTGGCGCTGATGTTCCAGGCGCTGCCCACGCTCTACCGCTCGGTCAACATCATCGGCGAGAAGGGCAACGTCAACATCTCCTTCTTCCTCGGGATCACGGTGGGTCCCATGCTCATCACCCTGCTCGAACTGCTCAACGCCAAACGTCGCGCGGCGCTGCCGCACGGGACCAGGACCAGGACATCTCTCCTGCGCTCCGGATTTGAATCCCAGGCGCTGATGCCGGGCCGCATGATCACCCGGTCCGAGGGCAGGTGGAGTGCCCTGATGGCGGCCGTATCGACGCCGCTGTTCGTGCTCAGCCCCGTCGGCCTGACCTTCCTGCTCGGCGAGGCGTCGGTGGCGCGTCAGAAGAAGGACCCTGTGCGTCGCGCGCAACGCGCCGTGACCGTGATGAGCTCATTGACGCACTCGACCTATCTCGCCGGGGTCATCATTCCGCTCGTGGCCCTTGGCATTCCCGTCTCGGGGGTTTCCGCGGGACCCGCGGGCCCGCTGTTCAACGCACCCCCCGTCTACGATCTGGGCAACAACCTGCACCACCGGTTGCAGCTGCCCGGTTTCATAGCAGCAGTCGCCGTTGGTGCGCTGATCTCGGTCGTGATCACCTACGTGATCGCGGTTCGTTGGTCGTCGCAGATCACCTACTTCGTCATGCGACGCATCCCGCACGAGGCGGTGCTGACGCTGTTCGTGGTCTTCATCCTGCTGCTGGCCTACATCGACGCGGGAGTTCCGAACATGTTCGGGGTGCTGCTCGTCGGCGTGGTGTGCGGGGCACTCAACCGGCTCGGAGTCTCCTATGGTGTGCAGTTCATGACGCTCTACGCCGCCCCCGGCATCATCACCGCCCTGGCCGCCATTGCCTGAGCCGGCTACTCCTTCCCAAAGCTGGTTGAGCCGGCCTGCTCGCTCTGCGAGCTGGCCGTGTCGAAACCGTGGTGACTTTGTTCGGGGACTGGTGATCGGGTCTGTTCGTCGGGTGGGGGTGGTTTCGACTCAGCCGTTCGCGTGAGCCTCACGTGTTGGCTCAACCGGCTTCGGAGAAGGGGAAGCTGGTTGAGCCGGGCTGCGACGAAGGAGCGGCCCGTGTCGAAACCATGGTGACCTT
>CAJPNZ010000015.1 GCA_905372155.1 Propionibacteriaceae bacterium
CCACCAGCGAGGACAAGGTGCCCGGGGCCGGTTCCTCACCCCGGCCCGGCAGCGTGGCGGCCAGCGGAACCACCCGTCCCGCGGCCATGCCGAGGGCCATCAGTCCCGGCCAGGTGCCTGGAGGTGCGACGCCGAGGGAGGCCACCTCCAGCAGCAGCACCACCAGCAACGAGGCCACCCCCATCGGGCCGATGTCGGACTGCTTCATGATCGCCCGCGCCTGCTCCGCGGGTTTCCGGGAGCCCAGCGCGTCCGCGACGTCCGCGGTGCCGTCCAGGTGCATGGCGCCGGTGGCGTAGGCCACCGCCCCGACGGCCATCAAGGCCCCGAGGAACCGTGACCCGGACGCGGCGGCGGCCCCCCAGCCCAGCAGACCCGCGGCTGCCCCGAGCACCGCCCCCAACCAGGGGAAGGCGAGGAGCCCGTCGGGGAAGTCGCGGTCGGTCCAGTCGTGTTTGCGCACCGGCAGCCAGGTGTACATGGCGACTGCGCTGTGGAAGGCGCGCAGTGGGCGCATCAGGCCCCCTTCACCGGCACGGGAATGCCGGCCACGCACAGCCAGACCCGGTCGGCGACCGCTGCGACCCGCATGTTGAGGCGCCCCAGCTGGTCGGTGAACAACCTGCCGGAGCTGGTTGCCGGAACCACGCCGAGCCCCACCTCGTTGCTGACGAACACCACCGGCCTGCGGGTGGCGCGCAGCGCGGCCAAGAACTCCTCCAGCCGGTTCTCCAGGCGCCCCAGGGCCTCCGGGTCCCGGTCCCAGCAGCCGTCGTCGAGCAACCTCGTCAGCCACACCCCCAGGCAGTCGACCAGCATGGGGGTGGTGTCGTCGCGGTGAAGCTCGGCGGCCAGGTCGATGGTCTCGACCGTCTCCCAGTGGGAGGGGCGGCGGGCCCGGTGGATCCTGAGCCGCTCCACCCATTCGGGATCGTCGGGGCGCACCTCGGAGGTGGCCACGTAGGAAACCCCGGGTTCATCGGCGAGCAGCGACTCCGCGAAGGTCGATTTTCCGGAACGGGTCCCGCCCAGGATCAGCGCGGAACCCTTCACGCCTTCGACACTCCCTGGCCGCTGAAGGTACCCATCTCGTTCATGATGAGAGCGGCCGCCCTGACCAGCGGCAGCGCCAGGGCACCGCCGGAACCCTCACCGAGCCGCAGGTCGAGGTCGACCAGCCCACGCAGCCCGAGGGCCTCGTGGGCGGCGGTGATGGCGGGTTCCACACCGGCGTGCCCGGCGATCAGGTAGCCGACGACGTCCGGGCAGATGGCGCGGGCGACGAGGGCCGCGGAGCAGGAAACCACCCCGTCGAGAACCACGGGGACGCGCCTGGCCGCGGCTGCCAGCATGAGCCCGGTCATGGCGGCGTGTTCGAAACCACCGACGGCGGCCAACGCGCCGACCGCGTCTCCCGCGGCGAGCAGATCATTCACCCCGCCGACCGCGAGTCCCTTCTCGATGACCGCCACCTTGTGGGCGAGCATCTCGTCATCGGCCCCGGCCCCCCTGCCTGTGACCTCGGATACGGACCTCCCGGTGAACGCGGCCGTCAGGGCCGCGGCGGGCGTGGTGTTGGCGAGCCCGACCTCACCGGGCACCAGCACGTCGGCCCCGGCGGCGATGGCGGCGTTGGCGGCCTCGATGCCGACGCCGATCGCCTCCAGGGCCTGCTCCACGGTCATGGCCGGGCCCGAGGTGAAGTCGGCGGTGCCTGCCGCGATGCGGCGGTCCACGGTGCCCTCGGCGTGCTGCAGCAGACCGACGTCGAACACCTCGGTTCCGGCCCCGAAGGCCCGGGAGATCACGCACACCCCGGCGAACCCGATGGCGATCCCGGTGGCCATCTGGACGCTGACCTCCTGGGGCCAAGGCGTGACACCCTGCGCGTAGACCCCGTGGTCGGCGGCGAAAACGATCACCTTCGGACGTGAAGGCACGGGCGGCGGGCACTGGGCGGCGATTCCGCAGAGCCGCACCCCGATGGATTCGAGTTCCCCGAGGGAACCGGGGGGTTTGGTCAGGTCGTCCTGCCGGGCGCGGCCCGCCTGGAGCCAGGCATCCTCAACGGGGGCGATGCGGGCGGCGAGCTCGGACAGCTCGGCTGGGGTGAGGGCCATGTGGTCACGTCCTTAGCTTGATTGCCGATGTGGCCGGCCAGTCCAGGTCGCACGAACCGGCCGGAGCGCACCGCCGAGGCTAGCATCCCCGCTCAGAACAGCTTGATGGGGCTGATGATGTCAGCCAGGATCAGCACCACGCCGCCAATGAGCAGGAATCCACCGACCGCGTAGGCCACCGGCAGCATCTTCGCGGTGTCGACGGGGCCCGGGTCGCTCCTGCCTCGCAGCCGCGCAATGCCGCGTCGCAGGGCCTCGTAGAGCGCCCCGGCGATGTGGCCGCCGTCGAGGGGAAGCAGCGGTACCAGGTTCAGCAACGCGACGAACAGGTTGACGCTGCCGAGCAGCGACAACCACGTGACTGCGCGGTCCTGGATCGGCAGCGAGTCCGCCACCGCGATCTCCCCCGCCACCCGGCTGGCACCGACCACGGAGATCGGGCTGTTGATGTCGCGTTCCGCTCCTGTGACGAGCCCGACCCCGACGTTCCAGACCCGCACGGGGAAGGAGGCCAGGGCAACCAGCGACATCCGCGTGGTGGTCCACATCTGTCCCGCCGTTTCGATCACGCCACCGCGGACCAGTTCCCGGCCGGGTGAGACGCCGAGGAAACCTGCCTCCACCCTGGAGGTCGGGTCGAGTTTGTCGGGCACCGACTGGATGATGGTGTTCACGGTGGGCAGCTCGATGATCCTGCCGCCGCGTTCGACCGTGATCGTGGCGGCGCCGTCGCGGTTCGCGCGAATCAGGTCGGTCAGCTCGTCCCAGCTGCCGACCCTGTGGCCGTTGAAGGCCACCACCTTGTCCCCCACCATGACGCCCGCCCGTTTCGCTGGGGTCTGGGGATCGCCCTCCTGACAGGTGGCGGGAGTGCGGTCGGCGGGGATGACGCAGTCGTTGACGACCGTCACGTCCAGCGTCGACTGCAAGGTGCCGTGGAACAGGTTGATCCCCAGGAAGATCAGGAAGGCAAGCAGGAGGTTCATGGCGGGCCCGCCGAGCATGACGATGACCTTCTGCCACACCGGTTTCTGGTGGAACAACCGCCCGTCATCGGCGGGGGTGATCTCCTCGTACTCGTAGCTGCGGGCCCGGTCGGCCAGCCGGGTGAGCCAGCCCTTGGGCTTGTCAGACTGCTTCTCGGGCGGGTACATCCCGACCAACCGGACGTAGCCACCGAGCAGGAAGAGTTTGAATCCGTACTCGGTCTCGCCCCGTTTCCGGGACCAGATGGTCCGGCCGAATCCGACGAAATACTGGGTCACCTTGACCCCGAAGATCTTCGCCGGCACGAGGTGTCCGATCTCATGCAGGGCGATGGAAACCATGATCAGGGCGAAGAACAGCAGCGCCAGGCCGATCAGTACGAGAGTGTTCAAGAAAGTTCCTCCACGAGTTCACGGGCACGTTCGCGGGCCGCAGCGTCCGCAGCCAGCACCGCTTCCAGGGTCAGTTCGGCATCCGGGACGTGCCCGGTCTCGAGGTGTTCGGCCAAGCACCGGGAAATCAGGTCCGTTATCCCCAGAAACCCGATCCTGTGATCACAGAAAGCGTCCACCAGCACCTCGTTGGCCGCGTTGTAGACGGCCGGGGCCGTGCCCGCGGCCTTCCCGGCGCGGCGGGCCAGCTCAACCGCCGGGAAGGTCGCGTCGTCCAGGGGTTCGAAGGTCCAGATCGCGGGTCTCGTCCAGTCACAGGGAACCGCGGTCCCTGGAAGCCTGTCCGGCCAGGTCAGCGCCAACCCGATGGGCAATCGCATGTCCGGCGGCGAGGCCTGCGCCAAGGTCGATCCGTCGGTGAACTCCACCATGGAGTGGACGACCGACTGGGGATGCACCGCCACGACGATGTCGTCGAGGCCGACTCCGTAGAGGAGGGCGGCCTCGATCAGCTCGAGTCCCTTGTTGACCAGGGTGGATGAGTTGATGGTGATGACCCGGCCCATTTTCCAGGTGGGATGGGCCATGGCCTCCTCGGGTGTCACGTCCGCGAGTCCCGCACGGCTGCGGCCCCGGAACGGCCCCCCAGATGCGGTCAGGATGAGCCGGGCCACCTCGTGGCGGCGTCCCCCGCGCAGGGCCTGGGCGAAGGCGGAGTGCTCGGAGTCGACGGCCACCAGCTGTTCCGGCGCCGCTAGGTCGGTGACCAGTCTCCCACCAATCACGAGAGATTCCTTGTTCGCCAGGGCCAGGGTACGACCGGACTCGAGCGCAGCCAGGGTGGGCTCCAGTCCCGCAGCCCCCGTGATGGCGTTCACCACCACGTCGCATTCCAGGGCGGCCAGCTCGGCCGCTGCCCCGGGACCGATCAGCAGTCGGGGTGCCTCGACCCCGCGCGCCGCGAGCTCGTGTTCCAGGTCCGCCGCTCTCTCCGCTCGGGCCAGGGCCACGTACGCGGGTCGGAAACGCTTCACCTGCTCGACCAGAAGTTCGATGTTGCCCCCCGATGCGGCCAGCGCCACCACATCGAATCGGTCGCGTCGGGAACCGATCACGTCGAGCGTCTGGGTGCCTATGGACCCGGTGGAGCCGAGTAGGACGATTCTTCGCACCCAGACAGTGTGTCACGACGCACCAACCGTGTCTCGGAACGACGTCGCCGGGCCCAATGCAGTCCGGCGGCGTCGCAATGTCTCAGACGAGCCCGAAGGCCTGCATGGCGTTCGCCACCTTGATGAAACCAGTGATATTGGCGCCGACGACGTAGTCACCGGGGGCGCCGTACTCCTCGGCGGTGGCGGCGCACATGTCGTGGATGTTGCGCATGATGCCGGTCAGGCGTTCCTCGGTGTACTCGAAGGTCCACGAGTCGCGCATGGCGTTCTGCTGCATCTCCAGACCCGAGGTGGCCACACCGCCGGCGTTCGCCGCCTTGCCCGGGGCGAACAACACCCCGGCGTCCTGGAAGGCGTGGATGCCCTCAGGGGTGGTGGGCATGTTGGCGCCCTCGACCACGGCCTTGACGCCGTTGCGGATCAGGGTGGCGGCATGTTCCCCGTTCAGCTCGTTCTGGGTAGCGCAGGGCAGGGCGACGTCCACGGGCACGTCCCAGATCGAACCGCCCTTGCCCAGTTCGGCGCTGTCGCGGCGGGAGGCGTAGTCGGCGATGCGGCCGCGTTCCACCTCCTTGACCTGCTTCAGCAGCTCGACGTCGATGCCCGCCTCGTCCACGACGTAGCCGGAGGAGTCGGAGCAGGCGACGACCTTCCCGCCGAGCTGCTGAACCTTCTCGATGGCGTAGGTGGCCACGTTCCCGGAACCCGAGACCGTGACGCGCTTGCCGTCGAAGACGTCGCCGCGGGCCTTCAGCATTTCCTGTGTGAAGGCCACGACGCCGTAGCCGGTTGCCTCGGTGCGAACCAGCGAACCGCCCCAGTCGAGGCCCTTGCCGGTCAGCACACCGGACTCGTAGCGGTTGGTGATCCGCTTGTACTGGCCGAACATGTAGCCGATCTCGCGGCCGCCGACGCCGATGTCACCGGCGGGCACGTCGGTGTACTCACCCAGGTGGCGGTACAGCTCGGTCATGAAGGACTGGCAGAAACGCATCACCTCGGCATCCGACCTGCCGTGCGGGTTGAAATCGGAACCGCCCTTGCCGCCGCCGATGGGCAGGCCGGTCAGGGAGTTCTTGAAGATCTGCTCGAATCCCAGGAATTTGATGATGCCCAGGTAGACCGAGGGATGGAAACGCAAACCACCCTTGTAGGGGCCGAGAGCCGAGTTGAATTCGACGCGGAAACCGCGGTTGACCTGCACCGTTCCCCGGTCGTCCACCCAGGGGACACGGAAGATGATCTGACGCTCGGGCTCGCAGATGCGCTCCAAGATCTTGTCCTCGAGGTAGCCCGGATTCTTCTTGATGACGGGCTCGAGACTCTCGAAGACCTCCCGGACGGCCTGGTGGAACTCGGCCTCTCCGGGGTTACGGGCAACCACGGACTCGAAGATGGACTGCAACTGCTGATCCATTCGGACTCCTCGTTAGTTGGTTTCAGCTTCTGACCTGCGGAAGCCTAGCCACGGTTTGTGAACAATGCGTTTCAATCCGGCAACCATCTCAAACCCCCGCGGTCTCGCGGGCCGCGAGCTGTCCGCAGGCCCCGTCGATCTCGGAACCGCGGGTGTCGCGCAGGGTCACGGGCACCCCGCGTCTTTCGAGCGTGGCGATGAAGGCCGCCTCGTCCTTTGGGCGGGAGGCCGTCCAGCGCGACCCCGGGGTCGGGTTGAGGGGGATCAGGTTGACGTGCACCCATCCCCAGTCGCCGCGCCGTTTCAGGACGTCCGCGAGCAGGTTCGCGCGGGAAACGGAATCGTTGATGTCGCGCATCAGGGCGTACTCGATGCTGACGCGGCGCCTGGTGACCCGTGCGTATTCCCAGGCGGCGTCGACCACCTCGGTGACGCTCCACCGGTTGTTCACCGGGACGATCTCGTTGCGCAGGTCGTCGTCGGGAGCGTGCAGGGAGACCGCGAGGGTCACGGGAAGCTCCTCCCCCGCGAGGCGCCCGATCTGCGGCACCAGGCCGACGGTGGACACGGTGATGCCCCGGGCACTCATCCCGAAACCTTTGGGCACGGGGGCGATCAGGGTGCGGATGGTTCCCAGTACCGCCTTGTAGTTGGCCAGCGGCTCTCCCATCCCCATGAAGACAATGTTGTTGAGCCTGCCGGTGGCCCCCGGAACCTCCCCGGCGGCCAGCATCCGGTTGGCCGCGAAGGCCTGGACGGCGATCTCGGCCCGCGACAGGTTGCGTTTCAGCCCGCCCTGCCCGGTGGCGCAGAAGGGACACGCCATTCCGCAGCCCGCCTGGGAGCTGATGCACAGGGTGGAGCGGTTCGGGTAGCGCATGAGCACGGATTCCAGGAGGGAGCCGTCGTGCAGCCGCCACAGGGTCTTGACGGTGCGTCCCCGGTCGGCGCTCAGCCTGCGCACCTGGGTGAGCAGGGGTGGGAAGAGCTGCTCGGCCAGGTCCTCCCGGATCGCCGCGGGAAGATCCGTCCAGGCCGTGACCTCGTCGCTGAGGCCGTCGAAGACGTGGCGGGAGATCTGGTCGGCCCGGAAAGCGGGCAGACCGAAGGACTTCATGGCGGCACGTCGCTCGGGCACGTCGAAGTCGAGCCAGTGCTTCGGGGCCCTGCCGCGGGCGGGTGCGTCGAAGACCAGCGGAAGATGATTCGGCACGTCAGCCCCCCATGCCCAGGTGCAGGACGAGCCAGCCCATCGGCATCGCCACCAGCATCGAGTCCAGGCGATCCATGAAACCTCCGTGTCCCGGCAGGAAATTGGACATGTCCTTCAGCCCTGCGTCTCGTTTGATCAAGGATTCCACGAGATCCCCCAGCGTCGCGGCGGGTGCGATGCACAATCCCAGGACCAGGCCCAGCTCCCAGGAAGCGCCCAGGCACCAGAGAGCCGCCACCACCCCGACGATTGCGGAGGTGATGATGGAACCCGCGAGTCCCTCCCAAGTTTTGGAGGGTGAGATGTGCGGCGCCATCTTGTGTCTTCCCAGCAGACTACCGACGGCGTACGCGCCGGTGTCGGAGGCCACCACGCAGGCCACCACCGCGATGATCCGCCGGGTGCCGCCGGACTCGGCCATCATCAACGGAATGAAAACCCCCATCAACGGGATGTAGGCGATGATCAGCGCGCTAGCGGCGATGTCGCGGATGAAACCTTCCCGGGCCAGCAGCAACCGTGCCACCAGACATGCGACCACCGTCCCACAGACGCAGATCACGGCGAAGGTGGTGGGCGGCAGCCCCAGATTCCACCGGAACATCGCATAGGCGCCGAGGACACTTACGAGGGTTCCCGCGACTATGGTTTTCACCTGCGCGTGCATCCCTTTGCGCAGCAGCGCCCGGTGGATCTCGATGACGGCCATGCTCAGCGAAGCGGCAGAGATCAGCACGAAGAACCAAGGGGCCCACAGCAGACCAACGGCCAGAGCAGCCAGTAGACCGAGCCCGACGCCGATGGCCATCGGGAGATCCCGACCGACCTTCGGCGTCGGTGTCGGTATTGCCTGGGCTGGCTCCTGGGGTGACATCAGACCTCGCTGAGTTCGGCTTCCTTGCTCTTGAGCAGCTCGTCAACCGCATCCACGTATTTCTTGGTGGTCACATCCATGGCCTTCTCCGCCCGAATCAGCTCGTCCTCGCTGATCTCAGATTTCTTCTCGAGCTTCTTCAGCGCGTCGATGGCGTGGCGGCGAATGTTGCGCACGGCGATGCGGGCGTCCTCGGCCTTGGCCTTGGCGAGTTTGATGTACTCCTTGCGACGCTCCTCCGTGAGCTGCGGCATGACGACCCGGATGGCGTTCCCGTCGTTGCTCGGGTTCACTCCGAGATCCGCTTCCCGGATGGCCTTCTCGATGGCCGAGATGGCGCTGCGGTCGAAGGGGGTGATCAGCATGGTCCGGGGGTCGGGCGAGTTGAACGTCGCAAGCTGCTGCAGTGGCGTCGGCGCCCCGTAGTAGTCCGCGTTGAGCCGGCTGAACATGGCGGGGTGGGCCCGGCCCGTGCGAATGGTCGACAGATCCTCGCGGGCGTGGTCCACCGCCTGCTGCATCCTGGACTGGGTTTCCTTCTCGACGTCGGCGATCATTGCCGCTCTCCTTTACCTAATGGGGTTGTCAGCGGGAAACGAACGTCCCGATGGGTTCGCCCTGCACGACGCGGCCGATGTTGCCCCGTTCGGACAGGTTGAAGAAGATGATGTTGAGGGCGTTGTCGCGGGCCAGCGCGATGGCGGTGGCGTCGGCGACCTTGAGATCCCGGGACAGGAACTCGTCGTGGGTCAGACGCTCGTAGCGCCTTGCCTCCGGGTTGGTGCGTGGATCCGAGTCGTAGACCCCGTCCACTCCCTGTTTGCCCATGAGCAGCACCTCGGCGCCGATCTCGAGGGCGCGCTGGGCGGCTACGGTGTCGGTGGAGAAGTAGGGCATTCCCGACCCGGCCCCGAAGATGACCAGGCGCCCCTTCTCGAGGTGACGTTCCGCGCGACGTGGAATGTAAGGTTCGGCCACCTGGGCCATGTTGATTGCCGACTGGACGCGGGTGTGGATTCCCTCCTTCTCCAAGAAGTCCTGAAGTGCGATGGCGTTCATGACGGTCCCGAGCATGCCCATGTAGTCGGCCCGGTCCCGCGCCATGCCGTTGTTGCTCAGCTCGGCTCCGCGGAAGTAGTTGCCACCACCCACCACCACGGCCACCTGTGTTCCGCCGGAGACCACCGCGGCTATCTCCTTGGCGATGCTCGATATGACGACAGGATCGACCCCCAGTTTCCCTCCGCCGAAAACCTCTCCCGAGAGTTTCAGCAGCACGCGCTGATGCGGCTTGTTCATGGGACCTACCTTCCTGGTGGGTGACGCGTCACGGCACACAATATCGTCCCAAGCGAAACAAGCGCGCCCCCGTCAGGGGACACGCTCGTTTCGGTTGATCCGGTTCAGGCACCCACGGCCAGGCGCGCGAAACGTTTGATCTCGACCCCGGCGGCCTTCAGGACGTCGCCGACGGTCTTCTTGTCCTCCCAAACCGCAGGCTGATCCAGCAGCACGACGTCCTTGTAGAACCCACCAAGGCGCCCTTCGATGATGCGCGGGATCGCACCCTCGGGTTTGCCCTCCTCGCGGGCAGTGGCCTCGGCGATGCGGCGTTCATTCTCGACCACCTCGGCGGGAACCTCGTCGCGGGAGACGTAGACCGGGCTCATGGCGGCGATGTGCATCGCGACCTGGTGGACGAGGGCCTCGTCACCACCGGTGTACTCGACCAGAACGCCGACCTGGGGCGGCAGATCGGAGGCGCGGCGGTGCAGGTACAGGTGGGTGTCGCCGTCGTAGTTGGCCACGTTGACCAGCGACAGGTTCTCGCCGATCGTGGCGGCCAGCGACTGCACGGCCTCCTGGACGGTCGCAGAACCCAGCGGTGCAGCCTTGGTGGTCTCGAGGTCCTTGGCACCGGAAGATGCGACGGCCTCGACGATCTGGTCGGCCAGTCCGACGAACTCGGCGTTCTTGGCCACGAAATCGGTCTCGGCGGCGAACTGGATGAGGATCCCGTCCCTGCCCACGACGATGCCGTTGGTTGCTTCGCGGTCTGTGCGCTTGGCGGCTTTCGCGAGTCCGGAGATGCGGAGCAGCTCGATGGCCTTCTCGTGATCTCCCTCGGCCTCGGTGAGGGCCTTCTTGGCGTCCATCATGCCTGCGCCGGTGGCGTCGCGCAGCTTCTTGACGTCAGCAGCAGTGATTGCCATGTCAGTTTCCCGTCTTGTCTTGTGGAAATTACTCGGACTCGGTCTTGGCAGGGGCCTCGGCGGTTTCCGGCGCCTCCGCGGCGGCGTTCTCGCCCTGGGCCAGGAGCTCACGCTCCCAGTCGGGCATGGGCTCTGCTTCGGCCTCCTCGCCGCTGCGGCCGGAGGAACGCTGGATCAGACCCTCGGCGACGGCATCGGCGATGACCCGGGTCAGCAGGGCGACCGATCGGATGGCGTCGTCGTTGCCGGGAACCGCGTAGTCGACCTCGTCGGGATCGCAGTTGGTGTCGAGGATCCCGACGATGGGAATACGCAGCTTGCGGGCCTCGTCCACGGCGAGGTGTTCCTTCTTGGTGTCGACCACCCAGACGGCCTGCGGGGTGCGGACCATGTCGCGGATGCCACCGAGGGTCTTGCTCAGCTTGTTCTTCTCGCGCTCGAGGTGCAGCAGCTCCTTCTTGGTCAGACCGCTGTTGGCGGAGTCCGTCAGATCCATGCCCTCGAGTTCCTTGAGGCGCTGGATCCGCTTGGTGACGGTGTGGAAGTTGGTGAGCATGCCACCCAGCCAGCGCTGGTTGACGTACGGCATGCCGACCCGGGTGGCCTGCTCGGCGATGGCCTCCTGGGCCTGTTTCTTGGTACCGACGAAGAGCACCTGCCCGCCGCGGGCGACGGTGGACTTGACGAACGAGAAGGCGCTGTCGATGTAGCTGAGCGACAGCTGGAGGTCGATGATGTAGATACCGTTGCGCTCGGCGAAGATGAACCGCTTCATCTTCGGGTTCCAGCGGCGGGTCTGGTGCCCGAAGTGGACTCCGGACTCGAGAAGCTGACGGGCGGTCACGACGGCCATGGCCGTTCCTTTCACGATGGGCGCGGCCACACCCATCCTTGTCAATGGCGAGTGGGGCTCGCGCGGGTGGTTGTTCTACGGACCCCGCTGGGGTCTTCCTGATGCGCCCGGCGGCAGCACCCACGACGCGAAATCCCGGGACCACACCACCGCCGACGGTTCCCGTTGCGGCGCATGCGATGTCAATCGGGCCAGCCGATTGCGCGGCCAATCTTATGCCCGGCTGAGCAAGGTTTTCAACACAGGACACGACCTTCCCCGATCCAGGAGACCGTCCCGTTTCGCCTCCCACAGTGAAGAACATGAGGAAGGCATTGCTCCCATTGGCCCTTCTGGCTTTGACCCTGTTCCCCGCAGCGGCGCACGCGGATGCGGGGTTGGTTCTCTCGGCTCCCGTTCCGGGCGCGCTGCTGCGTCCCTTCGACGGCGGAACCTCTCCCTATTCCGCGGGGCATCGCGGTGTGGACCTGGCCGCAGACCAAGGGGAGGAGGTGCGTTCCGCGGCGGTCGGGAAGATCTATTTCACCGGGGAGGTCGCAGGTCGCCCCTCGGTCTCCGTCGATCACGGCAACGGATTGCGCACCACCTACACCCCCGTCGCCGGGTCGCTGCCCGAAGGGACCCAGGTCAGGGCGGGTGAGGTGATCGGACATCTGGCGGGGCCACCACACTGCGACCCCCGGTACTGCCTGCACTGGGGCCTGACCGACGGCACCATCTACCACGACCCGATGCTCTACCTGAAGTCCCCGCCCATCCGGTTGCTGCCGCACGGCACGACCCCGCCGCCCGTCACCTGGCTTCCGCCCGCCCAGGCCCCGGGTCCGGTACCCGAACCCGGTTCCCTGCCGGTGGCCGGCCCCATCACCAGTCCCTTCGGGATGCGGGTGCATCCGGTCACCGGAATCCTGAAGCTCCACGACGGAGCGGACATCGGGGCGGCCTGCGGCACCGCGATCCACCTGCCCTGGGCCGGGACGGTGATCTCCGCCGGCTACGACGGCGGCTACGGCTACCGGGTGGTTGTGGAACACTCCGGGATCCGCACCGGATACGCCCACATGCCGGGAATCGAGGTTGCGGCGGGTCAGGCCCTGGAGGCCGGGGCCGTGGTGGGTCACGTCGGCAGCACGGGCTACTCCACGGGCTGTCACCTGCACTGGATGGCCTGGCGGAACGGCCAGGTCATCGACCCCCTCACCCTGGTTCGCTGATCCCCTCAGGCCCGGGGATGGGCCTGCTGGAAGACCGCCCGGAGCCGTTCGTTCGTGACATGGGTGTAACGCTGGGTGGTTGCCACGGAGGCGTGTCCCAGCAGTTCCTGGACGCTGCGCAGGTCCGCTCCCCCGGCCAGCAGATGGGTGGCCATGGCATGCCGCAACGCGTGCGGACCGACGGATGCGCCACCCGCCGCCGTGGCGGCGTGGACCACGCGACGGGCGACCCGGGGGTCGAGGCCACCGCCCCGGGCACCGAGGAACAGCCGGGGCGGACTGCCCGGCACCGCCACACGGTCCCGGACCGCCAACCACGCGTCGAGGGCACGCCGGGCCGGGGCTCCCATGGGAACTGTGCGTTCCTTGTCGCCCTTGCCCAACACCCGCACCGTCGAGTTCTCGAAATCAACGTCGCGCAACCCCAGCCCACACGCCTCAGAGATGCGCAGCCCGCTGGCGTAGAGCAGCTCGACCAGGGCCACGTCGCGCAGCGCTATCGGGTCACCCTCGGCGACGGCCGAGGCCAGGGACGCGATGGCGTCACTCACCTGGGTTTCGGTGGGCACCTCGGGCAGGGTGCGTGGCCGCCGGGGGGCGCGCAGCCGGGTCGCCGGATCCGATGCGATGAATCCCTCCCTGTGTGCCCAGGCGAAGAAACCCCGGGCACAGGAGACACGGCGCTGCAGGGTCGCCGGTTCGGCGCCGGAGTCGACCTGATCGGCCAGCCAGGAACGCAGGTGCGCGAGGGTGACCCGAGCCGGCGGAACCGGAACTGATGAAGCCATGCCCGCCAGGTCCGCCTGGTAGGCGCGGACGGTGTTCTGGGCCAGGCCGCGTTCGGTCTCCAGATGGTGCCGGTACTCGGCGGTCAACGTGCCCCAGGGCCCTTCCATGGCGTCAAGTGTGGCAGCGGGCATACTGTTGCTCTGCACGACGAACCGGAGAACAGGAAGATCGATGTCCGAGGACCTCACCACCGGCGGCCGCATCCGTCCCATCACCCGCTGGGGCACCCCTGTGATGCACGCAACCACCAAACCCGTCACCGAGTTCGGCAATGAGCTGCACGAGCTCGTTCGCGACATGTTCGCAACGATGCGAGCGGCCGAGGGGGTCGGTCTGGCTGCCACCCAGGTGGGGGTTGGGATTTCCGTTTTCATCTACGAGTGCCCGGACGCCGACGACCACGTCCAGCGCGGGGTGGTCTGCAATCCGGTGGTGGAGCTTCCCACGGGCAAGGACCGCAACCTCGACGTCACCGAGGAGGGCTGCCTGTCGTGGCCCGGCGGCTACTCCGGGGTTCCCCGCCCCGACAAGGCCATCTGCCGGGGCCAGGATGCCTACGGCGAAGAGATCGAGCTGAACGGCACGGGGCTGCTGGCCCGTTGTTTCCAGCACGAGACCGACCACCTGAACGGAACCGTGTTCGGGGATCGCATCTCGCACCGCTCCCGAAGGAAACTCGATGATCAGGTGGCCGATCTGGCGTGGCGTTATCCCGAGGACTGGCCGGTCTCCCCGAAACGGGATTCCGCCCCACGCCCCGGGGAGGGGTGAGTCGGACCGCCGGCACCCACGATCCGGGATGCGATGTACGTTTCACCACGGCCAGCTGAGAGAATCATCACTGATGGTGAGCCACGGTGGTATCGCCCAACATCGAAAGCGAAACATGAGCATCCGAATCCGTCTGCTGGCCCTGGCCTCGGCCCTTCTTCCCGCGTTCCTCGGAACCTTCGCCCAGCCCTCCTGGGCGATTCCCACTCTCACCGACGCCCGCCCGATACCGATCGGTGCGGTGCAGGGCACCGGCACAGCCAGCCCCTACGCGGGACGCACCGTGGTCGTCGAGGGCGTGGTGACCGGCGATTTCCAGGGCGAGAATCAACTGGGAGGCGTCTTCATCCAGGACGCGGGCGACGGGGATGAGGCCACCAGCGACGGAATCTTCGTCCACGACAAGGGCGCGAACGAACTGGGCGTCGGGGACCGGGTGCAGGTCAAAGGGAAGGTGAGCGAGTACAAGGACCAGACCCAGATCACCCCCACCGCTGTGGAGAAACTGGACGGCGGAGATCCGGTGGCTCCGCTCGAGCTGAGCCTTCCGATCACCGACTGGGAACGCCACGAGGGCATGCTTCTCAGGTTCCCGCAGTCCCTGACCATCCTCGACTCCCACAACTTCGATCGCTACGGGGAAATCACCTACGGCACGGATCGGCAGTGGACCCCGACCGGCGTCGTCGACCCGGGGCAGCCCGCCATCGACCTGCTGGCCAGCAACAACGCGAACCGCCTGACGGTCGATGACGGACGCACCTCTCAGAACCCCACCCCCGCCATCCACCCGAACGGGAAACCGATGGCCAGGGACAACTACTTCCGCAGCGGCGATCAGGTTGCGAACTTGACCGGCGTGCTGGGCTACAGTTTCGGTTCCTACCGGTTGCAGCCGACCACAGGTGCCGACCACACGGCCGGCAATCCCCGTCCCCCCGCCCCGGAGAAGCAGGGAAACCTGCGGGTCGCCTCGTTCAACGTGCTGAACTACTTCACCACCCTCACCTCCGACGACTCCCGGGCCCGCGGCGCCGACACCCCAGAGGAGTTCCAGCGGCAGCAAGCGAAGATCGTCGCGGCCATGACCGCCCTTGACGCCGACGTCTTCGGGTTGATGGAGATCGAGAACAACGGAACCGCCGTCGACGATCTGGTGGCGGCCCTCAACGCCAAGGCCGGGGAGGGCACCTACGCCGCGGTGAAAACGGGAAAGGTCGGCAGCGACGCCATCTTCCAGGCCTTCGTCTACAAACCGGCCACGGTGGAACCGGCCGGTTCCTTCGAGACCCTGAGCTTCGGCAACACCGGGAACCGGCCCTCGCTGCTCCAGACCTTCCGCCACAAGGACTCCGGCGAGCTGCTCAACGTGTCGGTCAACCATCTCAAGTCGAAGGGTTCGGCCTGCAAGGGCGACCCCGACACGGGCGATGGCCAGGGAAACTGCAACCAGACCCGCACCAAGGCCGCGGAGGACCTCGCATCCTGGCTCCGGGGCGACCCAACCGGCCAGGGCGCCGCCCGCACCCTGATCATCGGCGATCTCAACTCCTACGACCACGAGGACCCGGTGAAAACCCTCGTCGAGGGGGGTTACGCCGACATGGAGAAGAAGTTCACCGGAGAGCAGGCCTATTCCTACGTCTTCGACGGCATGTCCGGTTACCTGGATCACGCACTCGCGAACCAGGCCGCGGAAACCAGCATCGTCGACGCCCGGGCCTGGCACATCAACGCGGACGAGGCGGACATTTTCGACTACGACATGACCTACAAGAAAGCGGCGGAGCAGGAACTCTACAGCCCCGACCCGTATCGCTCCTCCGACCACGACCCGGTGGTGGTGAGCCTCCGGCTCGGGACCCCCGAAACCCCGGCGCCCTCATCGCCGGCCCCCGCCGAGCCCACACCGTCGAGAACCGTCCTGCGCCCCGGCCTGCCGAAAACCAGTAGTTGATCACAGCCGCAGCCAGTGGGCGAAAATGGCTGCGGCGGTGGCGACGTTCAGCGAATCAACCCCAGCCGCCATCTCGATTCCGAGGCGGACATCCGAGGCGTCCAGCCAGTCGGCGCTGAGCCCGTGGCCCTCGGACCCGAGCAGCAGGGCCAGCTTCTCCGGGGCCCGGTAACCGGTCAGTGGCGTGGCCCCCGGCGAGAGGGTGGTGGCGGCCAGTTCGAACCCGGCGGCCCGGAACCTGGCCAGGTCCGTGACGGAATCGGTCATGCGCCGCCACCCGACCTGGAAGCAGGTTCCCATGGAGGCCTTGACGGCCCGCCGGTAGAGGGGATCCGCCCCACCCGGGGAGATCACCACGGCATCCCATCCGAGGGCGGCGGCGACGCGGATGATGGATCCGACGTTCGCGTGGTCGACGAGGTCCTCGCACACCAGGACGCGACGGGCACCGAGGATGAGCTCCCACGGCGTCTCGTCGGGCCGTTCGAAGCTCGCGAGGGCCCCGCGGTGCACGTGGAAGCCGCTCACCCGTTCGATCAGCCGGTCGTCCGCCACCAGGCACGGAACGTCGGGCCGGGCCGCGAGCACGTCCCCCAGCCCGGGCAGCCATTTCGCCGCCAACAGGAAGGATCTGGGACGGCACCCGGCTTCGGCGGCCCGCCGGATGATTTTGTCGCCCTCCGCGATGAAGATTCCCCGCTCCCCCTCCAGGCTGCGTCGAAGCTGCGAATCCCGCAACGAGACGTAGTCACCCATCCGGGGGTCGTCGGGGTCGGTGACGTCGAGGCGCATGCGCGCAAGAGTAGCGGAAAATTCATTGAACGGGATCGAATTCCAAGATGAAAAGCTGACGCCGCGGCTCGGCATTGGGCGATGGATGATTATCCGCTCATACCAGATCACGAGAGTTGTTCACAGGTCGCGTATCAGCGAACGAAAAATCTATTCGGAGCATGTTGCAAATGACCTCTGACAGGACTTGTCGTGTGCGGAGTTTTGCGCTGCCTCCGGGAAATCGACCCGCCAACCCTGTCGAGCCGGTTGCACCGGCCTCCTCGTTTCTCACCTTCTTCCTGAGAGTTTACCGGCCTTGCAGTCACATGCCAGCGATGCAAACACGATCCAACGACAACACGACACGCGTTCCCGTCACGCAGACCGGCAGGAAGCGGTAAGGTCAGCAAACCACCGGGGCGGCGTGCCAACTCAGTCAATGCCCCGCGAACAAGCCTCGCTGGTTGATTCCGAGCACCCTCCAGGACGATTCTCCACAAAACGCTTGTTTTGCGAACGAAACCCGGCATCTCGCAACCACCCCTGCGTGTTCATATTTTGATCTGCTGAATTTCAGCGCCATCCGGCCCCAGAACCCGTCGGTTCCCCACGGGGTTCTGTAGACCCACATCCAGCAGAGCGATATTCGAATCCGGTTGGCAAAAATTTAGACTCGACGTTCCCGAATTCTACCCGGAGAAGGAACTTACCGACAAGCGGATTTCGCTCTCCGTCCCGGTCACCACTTAGACCGTGACCCCGCAGTCAGACCCCCAACTGAACGGCAGCTGCATCACGAGGTCGATACTTTTCCGGGGCTGGTATCGCAGCCCCCAACCCGCCTTGAGGCCGGCGCGGTAGAGATACTTGGGGAGCCTCGGTTCGGAACGCTCGTTGCCATAAGGAAGCCATCCAATCGGCGCCAATCCGCGCTCGATTTTATCCGAGCTTTCCTTTCTCAAAGATCCCGCTGTGGGATATCTGATTACGCTGTCGCCGTCAGGAACCCCGAAGACCTCGCGAGCCCGGCGGGCAAACTCTGAACCCGATCCGGCTCCTTACTTTGCTCCCACACCTGCCCCCACTCCTTTCCTGTCTCTTTCGCCGCTCGGAAGTCGTATTCAGGTTCGAGTTGATAGAAAATATCGAAACCGCGATCGCCAAGGTCGCCACGATAGCGCCTGTGCGTTGCCTTATATAGGCGCCATCGCTGGGTTCGTTCACCACCCTCCGAGGAGCCGCAGGCATCCGACCCCTCCGGCGGGCTACCCTCGGGGCGTGATGCGAAAAATCCTGGCGTCGGCGTTGGCGTTGGTCTCCCTGCTGTCGCTGGTCCACCTGGGCCGCGCCACCCTGCCCGGGCTGCGCGGCCCGGATGTGGTCGCCTCCCAGGTTTCCTGGCTGGCCGGGAAGGCGCCGTCGGCCGCATCCGAGATGCAAGCGCTGTTTCCCGAGGGTGAGTTCTTCACCTGGGCTTTGACCGGCCTGGCGGCCGGGAACCTGGCCCGTGCGGGTCGCGATCCCCAAAGCCACCTCGCGCTTCTGGAACGGGTCATCGCCGAGACCGGAAACCCGGTGGTCGCCGATCGTTTCGGCACCAACGATCTGCTGCCGCACGGGACCTTCTACCACGGATGGCGGCTGCTCCTGCTGGTGGACCGTGCTGCCCTGACCGGGGATGCGGCGCAGCTGGCCGAGGTCTCCTCAGAGGCCCGGGCCATCGCGGGGGCCCTTGGTGAGAATCCCCTGCCGTCGTCCTATCCCGGTGCGGCGTGGCCCTGCGACGTCATCGTGGCGCTCGCTGCCGTGCATCGGGCCAGCCGGATCGTCGAGATTCCCGGACTGGCCGGCGTCACGAAACGGTGGTTCGAGGCGATGGAGGCGTACCGGGATCCGAGCAACGGGCTGCTGGTTCACCAGCGCGGGGAGTCCCGGGCACGCGGCGCATCGCAGTCGATCATCCAGATGTTCCTGCCCGACATCGAGCCGGAGCGGGCGACCCGCGAGTGGGGGATCTACAAGCAGGCTTTCCTGTCCCCGACGCTGGGGCTGGTGGGGATCCGGGAACACGCCCACGGCGTCGACGCCCCCGGGGACGTGGATTCCGGACCGCTCGTCAACGGGGTCTCGGCGAGCGCCTCCGCGGTGACGCTGGCGGCCGCCCGTCGCCACGGGGACATCGAACTCGCCACGGTCCTGGACCGGGAGGCCGACCTGCTCGGCCTGCCGCTGCCGGCCGGCTCGGGGACGACCTTCGCCCTCGGGTTCCTGCCCGTCGGGGACGCCTTCGTCGCATGGGCGCGTTCGGTTCCGGCCGGAGAGGCCACCGGTGATCCCGCGCCCCAACCCTGGTGGTGGCTCATGTGGCTGACAGCCCTCCTTCCCGGCGCCGCCGGAGGAGCTTTGTGGTTCGGGAGGAGGAGGTCCCGCGGGAAACCACCCCTGCCATGATCCGCTTGCTTTCCCGGCGGAAAGGTTTCACGGAAGAACTGTAGGCTCGGGTCTCGTGTGGTCGAAGATGAAGGACCCGTTCCTGCTCTACATCCTGCTCTCCGCTTTGGTCGGATTCCTACTGCCGACCTCCGGAACAGCCACCGACGTCCTCGACCTGGCGACGAAGATCGCGATCTTCCTGCTGTTCCTCGGCTATGGGGCGCGCCTGTCGACAGCCGAGGCGTGGGCCGGCCTGAAGCACTGGCGGCTACACCTGACGATCTTCGCCTGCACCTTCGTGGTGTTCCCGCTCATCGGTCTGGGTCTGCTGCACCTGCCCTGGTACTCCCCCGGCCTGGCGCTGGGGCTGGCCTTCCTGACGCTGGTGCCGTCCACGGTGCAGTCGTCGATCACGTTCACGTCCATCGCCGGTGGCAACATCGCGGGGGCCATCGTCTCGGCCACCACCTCGAACCTGCTCGGGGTGATCCTGACGCCGCTGCTCGTCATGGCCCTGCTGCCCACCACGGGCGCCGCCCCCGTCGGGTGGGATTCCTTCGGTGCCGTGATGGTTCAGTTGCTGCTGCCCTTCATCCTCGGGCAGTTCTCGCGTCGCTGGACCGCGGACTTCATGGCCCGCAACCGCAAGAACCTCAGGTGGCTGGACCAGGGCGTGATCTGCCTGGTGGTCTACGGCGCCTTCGGGGACCTCCGCCGCAACGGCATCACCGCGACCGGCACGGAGCTGCTGATCATGCTGGCGCTGTGCCTGGTGATCCTGGCGTTCATGCTGTGTTTCACCCGGCAGCTCGCCCGAACCCTCGGGTTTGGTCGCGCCGACGAGATCGCCATCGTCTTCTGCGGCACGAAGAAATCCCTGGCGACGGGGGTGCCGATGGCGACGGTGCTGTTCGCGGGCCAGACCGTGGGGCTGATCGTCTTCCCGCTGATGGTCTTCCACACCCTCCAGCTCATAGCCTGTACCATCATCGCGCAGCGCTACGCGGCAACCGATGGCGCGGAGAACCGGCCGCGGGACCAGGATTCCTGACCGTGAAGTGACCGCGCTGGTCAGCCCGTGATGACCTTGAACGCGATGGCCATGACGATGGCGTTGTAGCAGACCCGCGAAGGCCGCCGCCGGGCTCCAGACCGGCAATGCTCGAGCGCGTCACGGGGTGCAGTTTGCCGCATCGCGGCCTCCGAGTACCGGGCGAACGCGGCTCCCGCCCTTCGGGAAGGAGGGCGGGAGCCGCGTTCATCGATCCAGCCGGCATCCCGGCGTCACGGCCTCACTCGTCGGCGGCGCTCGGGTGGGTCATGTCGGCGGGAACCACCCATTGGTCGAACTGTTCGTCGGTCAGGAAGCCGAGCTCCAGGGCCGACTCGCGCAGCGACAGTCCCTTGTGGTGGGCGTTCTTCGCGATCTTCGAGGCCTTGTCGTACCCGATGTGCCGGTTGAGGGCGGTCACCTGCATCAGGTTGGTGTCCAGGTTGGCCTGGATCCGTTCCTTGTTCGGTTCGATGCCGTAGGCGCAATTGGAGTCGAAGGAGACGCAGGCGTCGCCGAGCAGCTGGATGGACTCGAGCACGCACCATGCCATGACCGGTTTGAACACGTTGAGCTGGAAGTTGCCCTGGGAGCCTGCGAAACCGACGGTGGCATCGTTGCCGAAGACCTTCGTCGCCACCATCGTCATGGCCTCGCACTGGGTGGGGTTCACCTTGCCGGGCATGATGGAGGATCCGGGTTCGTTCTCGGGGATGAGCAGCTCGCCGATGCCGTTGCGGGGCCCGGATGCGTACCAGCGCACGTCGTTGGCGATCTTCATCAGGGCGTCGCCCAGGACTCGCAGCGCACCGGAGACCAACACCAGCGCGTCGTGGGCGCCCAGCGCCGCGAAGAGGTTGGCGGCCTGTTTGAACTCGATGCCGGTCTCCTCGGAGATCTTCTCGGCGGTGAGCGCCCCGAACCTGGGATGGGCGTTCAGGCCGGTGCCGACGGCGGTGCCGCCGATCGCCAGTTCACGGGCACGCGAGTCTGCGTACTCGATGCCCTCCAAGGCGAAGTCGATCTGGGCCACCCAGCCGGAGAACACCTGGCCGAGGCGGATCGGGGTGGCGTCCTGCAGGTGGGTGCGCCCTACCATGATCACGTCGTCGTACTGCTTGGCCTTCGCGTCCAGGGTGTCGCGCAGTTTCCGGACCCGCGGGTACATGGCCGCCAGTTCGTTGACCACTGCGATGTGCATAGCCGTCGGGAAGGTGTCGTTGGATGACTGGCCACGGTTGACGTGGTCGTTGGGGTGGACGGGGGTCTTGGTGCCGAGTTCGCCTCCGGCCAGCTCGATGGCGCGGTTGGAGATGACCTCGTTGACGTTCATGTTGGACTGGGTGCCGGACCCGGTCTGGAACACCACCAGCGGGAAGTGGTCGTCCAGCTTGCCCTCGATGACCTCGTCGCCGGCCTTGGCGATGAGATCGGCGATGTCGCGCGGAAGCTCCCCGAGCTCCGCGTTCGCCAGCGCCGCGGATTTCTTCAGGATGCCGAGCGCCTTGACCATCGGCCGACCCCACACGAAGGTCTCGCGCCCGATGTCGAAATTGTGAAGCGACCTCTCGGTCTGGGCACCCCAGTACCGGTCGGAGGCCACCTCAATGGTGCCCATCGAGTCGGATTCGGTGCGGGTGTTCGGTGTTGCCATTGGAACTCCTTTGCTCTGTCGCCAACGCATCCAAGGTTATCGTCAACGAACCGGCGCCGGGCCAGCGGGTGTTGCGCGCGTTTCCCGCTTGCTTTTCTCAACCCAGGGATGCGGGGCGGGAACGGGCACTCCACCTGCCGTCATCGGTGCGGGCGACCACAAGGTCCATGCCGAATGCGGCACTCAGGTTGGCGTCGGTGAGCGTTTCCTCCAACGGCCCGGCGGCGGTCACCCGCCCTCCGGAGAGCAACAGGCAGTGGGTGACGCCGTCGGGGATCTCCTCGACGTGGTGGGTCACCAGGACGCTGGCGGGGGAACCGGGATCCTGGAAGAGCTCGGTCAGGGTGCCGACGAGTGCCTCACGGCCCGCCAGGTCGAGCCCGCCGGCGGGTTCGTCGAGGAGCAGCAGCTCCGGATCGGTCATCAGCGCCCGGGCGATCTGCACGCGTTTGCGTTCCCCCTCGCTGAGGGTCCCGAAGGTGCGATCAGCGAGGTGTTCCACGTACAGGGAGTAGAGCAGGCCACGGGCACGCCCCTCGTCGCCGCTGTCGTACTCTTCGCGCCAACGTCCTATCACCGCCCAGGCGGCCGAGATCACCACGTCGAGGACCCGCTCCCCCGCGGGAATGCGCTCGGCCAGGGAGGAGGAGGTCAACCCGATGCGGGGCCGCAGCTCGAACACGTCGACCCGGCCCAGCACCTCGTCGAGCAGGCGAACCGTCCCGGAGGTCGGGAACATGTTCGCGGAAAGTATGGACAGCAGAGTGGTCTTGCCGGCCCCGTTGGGACCCAACAGCACCCAGCGCTCATCCTCTCCGATGCTCAGGTTCACCGTATCCAACAGAGTCGAGGTCCCACGTCTGACCGTCACATCTTCGAGCGCTGCCACCATTGCCATGGGGTCAACGTTACTCGTACCGAGGGTTTCGCGGGCAAGGGCCTGTTCCACCCACGAAACCCTCCGGATCTCGTCAGGCCCCGGTCGAGTGGAGACCACCATCGACGTGGATCACTTCACCGGTGGTGGCGGGGAACCAGTCGGACAGCAGCGCCACGACGGCCTTGGCGGTGGCCGTGGTGTCGGTGGGATCCCACCCGAGGGGCGCACGCTGTTCCCAGATGTCGTTGAATTCCTCGGCCCCGGGAATGGCCTTCTTCGCGATGGTGTCGATGGGCCCGGCCGCGACCAGGTTGGACCGGATGCCCTCGGAACCCAGGTACCGGGCCAGGTAACGGCTGGCCGATTCGAGCCCCGCCTTTGCCACCCCCATCCAGTCATACTGCGGCCACGTGACCCGGGCGTCGAAGGTGAGGCCGACGATGGAGGAACCGCCGTGAAGCAGTTCCCGACAGGCCACCGCAAGCGAGACGTAGGAGTAGGTGGAGGTGTTCAGGGAGATCCCGACGTCCTTCCACCCGGTGTTCAGGAAGGCCCCGCCGAGGGCCCGCTCGGGATTGGCGAAGGCGATGGAGTGGACGATGCCGTCCAGGCGGTCACCGAAGTGTTCGCCAAGCTGCCCGGGCAGCGCCGCGAGGTGTTCGGGGTCGGTGACGTCGAGTTCCAGCACAGGCGGGACGGTCTCCAACCGCCCGACGACGCGCCGGGTCAGTCCGACGGCCCGTCCGAGGTTGCTGACGACCACCTTGGCGCCCTCGGCCTGTGCGATCTCGGTGACGCGGTAAGCGATGGATGTGTCCATGGTCACTCCGGTGACCAGGATGTTCTTGCCGTCGAGGATTCCCATGTAGATACTCCTTGTCTTGTTTTCTCAATGGCCCATTCCGAGGCCGCCGTCGACCGGTATGACGGCGCCCGAGACATATCCCGCCTCTGCCAGGAACAACGCCGCGCCCGCGACGTCCTCGGCCTGCCCAAGGCGTGCAGCCGGGATGCGTTCCCGGTATCCTTTGATGACCTTCTCGTCCAGGGTCGCGGTCATGTCGGTCTCGATGAACCCGGGGGTGATCACGTTGGCGGTGATGTTCCGGCTTCCCAGTTCGCGGGCGAGGCTGCGGGCCATGCCGATGAGCGCCGATTTGGAGGCCGCGTAGTTGACCTGTCCGGGTGATCCGAGCAACCCGACCACCGAGGAGATCAGGATGATCCTCCCGAACCGGGTACGGGTCATGGGGCGGACCGCCCGCCGCACCACGCGGAAGGTACCGGTCAAGTTGGTGTCGATCACGGTTTCCCAGTCCGCGTCCGACATCCGCGCCAGCAGGGTGTCCTTCGTCACCCCGGCGTTGGCGACGAGCACCTCAACGCTCCCCAGCTCGGCCTCGACCCTCTCGAAGGCCGCCTCCACCCGGGCCTGGTCCGTGATGTCGCATTCAACGGGCAGCACGCCCTCGGGAACCTCGCCCCCGGCACGATGGGTACCCGCGACGCGATACCCCGCGCCGAGGAACTTCTCGGCGATGACACGGCCGATGCCGCGCGTCGCCCCGGTAACGAGAACAACAGGCTTGTCTTGCACGGACCACACACTATCGTGGGCGCCGTGATGGCCGGTCGCCCCGTTCCCGATGGGCTCTCCCGCGTAGTTGCCTGGCTCCGCTGCCCGGTCTGCGCCGCGCCCCTAGAATTGGCCGGCAGAACGCTCGGCTGCGAGAACCGCCACTGCTTCGATGTCGCCCGGCAGGGACATCTGAACCTGTTGCTGCGGGCCGCACCGAAAAACGCTGACACCCCCGAAATGCTCGCCGCACGCAATCGTTTCCTGGCAGGGGGCTGGTACGAGCCACTGACCCGGAGGGTGATCACCGCCTTGGCCGGCGCCGGCCGGGTACTCGAGGTGGGAGCCGGAACCGGCCACTACATCGGGGCCTTCCTGGACGCGACCCCCGGGGCGACCTGCCTGGCGGTTGACGTCTCCCCGGCTGCCTGCCGCCACGCAGCCAGACGCAGTCCACGGCTGGGAGCCGTCGTCGCCGACGTCTGGCGTCGCCTGCCCATCGTTTCGGGAGGCCTGGAGGCCGTGCTCTGCGTGTTCGCACCCCGCAACCCGGCTGAGTTCGCCCGGGTACTCGCCCCGGGCGGGCAGCTCGTGGTGGTGACCCCGGGCCGGGATCATCTCGTGGAATTGCGTGACTCGCTCGGGCTGCTGGGAATCGAACCGGAAAAGCTGGAACGACTCGATGGTTCGATGACCGGTTTCAGGCTCGTGGACCGCCAAGAACTGACTCACTCACTGCGCCTACCGGCCGAAGCAACACGGGATCTCGTCGCGATGGGTCCCAACGCTTTTCACGCCCACACCGTTCCTGGCACGACAAGGACAACCGCAGCCTTCGTGATCAGCACGTTTCAAGCACAAGGACGTTGAGCGAAGTACCACAGAACGAAGCACGACCAGTGCGTGCGACGCGGAAGGAACTCCGTGGCGATCCGGAACGGCTTCATCGCGCGAAAAAATCAGGGAGCGTTGCGCGCATTCAGCAGGGCAACCACATCCGGCCTGCCCTCGACAAGGTCAAGGCCGCCAACCATCATCCACGGAACCTCTAGACTGACATCGTGCTGCATCCCGTCCCAGGTTCCCCGCATGCCGACAAGGCGCGCCTGCGACTGGATCGTTGGGCGCTCTCGGCCGTGATCGTGTGCGCCTGTCTGTTGATTCTCACATCGGCGGCGGTGACCGAACTCGAGGTGGGTAAAACCGGGATCAGCTACCTGCAACTGTTCCTGGTTCCGACCGTTGCGTTCCTGGCCTTTGCCACAGGCATCAGGATGCACGGCGACCCGACCCGCGGCCGCCCACCCCGTTCCCTCGTCGTGGCGACGATGGCTTTCCTCGCGCTTCTCCTGCTCGCAACCTTGTCGCTGCCCTTGGCGAACCACGTGGCCAGTGTTCAGTACGACATCCCGTCGGCCACGATCCCCGTTCCGCTGGCCTACCTGGCCAGTCCTCTGGTGTCAGCCGGATTGACCTGTCTGCTGGCCGTCCTGGCCGTGAACCTGGCTCCACCCGAGCAGTTGTTCCACATCCTGTGGTGGTTCGCCGTGATCAGTGCTGCGGCCACACCCGTAGCACTGATCTGGAATGCCATCCACGAGGATCTGTTCGGCCGTCTGGAGACGAGGCTCGGGGGAGCAGCAGTCATCCACACGGTGTTCCTGTTGGGGATTTCCGTGTGCCTGGGCGCCGTACTGCAGGGTCATCGCAGGGTCCTCTCGTCCTTGGCAGCTCTCGCCCATCTGCTGTGGTTCGTAGCCTCCGGAGCCCGCGCTGGACTTATCTCCTTGGGGGTGTTCCTGCTCCTGATGGCGCTCCCCCCCCTCATCAACTCGGTGAAGCGACGTCCCGCACGTCTGCCTTTCATCGCCGCAACAACCCTTGTCGCCCTGACGGCGTTTCTGTTCGCCGCCAAACATGTTCTGGGCAATCGAGGAGTGGACGTCACCGGTGGGGGACGCGTCGAGACCTGGAGCTATGGCCTGCACCAAGTTTTCTCCTCCCTGCCCACCTTGGTCTTCGGAACCGGTTACGGAGTGCTGTGGCCCTGGTTTGCCTTCGAGACGCAGGCACTACCGCAACCCGGCGCGCACGGCACCAAGCAGATGCCCTTCGGGCTCACGCTTTCCCACGCACACAATCTCTACGTGGCCGTTTTCTCCGAGCTGGGGCTGATCGGTCTCGGACTCCTGCTGATCACCCTCGGCACCACTTGTTGGGCATGGTGGCGTGCCCGTGGGGTCGTGGAACGCACCATTGCCGCTGGTCTTGTGGCCACACTCCCCAGTTTTTTCTTCGACACCTACCTGATCAAAAACTTTCCCGTCAGCTTCGTCTGGTGGGCCGTCCTTGCCGCGTTGTTGACGATGCTCGGCAAGCGGGAGCAACCCGGCAGAGAGGAGCACCGTCGGAAAACAGAACGTGAACGCCTCCGTGCGCTCAGGATCGGGGCTCGCTGACCACCAGACAGGCCACCAGGTTCGCCCCCGCCGCTTCCAGGAGTCCCAGGGTCTCCTGAACGCTGCTGAGCGAATCCCGCCTATCCGTCAACAGCAATGTGGTCCCGCCTCCTGACACGGCGCGAAGCGCCACGGGATCGGCTCCGTTGGGAGCGGCCGTCACCGCGGTGGTTTCTGCCCCGAGTTGTTCGCCAAGTCCTTGGCACCACGGTCCCAGATTCACTCTTTCCCCGGTCCCCACCAGGACCACTTCCTCGGTCTTCGAGGCCTTCAGGTGTGGGGAGAGCACTGCGGCCAGCTGTTGGAAGGCCTTCGTGTCCGCATTGGCGCGAAGCACCAATCGCCCATCGCCGGCCAGGCCGCCACCGGATGCCACCAGAGGTCGCAGTGCGGCCAGTCCCCAGACGATGATCAAACCCGAGACGATTCCCAGAACCCCACCAGCGGCCAACGATGCCCCGCGGCTGACACCGGTGGTGATCGTTCTCACGGGCGCTTCGACCGCTTCTGCCCTGAGCAGCTGCGGATCGGAGGGATGCAGCCCCCTGATCTCTGCCACCATTTCATCGGCGAACACCTTCGCGACCTTTACCGACTGCTCCTGGTCCGGCAGGGTGACCGTCAGGCTCAGGAGCTGATCCGAGACAACGACCGTCGTTGCGTCTGCAACCTGCTCAGCCGTTATCCCTGTCGCCCGGGTGGCCACTCTCTCGGTGAGGTGGTTTCCCTGCGCGAGCACCTGATAGAGCGACATCTCGGAGCGGATCATGGACGTGACGCGTTGCGCATCCTCGGGGGTCCCCACCGCAGGGGCTGCCATGACCACCACTCGAGACGTGGTGCTGTAGACGGTGCGGGCGACGTTGCCAACGGCCCAGCCGCTCACCAGACCCGCCACGGTCGCGGTCGCGATCACCAGCCATGACCGCGTCAAGGCGCTCGCGAAATCGCGCAGGTTCATGTCACTCCAGGGACGTCGACGTTCGGATGCCGCAATTATAACGACGATCGTTATAAACGGTCGAAACGGCTACAGTCCGAGGAACTTCCCGAACTCCTCGCACGCCAGTTCGGCCCGTTCCCGGCTGGGCATCTCGCAGAAGATGCGCAGGAGCGGCTCGGTTCCGGAGAACCTGGCGATGATCCACCCGTCCTCGAAGTAGACCTTGCAGCCATCCCGGTACGAGACCTCACACACGTTCTCCGAGAACTCAGGCAGCAGGCGGTCCTCCATGAGTATCCTCAGGATCTCCGGTTTGCGTTCCGGATCGAACGCGAAGTCGGTCTCGGCCATGTGGTGGGGAGCGAACTGCCCCGTGATCTCCTCGTAGATCTCGCTCATGGGCTTGCCGACCACGGCCAGCATCTCCACGAGCAGGGTCGCGGCGTAGATCCCGTCCTTGCCGGAGATGTGTCCCTTGACGGTGAGACCGCCGGAGGACTCGCCGCCGATGATCGCATTGGTTTCGAGCATCTTCCCCGATACCCACTTGAAACCGACGGGAACCTCGTGGCATTCCTGCCCGAACTTGTGGGCCACGTCGTCGAGCAGCGAGGTGGTGGCCACGTTTCGGACCACGGGACCCCGCCATCCCTTGTACTTGAGGAGGTAGTGGTAGAGGATCACCAGCAGCTGGTTCGGGTGAAGGAAGTTTCCCTTGTCGTCGATGACCCCGAGCCGGTCGGCGTCGCCATCGGTCGCTATCCCGAGGGCACAGCCGTTGTCCACCACGTAGCGCTTCAGCGACTCCAGGGAGGCACTGTTGGGAGAGGGCATGCGCCCCCCGAACAGCGTGTCATGGCGGTCGTGGATGACGTCCACCTCGCAGCGGGCCGTCATGAGGATGGTCTGCAGCGATGTGCGGGAGACCCCGAACATCGGGTCCAGTGCGATCTTCAGATTGGCTCGGCGGATGGCCTCCATGTCCACCTGGTCGATGATCGAGTCGATGTAGCCGTTGAACGGATTGATCTGGCGGATCAGTCCCCGCGCGACGGCCTTGTCGTAGGACACCTGCCCGATCCTGGCCTCGCGGGCGCCCTCGAGTTTCGTCATGCGGTCCTCGATGTCGCGCGTGACCACCTCGTCCGCGTCCCTGCCGCCCGCCGTGAACACCTTGATCCCGTTGTAGAGGGCGGGGTTGTGGGAGGCCGTTATGGCCATGCCGTAGGGCAGCCCGAGGTTCTTGACGGTCCACATGATCAGGGGGGTGGGGGCCTGGGCGATCCTGATCACCCGGCACGCCACCCCCTCCCCGGCGAACACCTCTGCCGCCCACCTGGCGGCGACGTCGGAGAGGAATCGCCGGTCGTAGCCGATCACGATCCCCTGGTCCTGGCTTCCCTCCTCCTTGATGCGCTGCGCGAGCGCCCCACAGAGCAGCCTCACGTTGCTGCGGGTGAATTCGTCACCGATGATCGCCCGCCAGCCACCGGTACCGAAATTGATGCGCGCCATGGCATGGCCCTTTCCTGCTCCTAGAGTGCACCCAGCGTAGACAACTTTGCTCAATAAACTGCTCGAACTTGCGCGATATTTGCACAAAACGCGCAGTTTGATCATAAAAGATGCCCAGGAATTGATCCTTCACGCCAAGGCGATGAGTTCGGCGTAGTCGTCGCTCCACAGGTCCTCGACCCCATCCGGCAGGACCAGCACCCGGTCCGGTTCCAGGGCCTCGACCGCCCCCGGATCGTGGGTGACAAGCACGACGGCCCCCGAGTAGGAACGCAGGGCGGACAGCACCTCCGCCCGAGAGGCCGGATCGAGGTTGTTCGTCGGTTCGTCGAGCAGCAGCACGTTGGCGGCAGAGACGACCAGCATGGCCAGCGCCAAACGGGTTTTCTCCCCGCCGGAGAGCACCCTCGCGGGCTTGTCCACGTCATCCCCGGTGAACAGGAAGGAGCCGAGCACCTTGCGAACCTCCGCGTCACCCATGTCGGGGGACGCTGAAACCATGTTCTCCAGCACCGATCTGCTGACGTCGAGGGTCTCGTGTTCCTGCGCGTAGTAGCCGAGCCGAGCCCCGTGCCCCAGGACCCGCTGTCCCACGTCCGGCTCCTCCAGCCCGGCGAGAAGCCGCAGCATCGTGGTCTTTCCGGCACCGTTCAATCCTAGGATGACCACCTTGGAGCCCTTGTCAATGGCAAGATCGACGGCGGTGAACACCTCCAGCGAGCCGTAGGCCTTCGAGAGATCGCGGGCCATCAGCGGGGTCCTGCCGCAGGGCGCCGGATCAGGAAAGCGGATCCGGGCCACCTTGTCGTGTTCCCGTTCCCCCTCGATGCCGGACAGCAGCTTCTCGGCGCGTTTGGCCATGTTCTGGGCGGCAACTGCCTTGGTGGCCTTGGCGCGCATCCGATCGGCCTGGGCCATCAGCTGCGACGCCTTGCGCTCCGCGTTCAGGCGTTCCCTCTTGCGACGCTTCTCGTCGGTCTCCCGTTGCTGCAGATAGCGTTTCCAGTCCATCGCGTAGAGATCCAGTTCGGCACGGTTGGCGTCCAGGTGGAACACCTTGTTCACGACCGCCTCGAGCAGACCGACGTCGTGGCTTATCACCACCAGGCCGCCCCCGAAGCTCTGCAGATAACCCTTCAGCCAGGTTATGGAATCCGCGTCGAGATGGTTGGTGGGTTCGTCCAGCAGGAGGGTATCGGCGTCGGAGAACAGGATCCGGGCCAACTCAATCCGGCGTCGCTGACCACCCGAGAGGGTGTAGAGCGGCTGCCCGAGGACACGGTCCGGCAACCCGAGGTTGGCGGCAATCCGGGCCGCCTCGGCCTCGGCGGCGTATCCCCCCGCCGACAGCAGCACGTTCTCGGCGCGGGCGTAGGCCGCCATGGCCTTCTCCCGCGCAGCTCCCTGCGAGGAGCTCATCTCCTGCTCGACCCGCCTGAGACGCGCCATCACCTGATCCAGCCCGCGCGCCCCCAGTATCCGGTCGCGCGCGAGCTGTTCCGGCTCCCCCGAGCGGGGATCCTGCGGCAGGTAACCGATCTGCCCTGAGCGGGTGACGGTACCGGCCGCTGGTAGTCCCTCCCCAGCGAGTATGCGGGTCAGGGTCGTTTTCCCGGCACCGTTGCGACCCACCAGTCCGATGCGGTCCCCCGCGGCAACCTGGAAACTGACCGGGGACAACAGGAGCCGCGCCCCCGCGCGTACCTCCACATCCTTGACCTGCAGCACGTCGGCGAATTTTACCTTCCCGCCCGCTGAAGGCATGATCCCATCACCCGCCCGTTGCTCGTGTGGCCCCAGGAATCTGGCACCATGAAGGGAGGCCATCGTGGATGGTCGTCCCAGCTGAGTCAGGAGTTAGAACATGGGTTTCATCAAGGCCTTCACGGGCGCGCTCGGCGGTGTCTTCGCCGACCAGTGGCTGGATTTCCTCACGGTTCCCCGCAACATCAACCCGACAGCCGCGTTCTTTCCTGCCGTTCATGAGGGAAGGAACGCCGGACGCGGTTCCAACACCAAGGGCTCGGAAAATCTCATCAGCAACGGCTCGAAGATCGTGGTTCCCGACGGCTACGGACTCGTCACCTTCCAGGATGGTCAGGTCACCGGTTTCGTGGCTGAGCCCGGCGGATTCGAGTTCCGCGGCCAGGATCCCTCCTCCCAGTCGGTTTTCGCCGGCGACGGGGTCTTCGGCCAGGTGATCCGCAACACGTGGGAGCGCATAAAGTTCGGTGGCCGACCGAACACGATGCAACAGGCCTTCTTCATCAATCTCAAGGAGATCCCAGACAACCGCTTCGGCACCCAGTCCGAGATCTACTGGGATGACGCCTACCTCGGTGCACAGGTCGGGGCGATCACCCGTGGCAGCTATACACTGCGCATCGTTGATCCCCTGCTGTTCATCTCCACCGTCATCCCCGGCGCCGCGATCGCGAACAATCAGGTCTTCGATTTCGCCGATTTCGACAACCCCGTCACCGATCAGCTCTTCACCGAGGTGGTGGCCAGCCTAGGTGCCGCCTTCTCGAAGTACACGAACGATCCCGGACGGGAGAACCGCATCACGCGGCTGCAGCAGGATTCCATCGGGTTCGCGAAATCCCTCAGCGAGGCCGTCGAGGAGAATTACCAATGGCGTTCCGGGCGTGGCCTTCTCATCGAACGGGTCGCCTTGGCGGCCATCGAGTACGACGACGACACCCGAGCGCTGCTCTCCGACGTGAAGAAGGCGGACGCGTTGCGCGGGGACCGGGGTGCCTCCTTCATGCAGCAGTCCGTGGCCCGTGGAATCCAGTCCGCGGGCGAGAACGGGGGCGGCCAGGGACTGGTCGGCATGGGCATCGGGGTTCCCATGATGGGCGGAATGATGGGCGGCTTCCAGCAGCCGACGCAACAGCCCGCACCGGCACAACCCGCGCAGCCCGAACATACAGCCCCCCAGGAGGATCCCGTCGCGAAACTGAAGCAGATGAAGGAGCTGCTCGACGCCGGGGTGGTCTCACAGGAGGAGTTCGACACGCTGAAGAAGCGACTGCTCGGGTTGTAAGAGGACACGAAGCCATGACAGCCTCCGGAAGTGGCGGCCAGGGCTGGGGGCAGCAACCCTGGCCGCCCGGGTATCCTCAGCAACAACCACACGGCTACCCTCCCCCACAGCAGGCCACCGGATATCCCCAGGCCCAGCAGCCCTGGCCCGGGTATCCCCCGAAACCGGGGGGTTTCCCGCCCCAGCAGGTGCCCCGCGCGCTGAGCGAGAATCCGTACGCCAATTTGGGTCATGTCGCGGGGCCATCCGCTGTTCCCGCGGCCCCGGGCGACCCCGGGGAGCCAGTGCCTCTGCAGCAGGACACCCAGGAGCAGGCGCCCGGGCCCCAGGTGATCGAGCTTCCTGACGACGGCCGCACCGGCGTGATGATCAAGTGCACCAGTTGCGGGGGCACGGACATCCGTTACATCGTCGAGGCCCGCTCCTTGGTCTGCGCGAACTGCCGGTCCCGCTACAACGAGCCACGGTTGGAGGACCAGGTCGACCTGACCGGCGGAATCCGGGACCTGGAGGGCACCGTGGTGACCCGCTCCTCCCAGAA
Source organism: Propionibacteriaceae bacterium (assembly GCA_905372155.1). Lineage (GTDB taxonomy): Bacteria > Actinomycetota > Actinomycetes > Propionibacteriales > Propionibacteriaceae > Arachnia. Next base: position 32,851 of record CAJPNZ010000015.1, read on the forward strand.
TCTGGCCGAGCAGAGCATGGTCACCTTGAAATGCGGCGGCTGCGGCGCGGAGGTGGTCATCGATGTGCACGAGACCGTGCAGGTGCGCTGTCACTGGTGTCGTAGCTATCTCTCCCCCAACGCCAGGATCAGCAATGGTGCGGCACCTGATGCCGTGGCCCCGTTCCTGGTGCTTCAGCACGACGCCGTCGAGATCATCCGCGAGTTCGTGAACCAGCGGAAGTTCTACGCCCACCCCAAGTTCAAGCGAGAGTTCGTGCCTGAGAACGTGGTCGGTGTCTATCTTCCCTACTTCGTCTTCGACGGGCAGGCACATGCCGATCTGGTGGGTCAGGGCGAGGTGCAGACCGGAAGCTGGACTGAAAAACACGGGGATTCCTGGGAGACCTACTATTCGGCAGATGTCTACAACGTGACGCGAGGTTTTGACATGAGCGTCGACGATCTGCTGCTGGAATCCAACCGGGAACGCGGAAACATGGGCGACCCGTCACAGACGAACAACATCATCAATGCGATCCTGCCCTTCAACGTCAAGGACGCCCTGCGCTACAACCCGAACTATCTTCGGGGCTTCACGAGTGAACGGCGCGACGTGAACATCACCGAGATGGACCACACCGTCTGGGACCACCTGCTCAGCATCGCCCGCGCAAAAGGGGAGACCATGGTGGACAAGTACGACCGAGGTGTCCGCTGGGATTCCGAACACGTCGATCTCCAGGGCTCGCGCTGGGTGACGGTCTACCTGCCTGTGTGGTTGTACTCCTACTACCAGCCCGATCGCAGGCTGAAACATTTCGTGGCGGTCAACGGTCAGAACGGCAACGTGATGGGATCGGTACCCATCAACCGGACAATGCTGTACCTGATGACCTTCCTGATTTTCGTCATCGGCACCACAATCGGGCTGATGCTGTTCGTGGCAACCTTGTGATGGGAGCTGACATGTCCTTCTGGATGGTTCTGTTGGAGCGCTCGTCCTCGGGAAGTATCCGGCTTGCCCTGCTGGCGCTGGGGCCGGTCGCCGCCATCGCCTTCTACGGCTACGTCATGTCGCGATACAGGAACGCCGACAAGTCCTACCAGTTCGAGAGAACCACCCGCGTCGAGCTCCAGGACGTCCAGGGATCGGACACCTATTTCGATTCCATCAGCCGCACGCAGGACAAGCACGTGGAGGGCCACGAGTACTCCAGCGACCCGAGGAACCGGCTGCGGCCCCAGTGACCGCACTCCGTCAGATGCCGGCCAGGAAATCGAGAATGGCCCTGTTCCACTGATCGGCGTGAGAGACGTTGATTCCGTGGGACCCGCCCTCGATCACGACCAGCTGCGCCTGCGGCACGTACTCGGGCATGCGGGCGCTGGACTTTGCCAGCGGGACGTTCTGGTCCCCGTCGCCGTGGATCACCAACAGCGGGACGTCGATGCGACGACAGTCCTCGCGCAGATCCTCGGTCCAGGAGAGAATGGTTGCAACCGCGGCGTGCGGGGCCGACTGCCGGGCGATCTCAACCGCCTGCTGCCGGACCTCCTCGGGAACGGTGAGCCCTTGGTCGTTGCTGTAGAACCAACCGCAGAACTGGTCGACGAAACCGGCGTGGTCGGCGGCGCAGGCATCCGCCAGCTCCTGGAATCCCTCGCGAGGCATGGCGCCGTCGGGATTGTCCTTCGTGATGCACAGGGCCGGGCAGACGGACCCGGACAGGATCGCCGCACCGACACGCTCCGATCCGCGCGTCGCCAGGTAGCGGGCCACCTCACCACCACCCATGGAGAACCCGAGCAGGACCACGTCGCGCAGGTCGAGGCCGGTCAGCAGGACGTCCAGATCGGCTGCCAAGGTGTCGTAGTCGTAGCCGTCGCGGGGTTTCCCGGACTGTCCGAACCCTCGCCGGTCGTAGGTGATCACCCGGTATCCGGCGGCGGCGAGCACCTTGGCGTTGTCGGCAAAGGCGGCCCCGGACAGCGGCCAGCCGTGGATCATCACGATGGGTCGCCCGGATCCGATGTCGGTGTAGTTCAGGTTCACCTGGTCCGGGGTGGTCAGCTTCGGCATCTTCGCCCTCCAATCATCGGCTTTCCCCCGAGACTACTCGACGCCCCACCGCAACGGCGCCGGCCCCAGTTCCTGGATTTTCTGGTCCCGACCGACGCCCTTGCGCGGGTTTGCCTGTCTCAGAGGTTGTAGCCGATGGCCCGCAGCTGTTCGCGGCCGTCCTCGGTGATCATTTCCAAGGTCCACGGCGGCAGCCACACCCAGTTGATGGTCACCGAGTTCGCGAGGCCATCGAGCGCGTACTTCGTGTCGTACTCGATGCGGTCGGTCAGCGGGCAGGTGGGTGAGGTGAGGGTCATGTCGAGGGTGACGTTGGCCTCCTCGTCCACGGTGACCCCGTAGAGCAGGCCGAGGTCGACGACGTTGACCATCAGTTCGGGGTCGACGACGTCCTTCATCGCCTCCTCGATCTCCTCCTCTGTGGGAATCGGAGGGGTCGGGTCGTCGCCGGGAAGTTCGTCCTTGACCAGATCCGAAGGACGCGGGTCGGGGGTGTACATCAGTTCTCCTTCGCTGAGGCCTGGGCCACGGCATCCCGGAGGGCTGACCAGGCGAGCAGGGCGCACTTGACGCGCGCGGGGAACTTCGAGACGCCAGCGAAAGCGATTGCGTCCTCGAAGCGGTCCTCGTCGGGGGTGATCTCCCCCTTGGAGTGCATCATCTCCAGGAAGTCGTCATACAGCCCGGAGAAGTGGTCGGTGTCCCGGCCGATCACGAGATCACCCAGGACGGACGTGGATGCCTGCGAGATGGAGCATCCCTCACCGTCGTATGACATGTCTGCGATCGTGTCGCCATCCAGGTGGACGCGCAGGGTCAGCTCGTCGCCGCAGGACGGGTTGACGTGATGCACCTCGGCCTCGTACGGCTCCCGCAGCCCGCTGTGATGTTTCTCGCGGTAGTGGTCGAGGATGATCGTCTGATAGAGCTCGTCGAGGTTCATCGTGCTCCGAAGTAGTCGCGGGTGAACACCAGCGCGTCCGCCAGTGCGTCGATCTCCTCCCGGGTCGTGTACAGGTGGGCCGATGCCCGGGTGGAACTCTGGTGGCCGAGCCTCCTGTGCAGCGGCCTGGCGCAGTGGTGCCCGCCCCGGATGGCGATACCGCGGGAGTCGAGCACCTGCATGACGTCGTGCGGGTGGATGCCCTTCAGGTTGAACGAGCACGCCGATCCGCGTTCCACGGCCTCCACCGGTCCCAGCAGCAGCAGCCCGTCGATGCTGGTCAGCTTGGCGAGCATGTACTCGGTCAGCTCGTGTTCGTGGGCGGCGATGGCATCCATCCCAATCCCCTGCAGGTATCTGATGGCGGCGGCGAGCCCGGCCGCCTGGGCGATCGGCGGGGTGCCGGCCTCGAAACGGTGGGGCGGGTCCGCGTAGGTGGAGTGGGTCATCTCGACCACCTCGATCATCTCCCCCCCGCCGAGGAAGGGTGGCAGGGATTCCAGGAGCTCTCCCCTGCCCCACAGCACACCGATGCCGGTAGGGCCGCACATCTTGTGTCCGGTGAAGGCCACCAGGTCGGCTCCAAGCTCGGTGACGTCGATGCTCTGGTGGGGTGCCGACTGGGATGCGTCGACCACCACAACCGCGCCGACCGCATGGGCTTTGGCGGCGATCTCGGCCACCGGGTTTCGGGTACCCAGCACGTTGCTCACGTGGGCGACGGACACCACCCTGGTGCGTTCGTTGATCAGCCCGTCACGTTCGGCGACCTCGAGGTCGAGCCGCCCCTCATCGGTGACGTCGAACCAGCGGAGCACCGCCCCGGTCCGTTCACACACCAGCTGCCAGGGAACGATGTTCGAGTGGTGCTCCATCACAGAGATCACCACCTCGTCTCCGGGGATCAGCCGGGCCGCCAGGGTGTTGGCCGCCAGGTTGAGCGCCTCGGATGCGTTCCTGGTGAAGATCACCTCCTCTGGCACCGCGGCACCGATGAAGGACGCCACCAGGCCCCGTGCCCCCTCATAGGCCTCGGTGGCCTCGGCGCCGAGCACGTGCATCGCGCGCGCCACGTTTGCGTTGTGCTGCAGGTAGTGCTCGGCGATCGCGTCGACGACCACCCGGGGTTTCTGGGAGGTGTTGGCCGAGTCCAGGTAGACCAGAGAATGCTCCCCCACCCTGCGCGTCAGGATGGGAAAATCCCGTCGGATCGCCTCGACATCAAAGCTCACTTCGGTCCTCTCCTTCTTCTACTGCCGTTGCCTGGCCCCGGGGGCGGCTCAGGCGTTGGCGGCTGCCGCCTTGACATAGGCCTCGTAGCCCTCGGCCTCGAGTTTGTCGGCCAGCTCGCGTCCGCCCTGGTCGACGATGCGGCCGTCGACGAAGACGTGGACGAAGGTGGGGTCGATGTAGCGCAGGATACGGGTGTAGTGGGTGATGAGCATCACGGCCCGGTCCCCCTGGGCCGAGTAGCGGTTCACGCCATCGGAAACGATGCGCAGGGCGTCGATGTCGAGGCCGGAATCGGTCTCGTCAAGGATGGCGGCCCTGGGGTTGAGAAGCTCCAGCTGGGCGATCTCGTGGCGTTTCTTCTCACCACCCGAGAAACCCTCGTTGACGGAGCGCGCGGAGAAAGAGCTGTCCAGGTTCATGCGGTTCAAGACGTTCTCGACGTCCTTGACCCAGGTGCGGATCTTGGGGGCCTTGCCGTCGAGGGCGGTCTTGGCGGTGCGAAGGAAGTTCGCCACGGAAACTCCCGGCACCTCGACGGGGTACTGCATCGCCAGGAACAGGCCCTGCCGAGCGCGTTCATCGACGGTGAGGTCGGTCAGCTCCACTCCGTCGAGGGTCACGGACCCGGAGGTGATCTCGTACTTGGGGTGTCCCGCGATGGCGTAGGCCAGGGTGGACTTCCCGGAGCCGTTGGGGCCCATGATCGCGTGCACCTCACCGGAGTTCACGGTGAGATCCACGCCCTTGAGGATCTGTTTGGGACCCTCCTCGGTCAGGACGTCGACGTGGAGGTCGGAGATGACGAGATTGGACATGGTTTTCAGGACTCCTGGAATTCAGTGATGGGGTGGTCGAGATCGACCAGCACCTGCTGGTCATCGATCTGAACCGGGTAGACGTTGACGGGTTCCGTGGCTGGCAGGCAGAGGGCGCGGCCGCTTCGCAGGTCAAAACGGGAGCCGTGGAGGTAGCACTCTATCGAGCCGTCCTCGACGTCCCCGTCGCTCAGGGGAACGTGCCCGTGACTGCAGAGATTGTGGATGGCGAAGTACTCGCCCCGGTGAAGCACGATGGCGATCTCGTGTTCGTCGACGGCGAGCGGGATCTCGGGGATCAGCTCGTCGAGGGTGGCGACGGCGACGAAGCTCACTGAGCGGCCCTCATGGCCTCGGCCGCCATGTCGAGTTCCTTCTCCACCTGGTCGAGCAGTCTCTTCTCGACCTCGGGAACACCGATGCGCCGGATGATGTCGTTGAAGAAACCGTGCACCACGAGGCGCCTGGCCTCGGCCTCCGGGATGCCGCGGGAACGCAGGTAGAAAAGCTGGATGTCGTCGAACCGGCCGGTGGTGGAGCTGTGGCCGGCCCCTTCGATCTCGCCGGTCTCGATCTCCAGGTTCGGTACGGAATCGGCCCGACAGCCGTCGGTGAGGACGAGGTTCTTGTTGGTTTCGTAGGTGTCGATGCCCTCGGCGACTTTCCGGATCAGCACGTCACCGATCCACACCGAATGCGCCCCCTCGCCCTGCAGCGCCCCGCGGTAGTCCACGTTGGATCTTGTCTTCGGCATGTTGTGGTCCACGAACAGGCGGTGCTCCACGTGCTGCCCGGATTCGACGAAATAGAGACCGAACTGCTCGAGCTCACCTCCCGGGGCGGTGTAGGCTGCCCGTTCGACGAGCCGGATGACGTTGCCGCCGAGAGATGCCTGGACGGTACGGATCCTGGCGTCCCTGCCCACCTCGACGGTGAGCTGCCCGGCGTGGATCGCGTCGGAATCCCAGTCGTTGACATTGACCAGGTTGACCTCTGCCCCATCCCCCACACGGATGTCGTACTTGCACGCGTAGCTGCCGGAGCCACGGAACTGCAGTACCAGGGTGGCGCGGGCGCCCGCCCCGACCTCGAACAGGAAGGACTCGGCGGCCTGTTCCCCGTTTCCCGTTCCCGTCAGGACGACAGCCTCCGGAAGCTCCATCCCCGCGGGCACTCGCAGTACCGCGACCTTCGAGGTGCGGGCAGCGGCGATGGCGGCGACCCTGTCGACGGGGGGTTCGATTACCAGCTCGCGGATCCGCTCCTTGGGTTCCGTGGTGAACTCGACGCCGTCGGGAAGATCGCTCTCCCACGTGAGGCCGGGAAGCTCATCCCCCTCCAGCAGCAGGGCGCGGATCTGTTTTACGGGGGTGAAACGCCAGAGTTCCTCCAGGCCTTTCGGCATGGGATGGTCCGCGATGTCCCACGACGGGGTGGGGTGCAGGTGGGAGACGACCGTCTCAACGGCGTTTGCCACGTTCGGGGATGTGGTGGTGCTCAAATCCATTCCTTCTCGGGGTTCTCGGGGATCGATGGGACCGGCGTCAGCCGACCGCACCTTCCATCTGGAGCGCGATGAGCCGGTTCAGTTCAAGGGCGTATTCCATCGGCAGTTCTTTCGCGATGGGCTCCACGAAACCACGCACGATCATGGCCATGGCCTCGTCCTCCTCCATGCCGCGGGACATGAGGTAGAACAGCTGGTCGTCGGAGACCTTGGAGACGGTCGCCTCGTGGGCCATGGAGACGTCGTCCTCCCGGACGTCCACGTAGGGATAGGTGTCGGAGCGGGAGATGGTGTCCACCAGCAGTGCATCGCATTTCACCGACGACGCGGAATGGTGCGCCCCCGCCTCGACCTTCACCAGGCCGCGGTAGGAGGAACGCCCGCCGCCGCGGGAAACCGATTTCGAGATGATCGACGATGAGGTGTGGGGAGCGCAGTGCACCATCTTGGAGCCCGCGTCCTGGTGCTGCCCCTCACCCGCGAAGGCGATCGACAGGGTTTCGCCGCGGGCGTGCTCCCCCATCAGGTAGACGGCCGGGTATTTCATGGTCGCCTTGGAACCGATGTTGCCGTCGACCCACTCCATGGTGGCACCCTCCTCGCAGACGGCGCGCTTGGTGACAAGGTTGTAGACGTTGCTCGACCAGTTCTGGATCGTCGTGTAGCGGCAGCGGGCGCCCTTCTTGATGAAGATTTCCACCACCGCCGCGTGCAGCGAGTCGGAGGAGTAGATGGGCGCCGTGCAGCCCTCGACGTAGTGCACGTAGGCGTCCTCGTCGACGATGATCAGGGTCCGCTCGAACTGGCCCATGTTCTCGGTGTTGATCCGGAAATAGGCCTGCAGTGGGATGGAGACGTGAACTCCCTTGGGAACGTACACGAAGGAACCGCCGGACCAGACGGCGGTGTTCAGCGACGCGAACTTGTTGTCGCCCGCCGGGATGATGCTGGCGAAGTATTCCTTGAAGATCTCGGGATGTTCCTTGAGGGCGGTGTCCGTGTCGAGGAAGATCACCCCCTGCCGCTCCAGCTCCTGGTTGATGTTGTGGTAGACCACCTCGGACTCGTACTGGGCCGCGACCCCCGCCACGAGACGCGCCTTCTCCGCCTCGGGGATGCCGAGCCTGTCGTAGGTGTTCTTGATGTCCTCGGGCAGGTCCTCCCAGGTCTGCGCCTGACGCTCCGTGGAACGGACGAAGTACTTGATGTTGTCGAAGTCGATCTCGTCGAGTTCCGCCCCCCAGGTTGGCATCGGTTTCTTGCCGAACAATCTGAGGGCCTTCAGGCGCAGGTCCCGCATCCACTCGGGCTCGCCCTTCAACTCGGAGATGTGCCTGACCACGGCCTCGTTGAGGCCCCGCTGGGCGGCGGCGCCGGCGGCATCGGAGTCGTGCCAGCCGTACTGGTAGCCGCTGAGGGCTTCCAGGTGCTCGTCCTGCGTGGCCCCCACTCCGGGAGCCTGTGACGTGGTCGTCATATGGTCACTTCCTGATCTTGCTCGGTATGACTGGGTTGGGAACGTGGGTGGTGCACACCCCGTCCCCGTGTGCAATGGTCGCGAGCCGCTGGACGTGGCTGCCCAGCAACCGCGAGAACAGCTGGGTCTCGACCTCGCAGAGCTGGGGGAACTCGGCTGCGACGTGCGCCACCGGACAGTGGTGCTGACACAGCTGGTCACCTGAATGAACCGGCTTGACCGAGGGCGCATAGGTAGATCCCAAGGCCTCGGTGAGCAACTCGATCGGGGCGCGATCGGGATGAGCCGCACGCAATTCGTTGAAGCGTGTCTCGATCTCATCGACGCGCTCCGAGGCCAGGTCGACCATGGCCTGTGGTCCGGCTGCCTCGACCAGCCGCCGAATGGCCACTATGGCCAGTTCGTCGTAGGCCTGGTGGAACTCGGAACGTCCCGCGTCCGTGAGGAAGAAGACCTTGGACGGGCGACCCCGGCCACGCGCCCCGTAGATCCGCTGCTCGCGTGATCCCAGGATCCCCTCCTCCAGGAGAGCGGACAGGTGGCGACGGATGGCTGCTGGAGTCAGGGCCAGTCGTTCGGCGAGTTCTCGCGCCGTCGATGGCCCGTGCTCCAGGACGGAGCGAACCACCCGTTCCCGGGTGGAGTTGTCTGCTTCCTGCGTGGCTGCGCTCATGACACCCTCCTCCCAGCGATTTTGCACACGCCAGTCTTTCGGAATCTCACAAGCGTAGCAAGCTAGGAAAGCCTAACCATCGCCCATCCGGCGCCTCCGGCCCGGGCGGGACATCCTGCCTCTCCACCCGGCCACGTCAGTTGGCGGGGATCACATGACCTCCCCGTGAAGAGTACTCATCGCTCGCCGGGACGCAACCTCAGCGGGAGTAGCGCAGCGGATTGGGGCGGCACCGGGTTTCCGTGGCGATCCTGATCCCGGGAGCCAGCCGGCCCGCCTCCCGGAGGGCGAGCAGTTTCTCGACCACTCTGTCGCGCAGCATAACGGGCGAGATGGTGTTCAGGTAGATCTTGGTGGCCCCCTCGAAACCGGCGAGGGTGGAGACCCGCCACTTGAGCATCACCCGCCACGGCATCGGGAGCGCGACGTCGATCGGCCGGTAGTGCCATTCCTCGTTGCAGGCCACGTCGACCCCGGTGGCGGCGTGCATCGCGTGGATCAGGTCCGACATGCCCCGCACCTCCTCGGCGGACTGCTCCCAGGGATCGGAGAACTCGGAGCAGGAGTAGATCTCCAGGGTGGGATAGCGGTGTCCGAATCCCGCGAAGGCGACCGCGTGGTCGTTCTCGGCGACGATCAGGTTGTGATAGCTCGCGTAGTTCGGCCCCACCTCGTTGAACAGGTTCGGGTCCTGCCGCAGCCGGGCGAGCGCCACCTCGTGCTGGACGCCCCGTTCGTCGATGGCGACGAGCTGTTTGTGGAGATGGTCGAAGGACGCACCCGCCGGTTTCAGCCAGTTCTGGAAAACGGTCACGTAGCGGGCGTACCGGTTGTTCTCGTAGCTGCGGCGCACCGAGTCGATCGTGAAGGCGATGAACTTCTCGTGTTCCTCGGGGGTCAGGGTCCCGGAACCGGCGAGCTGCGTGTCATCGACCGCCCCGTCGACGAAGTGCCGCCTGGCGACTATCACGTCGTGTCCGCCGCCGAAGAAACCGGAGGCCGCCTCCAGGCGCTGCTCCCGGGTCATCGCGGCGACCTGACCGGTGCCGTGCCCGGAGGCCCGCAGTTTCGTCTCGGCGACCCGCAGCACATGTTCCAGTCCCTCGGGGGATGCCAGGTAGGCCCGTTGATGCCGGGCCGCGGACTCCGGAAGCTCGAAACCGTAGTTGGCACGCCAGTAGTCGAAACTCAGAATCTCGAACAAGTTCGGAATGCAACGAAATTCGGCCGTCGTGGCGAACAGTTTCTCCGCGGGAAGCTCCATCAGCGTTTCCCAGCCATCACCGGAGCGCACCACGCGGGCCTTCTCCGGTGGGGTCTCCAGGTAACGCTGCTCGCAGAAGGCGCAATGCGCCCCGCGGGTCGTCTCGTCGATGAGGTTGGGTTCGGGGCGTTTGAGGCCGAGGGGCCGGTTGCCCCGGCCCGGCACGGTCCACACCTCGGTTCCGGTCAGCGGTCCGACTTGTTTCACCGTTCCGTCGGCCATGGTGGACAGATACTCAGGTTGCCTGACGTAGGGCTGCATAGCGCCACCGTAGATCATCGCCGGGTCCGGCGTCTCCCCACCGGGTGTTCCGTCCCACGAACGAACCGACGGGGGCCGGGTGGAGCAGCGATGATTCAGGCGCCAACCGTCTCATGCGACCCCCCGAGGTGACGACAACCGGTATGGTCGGAACTGTGACCAGCAGCAATCCGCTCCGCGACCCCCGGGACCGGCGACTGCCGAGGATCGCGGGTCCCTGCGTCTTGGTGATCTTCGGCGTCACGGGCGATCTTTCCAGGAAGAAACTGATGCCGGCCGTCTACGACCTGGCGAACCGTGGCCTGCTTCCCCCCGGTTTCGGCCTGGTGGGTTTCGCCCGCCGCGACTGGGCCGATCAGGATTTCGCGAAGGTGGTCCACGACGCGGTCAAGGAGAACGCCCGCACCCGCTTCCGGGAGGAGGTCTGGGAACAGCTTCTGGAGGGTATCCGGTTCGTGCCGGGCACGTTCGATTCCGACGAGGCCTTCCAGCGGCTCCGCACCACCCTTGAGGAACTCGACCAGGCCCGCGGTACCAGCGGCAACCACGCCTTCTACCTGTCCATCCCGCCGTCGTATTTCGAGCAGGTGATCTCCCAGCTCAAACGGAACGCCATCACCGGCGACGGCGAGAACACCTGGAACCGGGTAGTGATCGAGAAACCGTTCGGGCACGACCTGCGCTCGGCCCGTGAACTGAACAACGTCGTGAGCCAGCTCTTCTCACCCCCCGAGGTGTTCCGCATCGACCACTACC
>CAJPNZ010000016.1 GCA_905372155.1 Propionibacteriaceae bacterium
AATCCTCGCCAAAATCAACCGCAAACGTAAACTCACCTCAACGCCACGCCACTAGTGACCGACACAAACACGGCACTCAAAGAGGAGAAGAACCAGGATCGGCTAGTCCCCGACCCCACCAAGCTCCGAAGAAAGCTCGAGCGCGCCTTCTCGATAGGCAAGGAAAACTGGCCCACAGATACTTCTGTGCCTCACAGCCCCGACGGCAGTGCCAACACCCCAGCCGACACCAGCGAGCAATCCGCACAGCAGGAAGCCAAGCCTGAAAAAGACCTTGAGCGCGCCGAGAAGGCGCTCAATGCTATCGAGTACTCTTTTCAGGATGGGCGAACCGGCAAAGACAACGGCGATACACATCCCACCGCCGCCCAAGCATCCATCAAATCCCCTGATACCATCGCTCTCTCCAAAGTTGCCGTCATTCACATTGATGGCAACGGCATCGGTGCGATCATGCGCAACCTCAAGGCGGCAGTGGGCTGCGTGCCTCCGGAGGAGTTTGAGGACCAGCTGGGCTGCGAGCCACGAGAGTCCGACGCCCTGCGCCGCTTCGTGCTAACCGTGAGTCTTCGTCTCGACGCCGTTGTGGCCGACGCCTTCGCCACCGCTTGGTACGACGTCGCCCAGTGGGCCCGGAAAGACCGGTGTGCCGAACAGATCAACTTCACCGTCGTTCCTGTCGTGCCCGTCATCCTGGGCGGCGACGACGTCACCGTCATCACATCCGGCGACTACGCCCTGCCCTTTGCTACCTCCTTCCTGCTCCACTTCGAGGAGAAGACGGCCGCCGACCCACTCCTCAAGTACCTCCACGCAGTCAGCAAGATCTGCGACAAGGAGGGCATCTCCGATCCCGCCCCCATGACCGCCGCTGCGGGAGTGGCGATCGTGCGCCGCAACTTCCCCTTCCACATCGCCTACGAACTCGCCGAGAAGCTGGTAAGCCGCGCCAAAGGAGTCGGCAAGAACCAGGACCCACCATGCTCCACCTTGGACTTCCACGTCCTGTTCGACACCACCGTCGTCGAGCCTGACGATCAGCTCGGTGGTTACAGAAAATTCACCACGCGCCCGTTCCGACTCGTCAAACGTACGTCGGATTCGGAGACACAAACGCCCATGGATGTGCCGTTCGGCGACCCCTCGGACGCCTCGGAAACTCCGGCGCCAGCCACATGGAAGGACACATGCCGCCGTGTCGCCAGGTTCAAAGGGTTCCAACACACGGAGGACGAGAAGGACAGGGTCGAACCCTTCCCCCGTACCCGCGCCACCCGCATTCGCAAGCTCCTGTCTGACGGCAAGCAGGAAGAGGTGGTGAAGCACTGGGAGGCAGTGAAGAAGGAGGTCTCCGTCGACTCCGACATCGCACGTGGCGGCCCTGAGTCACTGTTCGACCTGCTTGAGCTGGCCGACCTCCTGCCCAACTCTTACTTGCAGCAGGTCACGGGACTGGCACAACCCAAGAACAGCACACCCACCACCCCGACGTCGGAGGAGGCGCATTCGTGAGCAAGACCAACGCCTTCCCGCTCACCGTCGTCTTCCACTCCGACTGGGGCGTGTCCACCGGCACCGGCATCGCCGGCGGGATCGACTCCGTCATCGAGAAAGACCGGACCGGCAATCCGGTGGTCCGCGGAACCGTCTTGACCGGCGTTATCCGCGAGCAGGCTGTCATCGCAGCACAAGCACTCGACGACGGGAAGGACAACGGCCCGTGGACACGATTCGCCGGCGACCTGTTCGGCCCTGAAGCTGATGACGACGGCAAGGACCGTCGCCATCAGCGTAACGTCATCTTCTCTGACGCCACCGTGCCCGAGGGACAGGACGTTCCAATTCATGAGGTTGTCTCTTTGTCCATCGACGACGAGACAGGTACGGCTCGCGACGACTTTCTGCGCTTCTTCGAGCGCGCAGGCGCGTGCCGTCTTGAGGGCACGGTCACCCTCGTGGGCGAAGATGTCGACGGCCAGGAACTGACGTGGTCGCATGAGCAGTGTGATGCCGCCCGCCTGCTACTGGCTCTATCCGGGCTGCTGGTGCGCGGCATCGGCTCCAACCGGTCCGACGGTGACGGCATGTGTGACATCCTCATCGGAGTTGACCCCGCACTGCACGCTGATGGCGGGGAGATCCTGAGTCAGGTGCGCCGGTGGTGCAGCCAGGCAATGGACCGCCTCTCTCCTGAGACTCCAACCGTCCCTCGCGCCACACGTGCCTTCGCAATCCCCCACGTAGCTGCACGCACCACATCCTCACCGGTCGCTGAACCGGAACCTGCGCCCAGCTCCGGCGCCTTGCAATCCCCCAAGTGGTGGTCAACGAAGCTGACGATCAACCTGCTCACCCCGGTCGTGTCCTATGACGTGCCCATGTCCAATGAGGTACGTTCGCTGGATTTCCTGCGCGGCACGGTCCTGCTGCCCTGGGTCCACCGGCTCCTGCGGCGCGCGCTGCCCGGCGACGCTGCTGTCCGTGACGCCGTCGTGCACGGTCGGCTGCTCGTCTCCGACGCGCTGCCGGTGGTGGGTGACGTCGTTGGCCTACCGACACCGCTCGCGCTCTCCACCCCGAAGGTACGCAAGCCGAATCAGTGCTGGCGGGAGGTGACGAACCGGCTGAGAACTGGGGAGCCGCAGGACGTGCACTCGCCGCTGCGCAGCGGATTCGTTTTTCCCGGCCTTGAAGTGGCGCCGCCGGAACCGTCGGACGGACACGATCCACTCGACAAGAAACTGACACTGTCTGGCGGTCTGGGAGCGCCGCCGCTCACCGGCCGCCAAGCCACAGCGCACTCGACTGCCACCGGGGCCGCGAAGGATGGGGCCCTTTTCCTCGTGCGGGCCCTGCCCGCCGGTTTGACGCTCCAGGCAACGATGACGTTGTCCGAGGACCTGGTCAGGATCTCAGGCGTGAAGGAGGTCCTCGCAACAGGAGCTGCACATGACGCACGCTTGGGATCGCGTCGGCTGAACGGCACCTACGGCCACGCCCGCTGCACTTTCTCCCCACTGACCGAGACGGCCACTTCGCCTGTTGCTCCGGGAGAGACCACCCTGTGGTTCACCTCCGATGTCCTGGCGCGCTCGGCGGCGCTGGGACCCGGCGGCAGCCAGCAGGATCTGGTTGATGCCTTTGGCCGCCTCGGCGCGCGCCTGGAGGTCTGCCGGCAAACGGACGACCGCTTCACCGCCGGCATCCGCCATCGTCGGTTCGACTCATGGTCGACGGCGGGAGGCCAGCCCCGTCCTACGCGCACGGCGATCCAAGCCGGTTCGGTGCTGCGCGTCACGGTCCCCGACGAGGCCGCCGCCCTTGCGCTCACCCGCCTGGCCGTCACCGGCGTCGGCGACCTGACGGCCCAGGGCTTCGGACGCTTCGTCGTCGGGCACCCGCTGCTGGATGAGAAGAGTTTCAGCCTCGGCGACCTCCGCCGCTCCGACTTCATCGGCAGCACCGACGCCGCAACCTCCCAGGAGGAGCAGTCATGAGCATCATCCGCTACGAGCTGACGATCCGTCTGACAACCCACTCTCCCCTGCACTCGGGTGGGATGGATGTGGTGGCTGACCCCACGCGCGAAGGCGTCGACCGGGAGGCGGTCGCCACGAGATTCGCCCGCGACGCCCATGAGCGCCCGATCCTCACCGGACGCTCTGTCAAGGGTGCCGTGCGCACCGCCTGCACCCGATACCTGGAGAAGAATCCAGAATCCGACGTCGCCCAGTTCCTGACCAAGGAAGCCCAAGCCAGGCTGTGGGGTGACAGAGGCAAGAAGGCGCCGAACGGCACACCCCTGCGGGCCTCCGCCCTGACTTTTCACCCCGTCGAGATTCCCGAGGAGGCCCTGGCGGGTTCTCAGCCCGGCGATTCCTCCGAAACTGAGCAGCGGCAGGCCGGAGCCGACCTGCCCTGCAGGGTCGGAATCGCAATGAACCGCTGCTGGGGCACCGTCGGCGACGGGGCGCTGTTCGTCCACGAGTTCGTGCCTCGGGGTAACGCACTGACACTCGTCATCACTGCGGAGGGCATTGACGACGAGGCGCCAGCGAAACGCACGAACACCGAGGGCGGCGCCGACGCATCAGAGGAGAAGAAGGAACCAGCGGCTCCTCCAAAGCCTGCAACTGCGGCTGAGGTCAAGCAGCTCCTTGAGCTCATCGTCGGGCTGTTCAAGGCCGGGCAGGTCTCCTTCGGTGGTCGGCAGAGCGCGGGCTGGGGACGGATCGCGCTCGACGATGGAAAGCCCAAGGATGAACGTTGGCGGCTCCGGGAGTTCAGCCCCAAAACCAGGGAGGGCCTGAAGTCCCTGCTGTCCGATTCCCCCTTGCCGGGTACAGAACTGGAGCCTGTGGACTGCGGTCCTGCCAAGCGCACTCGCATCACGGTCACGTGGAAGAGTCCCACGGGGATCCTGGTGGCGGACCCGGGGCTGTCCAAGCAGGACAAGGCCGACCCCAAAAAGGAGCGCGAGACCGCTCTCGCTGAAGGTAGAATCCTTGACAAGAAACCCGTCCCCACCGTGCCGCTGCGCGACGCCGGAGGCGAGGATGGTCCGCTCGTCCTTCCCGGGAGCTCGGTGCGCGGGGCATTGCGCGCCAGAGCCTCTCGGATCGCACGCACGGTTCTCGTGGGAGCCCTTGGGCAGCGGCTCGACAACTGGTCGAAGCCCGACATCACGGTCCACGACCAGCTGGCAGACGATCCCACTCTCGTCCGCGACCTTTTCGGCACCACCGAGCAGCGTGGCGCCCTGACGGTGCTCGACACCCAGGCAGCGCCGTCAGCCAAACCCCGCACGGTCACCCACAACGCGGGCGACCGCTGGACCGGCGGCGTGGCCGAAGGCGCCCTGTACGGCGAAGAGGTCCACGACGGCGCCCGCTGGGACGACATCGTCCTGGAACTGGACCCCGACAGGCTGCCCAACGACCAGAACCGGCGTCGTGCCGCCTGGTGTCTGCTGGGGCTCGTCTTGGCAGAGCTCTCCACGGGCACGCTCCCGCTGGGCAGCAGGGGAACTCGTGGGCTGGGACAGGTGGAGGTCACAGGCCTCACGGTCGAGGGACTGGAATTGCTCGGGCTCCCCGGCGACGGTTCCTGGATGTTCACGGCAGGCGAAGGCCAGAGCGGGCGCGATGCTGCAGATGCTCTGTTGAAGCACCTGCGAACGGTCAACGAGACGATCAAGCCGAACGGTGACACAGATACTGCCGGATGGTCCTCCTATCTCATCGAGACCGGGGAGAAGAACAATGCCTGACAATCTCATGATGCCTTCGCTGAGGGAAGCAATGTGGTCTTCGTCGCCCGACCCCAACGCCACCCTCGACGATGTTCTGAAAGCCGTCGCTTCTGCCGGTTCCGTCGCCGGAATCGCCTATACGACGGCTGGGGCGCACGCCATTACGTCCGTCTCCGACGGAAAGCTGCACAGCTCCGGCGGCGATGTTGAGCGAACGGCCATCTACGAACTGCGGCTGTGGGAGGTCGGCATCACTGATGACCGTGAGGTCTTTGCCCACGAGTGGCGATGGGTCAATGGCTCTGGTTCAGCCGAGATCATCGTCCACGAAACCTCGAGCAATAAGGAAAGCACTCCCAAGTTCAAGCCGTGCTGGTACCGCCACAACGCATACCTCCAGCACGGTGCGGCGCTGCCCGGCAACCCGAAGACGATGACCAGCATCGAAGTCTTCACCGAGCAGGAATACGGGAACACCGTGTTCGTCGACGAGCTCATGACGGGAAAGTGGGGCTGACATGCCGGGCAGGACTGAGGACTTCAAACCCTTCCACTCCGCCGTCAATCGGATCCCTGTACCGCGGCGGTCCGCGCAGAACCTGGCTCGGCACAACGTCCTTCCCCCTGACCTCTTCCTCGACGGGCCTGCACCCTCACACGATCACCTCGCTCCTGATCGCTGGTCCGGTTCTGTTGACCTGGAGATAACGCTGCACACGCCACTGGTCTTCGGCCAGCAGAGCGAAGAGAATGGGAGAAACTACGTCGACCTTCCGACCGATGGGCACGACAGCCTCGTCATGCCGTCAACCATGGTCAAAGGCATGATCTCTCGCGCTTACGAGACGCTCACCTGCTCACGCTTCCGCGTCTTCGGGGACATGGAGAACCAGGGTGGCTTCCGCCGGACCGCCGATGATCGCTCTGTGCCTCTGACCTACCGGGGCGACGCCGCCAGCGCTCTCGGGCTGGTCCCGATCCGAATCACCGGGGAGGATGAGGACGGCCTCATCGGCGCTCTCTACTACGGCGACACCAAGGTCACTGAGGACTATCGCGAGCACAACCTCGTCTACCCAAAGAGGCGTGCAGCGGCGCTCCGAGGAACCTCTCACGGCCCTGCGAAACTCGTCGTCCCCCGGGATCGACTTGACCGCCTCGCCCCGCATGGCAAGAAGATCGTCTGCGACATGACCTTGTGCCTGCACGGACGTGGTGGGAAGAGCGCCCGGTACGCCTACTGGTTGGTTACGCACATCCACGACGAGAACACCGGCCAACCGATCGAGATCTTCCGCATTCCGGAGTCCATCACCACGACCAAGCACCTCGACGGCGTCACAGGCTACGTGTGCAGGACCGCAGCACCGAATCAGTCGCCAGAAGACCTGTTTCCCAGAAAGCACGACGAGCGCGTGTTCTTTGACATCTCGCCTCATGGCCCCACACAGGTGCGCATCTCGTCTCGGGTGCGTGAAGCGTACCGGGCCGTTGTCGAGAGCTATGTGGCTCAACGCAGCAAGGATCCGAAGAACAAGAAACAGCCGCCCAACCGGGCTACTGATGCCGTGCACCGCGAACAACGAGAGGCCGTGAAAACGACAGGAGTCTCACACATCGCCGTGCCAACAGCGACAGCGGACGTGTGCGCCGCAGCGTCGCTAACAGTCGGCACGGTCGCTTTCGCGGTCGTCGACAACTCCAATGACGCTCCGGTCGTCGTCGAGATCATTCCGACTATGATCGGGCGCCACGCCTATCAGCGTTCGCCGCTGGAGCTCGCCAAGGCGCAGGAAGTCGCCCCGCTCACGAAGGCTGATGACGCGTCCCCTGCCGATCGCCTCTTTGGATACGTCGTCCATGACAAAGCCGGGAAGGGCGGGGACGTTGCCTTACGCGGTCGGATCAGCATCGGCCCGGTCAACGGAACACAGGCGACCATCGTCTCCAACAAGTCACAACTCCTCACTCCCCTCCTCGCCCCGAAACCTGGTTCAGCCCGCCGCTACCTGACTGATCACGAAGGCAGGACTCCTCGGCGACACGATGGCAACTCCGACGGAGCCCTACCGCGCTCTGATCTCTTCCGGGACGGCCAGCTCCTCGGGGCCGCCGCCTACCCCGTCCATCGGAGGATCCTCGACCAGAAAGGGTTTCCGGCCACCGCCACCGTGGACCCCGTCATGGATGGAAGGCCTCAGAAGAACCTCGAGACTCGGATCACAGCACGCACCTGGTTGGCGACCGGCAGCGTTCTGAACACCACTTTGACCTTCACCAACCTCAGTTCTGACGAGCTCGCCGCCCTCCTGTGGGTCTTGACCCCAGAGAACCTGGTGCCGGCATCCGAACAGGACGATCAGCGCTCGAAGATCGGCTACCTCCGCATGGGGCTCGGCAAACCCTTCGGGCTGGGCGCCCTCGAGGTTCGAGCCGTCGAGGGGAGCCTGCGGGCTCAACAGGACGGCAGTCTCGCGCAGGACTACGCATCGCTGCGAGGCTGCATGGGGGCGGGCAGCGCGACCACAGACCCGAGTGAAGCCGTCTTCGACACCAAGATGCCTTCCGTCATCACGGAGCTCCCCTGGGTCCAGGCAATGCAGCGTGCGGCCTATGGATACGCCGACGACACGAAGGTCAGGCACATGAGTCTGAACGAAAACAAGGAGAACAACCAGACAAACGGAACAACGGGCGAGCCCCGTCCCGGCAAGGGTGTCGCCCCACGTGACATGTTCGGTTCAGACTCAGGCGAACCCATTGTCGTCACCCGGAGGCCGAAGGGTCCGACAAGAAACCCACGAGGCGGAAACCGTCCCCGGCGGAGACAATGATGACTGCCTGGCACCATGCGTACAGCGGTGTCCCCACCACGAGGAAACACCGGAAGAACGGAAAGAATGGCCTCGGCGGGGACTACCCGCCCGTCAGGCATGATCACCTCCTGCCGAACGGCCTCTCGGGCGAACTGCACGTGTCCATCAAGGTCGCGTCCCCGACCGTTCCCGGCCAACGCACCGCGAAAGGGCAGGTCGTCGTCTCCTCACGCAGCGGAGCTGTGAGTGGCGCCATGGACTGGGAGGATGCGACCATTCCCGCAACCACCCTCAAGGGTGTGCTGTCGTCCGCCTACGAGGCGGTCACCGCATCCCGCATGCGCGTCTTCTCAGGCAACGACCACGTGCTCACACACCGCCGCACATCTCAGGAAGCGGCGATTCTCTATCCCGTGTTCCTCGTCGCGGATCGAAAGACTTCCGGGGGAACTGGTCTTCGGGCACGAATCATGCTCGGGAGGAATCGGAGACCCGAGAACGGCGAGTGGAATAGCCTTCCGTGCCTGTGTGCAGCCGTCCTTCCTGACTCCGAGAAGTCCCGTACAGCCCTGTATGACAAATCAGGTCAGCTGATGTACTCCGGAGCCACCAAGAAAAGGAAGCGAAAATACCACAACAAGAAAGGTCCGCAGCTTGTACGGGAGCGCCTGTCACAGCTTCGGGACGCGACGCCACACGGCTCACAAGTCACCTTCACCGCCCAGGAGGAGGACTTCTACAAAACCAAGCGATTGATCGTCTCCTCAGTCAAGGGCGAGCGCTTCTGCGGGACCGTCGGCCACAGCAAGAGTCACGGCCCCAAGGACTCCCCATATACCGGCTACGTCGTCCGCCTCACCCCGGAGGGCTCCGACCCTCTCATTGACACCAAGTACAACGAGTTCGTCTTCTTCGACACGAAAAAGAACAGGACGTACCGGGATATTTCAGCCCAAGTACTCACGAACCTCGTCGAGGTCATCCACAGTTACCTGGAGAACATCCGCACCCTCAAACGCCAGGAAGCGCACCGTCGCAGCGCCGGCGCACAGAAGGAGACCAAGACCCGCCGCTCGGACTCTCCAAACACCTGGCTCATCCACTCGATCCTCGACGGGGAGAACGGTGGGCCGGGTCCCTCGGCCGACCGTGAGGCGATCGAGCGGTACGTGAGGGCGCTAGCCTCCAACGAGCCCGGGCTCCCCCTCTTCGCCTCAATCGACAACACGAAGGGCACTGTCACCGAGTTGTCCCTGTCCCAGGTGGGAAGGCGCGTCAGCAGCGAGGCGTGTACACCTGCGGAACTGGCTGAGGCCGGCAACATCGTCCCTGCTCAGGAGTATTCCCAAGCCTCCCCCGCCGACCGCATGTGGGGCTTCATCGCTGACAGGAAAGAGGATGCCCAGAACCAGGTGGCAGCAAATCATGGTCGCGTCACGATCCATCCCATCAGACCCGCGAAACAGCCAGAAGGCGCCGCTTGGCTCAGGCTCTCCGGGGACGGAAACACGGGCTGGCGCCTTCTGTCCTTGGCGAGTCCCAAGCCGTCGACGGGCTTTCCCTATCTGCGCAAGGCTGACGGCGGCCCTCTATCGGAGGAGACAACCCGTGACGAGACGTACAGGTCGGGCCAGCTCCTCATCCGGAAGGTCTATCCGTCCCACCGCCTGCGCATCGGCCAGCAGCTCGATTCCGTTCCAGGCGTCGAGACACTCACCGGGGCACCCGGCTCGAGTCAGACCGTCATCGGATCCTACCTTGCCCCAGGAGCAACTTTCACCACGACGATCAACTTCGAGGGGCTGACGGCGGAGGAACTAGCCGTACTCGTGTGGCTGCTCACTCCGGAAAGACTGGTACCCCGCAGTGAAAAACCGACCGACGGCGACAATCCCTCCATTGGCTTCCACCGTCTCGGCTTCGGTAAATCCCTCGGCCTGGGAATGGTAGAAATCCGGGCAACCAACGTCGTCGTACACGACGGCCACAAACTCGCTGGGATGTATCGCGACCTGACGGGCTGCCTTGGCCTTGAGCGACTTCAGGAGATCGAGGCGTCCAGCACTGAACGGTTGACGTCTCTGCTCAATGCATTGCCTGAGGGCTTCGAGTCCTGGCTCGCCGTGCGCGCCTTCGTCCGTTCCTCCTACGGATGGAGTGACGGTAAGCCAGTCCAGTATCCCAACGCGGACCACACCACCGGAGAGGACGAAATCTCACCGATCACGACGTGGTTCAAGAACCGGGAGGAGAACCGCGTCAAGCACAAGCTGGATCAGCAGAAGAACCCCCTAGATTCCAGTTACGACCTGCCCGATCTGACTGACTGAGACCGATACAGATCCTTCCGCGCCGCACCGCAAGCCACCAGGCGGCCCGTTGTTAGGTCGGGTCTGTTTATGGGCTCTTCGCAGAAGTGAGTGGATGAGGGGCCCTGGAGTTGGTGGCTCTGGGGGTGTGTGGAGCCCTCGGGCTGTCAGGATGAGGGTGTTGAAGCCGAATCTGAAACCCGAGGGTCCTTGCGTGAAACGTTACCCCACCCTGCCTCGACACGTTCTGCCGTTTGGACCGGCTCGGGTTGACCGTGACCGGTCAGCAGATCGAACCCGACCACACCGTGCTGCGCTGCCACCCCACGACACCGCCGTCGCGGTGTCCGGCCTGCGCCAAGGCGGGACTCCGGCATGATGCGGTACTGCGCCGGTTAACACATGTGCCGTTCGGGTGGAAGCCAACGGTTTTGGAGGTGGTGGCCCCCACTACCGGTGCCGGCCGTGTGAGCGGGTCTGGTGAGGCACCCGAACCGGCGACAAGTACGTCACGGTCATCATCGACTTGACCCCGACAAGAAAGTGAGAGGCTCCCGGCCGCAGCACCGGTGTACACTGCGGAAGAGGTCACCCGAAGCAGGAAAAGCAAAGCATCGTTCGAATGTGACCGACAACCATTCACTTTCCGAGTGACTAACGCCCAGCTTGAGCCGCGTCAAGCCACGCGACACGACATGTCTTCGCCGCCGTCCAGCAAGTCCGCGCTCAGGGCCTAGCGCACAACAAGCTGGTGGCTTTCCACGCACGCATCAGCTGCCGTAGTACGACCGTGAGCGACATCATCGATGTGCCGTTCGAGAGCTTCAACTTCGCCTCCCCCAGTGGCATCTGCTTCACCGTCCGCTCCGCCTGAGCCGAGTGCACCCGGCTTCCCAGCACCCTCAGCGCCGGAAACCCGAAAAGCTCACGCAACACCCGTGTGCCCGCGTCGGGGACAGCACTTCACGAAACAGACGATCAGCCACAGTCGGGATGCCATCCCCAAGCTCGTCGACATCGCAAGGGACGGGGATTCAGAGCTGAAGGTGCAGCCGGAGCGCCTCATCCAGTTGGGCGACCAGGCGGGCGGGAAGGCGCCCGATCACCGGGCCGATGCGGTCGACTGACACCGCTCGGACCTGTTCGGCCTGGGCCTTGGAATCCGAGCGGATACCGACCTCATCCGCGGTGAGAAGCACCTGAAACGGAAAGACCCGCGCGGTATTACTGGTGACGGGGACGACCGTGACCACGCCTCGCCCGAGTCGAGCGGCGACGGTGTTGGCGCGGTCGTTGCTGACGATGATCGCCGGACGACGCTTGTCTGCCTCCCCCGCCCGTGCGGGCTCCAGATCGACCAGCCGGATCTCGCCGCGGAGCACTACTTCACCCCGTCGGCGACGGTGACCGCCCAGGCCTCGGCCTCTCCGGCGTCCTCCCACTCCTGCCAGGCAGCGGTGTAGGCATCCTCCAGGTCGGGATCGCCCAGCAGCTTGATGGCCTGTTGGATCGCCGCCGATCGTGACTTCAAACCCGCAGACTGTGCGTACTTGTCGAGCACGGCGACCTCGCTCGGCGACAGACTCACGCTCAACTTCACCTGCCCCATACCACCATAGTAGTACCAGCAGTACGACTACTCTACCCCCGTGGCGCTCCGGCTCGATAATCTGACAAACCACTCAGTTCACGCGACGCCCCGGACGTGGGGCAACATGCCTCTCGGCGCAACAAGCCACTAAGAGGGTCATCCCCGCAGCGGCACTCACCAAATCTCAGCTGATCCTGGTCACCACATCGCCACCATCGTTCACGCCGCTCACCATTGCGGGGCTGGCCCTGGAGTGCACTGACCCCCTACTCCGGGAGGATCAGAGCATCGTGGGGTACGGGCAGCGCCCGTACCCCACCGCTCGCCGTTGGGTCAGCTGCAGCCGCTGGTGGAACCGCAGCCCTCACAGACGTAGCAGGATCCGCTGGGGCGCATCTTGGTGCCGCAGGTCATGCACAGCGGGGCGTCCACCGCCCGCCCGGTCATCGACTCCATCAGCTCGGCCGTGGTGTGGGCGTCGATCAGGGAGGGCTGCCGGGCGCCGTCGACGTTGAAGTCGTCGTAGGCGTCGTTGCGCAGGCTCTCCGCCTCGGGCATCTCGGCCTCTTCCTCCTCCGAGAGGTAGGAACCGGTCTCGACGTAGCGGGCGCGCTCGGCGGCGGTGTAGATCCCCAGATCGGCGCGGTCGTCGAAGGAGAGGTAGTCCAGCGCGAGGCGGCGGAAGATGTAATCCATGAACGACTGCGCGATGCGGATGTCCGGGTCGTCGGTCATGCCCGCGGGCTCGAACTTCAGGTTGGTGAACTTCTGCACGAAACTCTCGAGCGGCACCCCGTACTGCAGGCCGATGGACACCGCGATGGAGAAGGCGTCCATCACACCGGCCAGGGTGGAGCCCTGCTTGCCGAGTTTCAGGAACACCTCACCGAGCCGCCCGTCCTCGTACGCGCCGGAGGTGATGTAGCCCTCGGCCCCGCTGACGGAGAAGCTGGTGGTGCGGCCCTGCCGCGACTTCGGCAGGCGCTCCCTCTTGGGCCGGTAGACGACCTTCTCCACCACCTTCTCGACGACCTTGACGTTCTCCTTGTCCTCGGTCTTCTTGCCGTCGGAGAGCGGCTGGCCGACCTTGCAGTTGTCCCGGTAGACGGCGAGCGCCTTGAGGCCCAGCTTCCAGCCCTGCCGGTAGACGTCCGCGATGTCCTCGACGGTGGCGGACTCCGGCAGGTTCACGGTCTTCGAGATGGCACCGGACAGGAAGGGCTGCACCGCCGCCATCATCCGGACGTGCCCCATCGGGGCGATGGCCCGCTGCCCCATGGCGGTGTCGAAGACCTCGTAGTGCTCCCGGGCGAGCCCCGGCGCGCCGATCACGTGCCCGTTCTCGGAGATGAAATCGACGATCCTACGGGCCTGCTCATCGTCGTAGCCGAGCTTGGCCAGTGCCCGCGGGATGGTCTGGTTGACGATCTGCATGGAACCGCCGCCGACGAGTTTCTTGAACTTCACCAAGGAGAAGTCGGGTTCGACGCCGGTGGTGTCGCAGTCCATCATGAAACCGATGGTTCCGGTGGGGGCGAGCACGGAGGCCTGGGCGTTGCGGTAGCCGTTCGCATCGCCGATCGAGACCACCTGCTCCCATTCCCGGGTGGCCACCGCGTGGAGACCCTCATCGGCGGGCATGACGAGCGCGGAATCGTTGGCGGCGCGATGCTTGCGCATCACCTTCTTGTGGGCCTCGGCGTTGCGGGCGTAGCCCTCGTAGGGCCCGACGATCCCGGCCAGCTCCGCGGAGCGGCGGTAGGAGGCGGCGGTCATGATGGAGGTGATGGCGGCCGCGGTGGAACGCCCCCCGTCGGTGTCGTAGCCCTTGCCCATGGCCATCAGCAGCGCCCCGAGGTTGGCATACCCGATCCCGAGCTGCCGGAAGTTGCGGGTGGTCTCGCCGATCGGTTCGGTCGGGAAGTCCGCGAAACAGATGGAGATGTCCATCGCGGTGATGACCAGCTCGACGGCGCGCACGAAGGTTTCCGCGTTGAAGACCCCATCCTCCCCCAGGAATTTGAGCAGGTTGAGGCTGGCCAGGTTGCAGGAGCTGTTGTCCAGGCTCATGTACTCGGAGCACGGGTTGGACGCGGTGATGGGCCCGGATTCCGGGGTGGTGTGCCAGGCGTTGATGATGTCGTGGTACTGGACACCGGGGTCGGCGCACTCCCAGGCCGCCTTGGCGATCTTGTGGAACAGTTCCCGGGCGTCGACCTTCTCGATGACCTCGCCGGTGGTGCGGGCGCGCAGCCCGAACTCGGTGCCCGCCTCGACCGCGGACATGAACTCGTCGGTGACCCGCACCGAGTTGTTGGCGTTCTGGTACTGCACGGAGGTGATGTCCCTGCCGCCGAGGTCCATGTCGAAGCCGGCGTCGCGCAGCGCCCGGATCTTGTCCTCCTCGCGGGCCTTGGTCTCGACGAACTCCTCGATGTCCGGGTGGTCGACGTCCAGGACCACCATCTTCGCGGCGCGTCGGGTGGCGCCGCCGGACTTGATGGTTCCGGCCGAGGCGTCGGCTCCGCGCATGAAGGACACGGGTCCGGATGCGGTGCCGCCGGAGCTGAGCAGCTCCTTGGAGGAACGGATGCGGGAGAGGTTCAGGCCGGCCCCGGAGCCGCCCTTGAAGATGATTCCCTCCTCCTTGTACCAGTTGAGGATGGACTCCATGGAGTCGTCGACGCTGAGGATGAAGCAGGCGGAGACCTGCTGCGGCGAGTGGGTGCCGACGTTGAACCACACCGGCGAGTTGAAGGAGAAGTACTGGTGCAGCAGCAGCCAGGTCAGCTCCTCCCCGAAGATCTCGGCGTCCCGGTCGGTGGCGAAGTAGCCGTTGTCCCGCCCGGCCCTGACGTACCGCCTGACGACGCGGTCGATGAGGGTCTTGAGGCTGGCTTCGCGCCGCGGAGTGCCGAGGGCCCCCCGGAAGTACTTGTTCGTCACGATGGTGGAGGCGTTCACGCTCCAGAAATCGGGGAACTCCACGCCGCGCTGCTCGAAGACCACCTCGCCGGTCTTCCAGTTGGTCTGGACCACGTCGCGCGACTGCCAGGTGACCTCGTCGTAGGGGTGCACACCCTCGGTGGAGAACACCCTCTCGATGGTGAGACCCACCCCGAGGACGGGCTGTTCACCGGGGCGTCCCCGGTTGTTGGCGGATTTGGTCACAGTGGTGGTCATTTCTTCCTCACTACGAGAATGGCGGAGATTGATCGGGTCAGCCGATCAGGGGTTCCTGTGAGTCGGTCTCGCGGCGGCGTCTGCGCCGCGGACCCCTGACGAGTTCGGGCAGCAGCGCGTCACCGGCCGGATGGCGGCGTTTCATGGAGTCGACCTCGTC
Source organism: Propionibacteriaceae bacterium (assembly GCA_905372155.1). Lineage (GTDB taxonomy): Bacteria > Actinomycetota > Actinomycetes > Propionibacteriales > Propionibacteriaceae > Arachnia. Next base: position 15,311 of record CAJPNZ010000016.1, read on the forward strand.
GATGAAATCGTCAACAGAATCGAAATTCTTGTAGACCGAGGCGAACCTCAGGTAGGCCACGGGGTCGAGCTCCGCCAGGGGACCGAGGATCGCGATACCGATGTCCTCGCTGGTCAGCTCGGCCTGCCCGATGGAACGCAGATCCTCCTCGACGCGCTGACCGAGAGCGGCGAGCTGGGCCGCGGTGACCGGGCGGTTCTGGCAGGCCTTGGCGACCCCCCGGATCACCTTCTCCCGGCTGAACGCCTCCACCACCCCGGAGCGTTTCAGGACGTAGAGCTGGATCTGCTCCACGGTGGTGAACTTCCGCTGGCAGGAGCAGCACACCCGGCGTCGGCGGATGGCCAGGCCGTCGTCCGTCGCACGCGAGTCAGACACCTTGGTGTCTGCGTGACGGCAGAACGGACAGAACACGGCAGAGTCCTTTCACGTGGCCCCGTCCCCTGGGGCGCGGCTTGCGACGCTGCTCCCCTTAAGCCCCTTCAACACTCGACAAATACAACGTGTTGAGAAAAAGCGGGGTTGCAACTACTAGATGTGGACTCTATGCCGACGTCTCCGCATCGTCAAATGTCACGCCACGCGTGTCGCAAAACTCACCAGAGACCTCTCAGCGACCCGTGACGTGCACCCAGGCGGGATCCCCCGCGGTGGGCGTCGGGGTCGGATCGGGCTGATTGAGGGAGGCGATTCCCGGCGCCGCGACGACGAAGGAGAGCACCACCAGAGCGGCGAAGGCCACCGACTTGAGGCGCCGCATGAAACGGGAACCGGGGCGTACAACCACACAGGAGGCACCCCCGACGGGACCGCACGCGGCCGGGACCCGGGACGAGCGGACACGAGGCGCGGGCTGGGCGGGACGACCGGCGGGGCCACCCGCGCGGCGCCTCCTGCCGGAGCGGGCGACGGTGGTCATCCCTGCGGCTTCGATGCTCATGCTTCCTCCTGTTGCCACGATGACCGCCACCCGCGGCACATCGAACTTATGTTCGAAACGCTACAGGAAACCGCAGGCGGTTTCAAACACCTTTTCGATTCCCATTGCGCCACGGAAGGAGTCAACACGCCGGCGCCGACATTTTCGCTCCACACCGCCATCCTCGAACAGGTGTTCGTATTCTGGGGTAGGATGGCGTCATGGCAGACGAGACCCACGAGGAAACCGCGGAGGCCACGATCATCCGGCTTCCCACACGCAAGACTTCGCGCGCCGGGCGTCCCAGCAAGGCACGGGCGGCCGCCGACGTGGCGCGCATATCCGAGCTCTCATCCACCTCGGATGGGACCGGTGATCTCACTCCCCGCCAGCAGCTGCTGCTGAAACTGATCCAGGACGCGGTGGAGGCCAACGGTTACCCCCCGAGCATGCGCGAGCTGGCCCAACGCGCCGGTCTCGCCTCGACGTCCTCGGTCGCCTACCAGCTGAAGGTGTTGGAGAAGGCCGGGTTCATCCGTCGCGACCCGAACCGGCCGCGGGCCATGGTGATGACCCTGCCGGACACCGTCGCCCCTGAGGCACCGGCACCAGAGCTGCCCGACCCCGAACAGACCCATTCCTCACGTCCCGAGGCCGTCGAGACGCCCTTGCTGGGCAGGATCGCGGCGGGCGGACCCATCCTCGCCCAGGAGCAGGTGGAGGACGTCTTCTCCCTGCCCAGGCAGCTGGTCGGGAATGGCACGTTCTTCATGCTGGAGGTGCGCGGGGATTCCATGAATGACGCCGCCATCTGCGACGGCGACTGGGTGGTGGTGCGGCAGCAGCCCGATGCCGACAACGGCGACATCGTCGCCGCGCTGCTCGACGACGAGGCCACGGTGAAGACCCTGAGCCGCAGGGGCGGCAAGGCCTGGTTGATGCCCCACAACCCCGCCTACTCCCCCATCGACGGCACCGGCGCCCGCATCATGGGCAAGGTGGTGGCGGTCATGCGGCGGGTGTGAGCACGGTCGGTTGCCGGGCGAACGGCCGGCGCGCCGCGTGGCTCCCTCACCGATCCGCGGTGATGCGGGAGTACACCTGGTCCAGGTCGTCGCTGATCGGTCCGCGCATGTTGGAGATGCCCGGGTTGTCCGCGTAGCGGGGCAGGACGTGGACGTGGAGGTGGAAGATCTCCTGTCCAGAGTCGGCGCCGGCGTTGCTGAGGATGTTGCAGGCGCTGGCGCCCAGCTTCTTCTTCAACAGGTTGCCGACCGCCCCGATGGCGGGGGTGATCTCTGCCAGTGCTGTTGGGTCCTCCAGCGCGTCGGCCACATGGCGGCGCGGAACCACCAGGGTGTGTCCCTGCTGCCACGGGTGGATGTCCAGGAAGGCGACGGCGGTTTCGTCCTCGTAGACGAACTTCGAGGGGATCTCGCCCTCGATGATCCGGCAGAACAGGCAATCGCTCATGGTCTTCAGACTCCTCGTACCTCGAAGCCGGCCCGGGCCAGCTCCTGCTTGACCCCAACAATAGTGAGCCTCCCGTAGTGGAAGACACTTGCCGCCAGCACCGCGTCCGCGCCGGCGCGGGCGGCCTCGACGAAGTGGGTCGCGGTTCCCGCCCCACCGGAGGCGATCAGCGGCACGTCCACGACCGCGCGGACCGCCCGGATCATCCCGATGTCGAAACCGTCGGTGGTGCCGTCGGCGTCCATGGAGTTGAGCAGCACCTCCCCGGCACCCCGATCCACTGCTTCCTTCACCCATTCGACGGCATCCCGGCCCGCCGGCCTGCGACCACCGTGCGTGGTGACCTCGAACCCGGAGGGCGCCCAGTCCGCGCGCCGGGCGTCCAGGGACAGCACCAGCACCTGGTTGCCGAAACGCGCCGCGATCTCGTCGATCACCCCCGGATCGGCGAGCGCCCCTGTGTTGATGCCCGCCTTGTCGGCCCCGCAGCGCAGCAGCGCATCCACGTCGGCCACCGACCGCACCCCACCTCCCACGGTGAGAGGGATGAACACGGTCTCCGCGCACCGGGTCACCATCTCCCGGGTGGTTTCCCGGCCCTGCGCGGACGCGGAGATGTCCAGGAAGGTCAACTCATCCGCCCCCTCCGCCCCGTAGCGGGCGGCCAGCTCCACCGGATCCCCGGCGTCCTTGAGATCACGGAAATTGACCCCCTTGACCACCCGCCCGTCGTGAACGTCCAGGCAGGGGATCACGCGCAACGCGACTCCCATCAGTCCTCCTCGATATCGGTCTCGACGACCCCGCGGCGCATCGCGGCGATCGCCTCCCGGCAGGTGCGGCGCAGGTCCCCGGGACCGGCGGCCGTCGCGATCTGGCCGGCCAGGTCGACGACCTGCCGCACCCAGCGCACGAAATCACCGGCGGGCAGGCCGCTGATGCGCAGCACCTTCGCGAGTTCCTGGCCGCTGGCCCAGCGCCACGCCGCCTCCGCGAAACCGATGTCGGGTTCGCGTCCCCGGTCGCGGCGGTGGTTGCGTTCCAGCGCCCCGACCTCACGCCACACCGTCCGCAGCGCGGACTGCGCCGCCTCGCTGGCGGCGTCCGGCATCCGCGGGTGCCGCTGGTCGCGGCCCGGGCGCGACTCGTAGAGCAGCGACGACAGCACGGCGGCCAGCTGTGGCCCGTCCAGGTCCGCGAACACGTCGCGGCGGATGCACTCGGCGGCGACGAGGTCCAGTTCGTTGTAGATGCGGCGCAGCATCCGCCCCGCGTCGCTCAGTTCGTCCCCGTGCAGGTAGCCGAGGTCGGAGAGCACCCCGCAGACCCGGTCGAACTGCACGGCCAGGGAGTTCGCGCGTCCCGTCAGCTCGGCCTCTCTACGTGTGGCCTCCCGTTCGAGGCGGATGGCGCGTGCGGCTGCGACGGCGTGCAGTTCACGTTCCTCGCAGCCGTGGCAGGGGTGCCGTTTCATTCTGCGCCTCAACTCCGCGATCCGCTTCGCCTGTTCCTCGTCGGTCGGGGTCGGCTCGAAGACCGGAGTTTCGGGGTCGACGGATTCCAGTTTTGCCGACAGCCCCGCCAGGAGCTCCCGGCGCGCCCTGCGGTCCTGCACGGAGAAACGCCGGGGCACCCTCACCCGGGCGACGGGGGCGGGAGCGCCGGGCAGGTCGTGGGGTCGCAGCCGCAGGACGGTGTGATCGGCTGCGATGGCCTGCACCCACGGCACGGCGTCGCGGCTCTGTTTCTGACCGATGGCCAGGGCCACGCACCAACCCTGCCTGGGCACCCAGATCACGTCCCCGGGCATGAGTTTCGAGATGGCCTCGGCGATGTCGTCGGCGCGCCGGGCCCGGCGGGCGGCCGCAGAGGTGCCCTCAAGCTGGGAGATCTCCTCCCTCAGGGTCGCGTATTCCATGAAATCCCCCAGGTGGCACTCGGCCTCGGCGCGGCTGGCGGCGATTTCGCGGCGGCGGTCGCGGTCCGCGCGGCTGGCCTTGACCACGGTCTTGTCGATGGTGAACTGCGCGAACGACTGGTTCAGCACCTCCCGTGCCCGCTCCCGGCCCAGCGACGCGGTCAGGTTGACGGCCATGTTGTAGCTCGGCGCGAAGGAGGAACGCAGCGGATAGGTGCGCCTCGACGCCAGACCCGCGACGGTTCGCGGATCCATGCCGGGCTGCCACTGCACGACGGCGTGTCCCTCGATGTCGATGCCGCGCCTGCCTGCCCGCCCGGTGAGCTGGGTGTACTCCCCCGGGGTGATGTCCACCACGGCCTCGCCGTTGTACTTGACCAGTTTCTCCAGCACGACGGTCCGGGCGGGCATGTTGATGCCGAGCGCCAGGGTTTCGGTGGCGAAGACCAGTTTGCAGGCCCCGGTGGCGAATCCCTCCTCCACGATCGCCTTGAAAGCGGGCAGCTGCCCGGCGTGATGGGCGGCGATCCCCGCGCAGAGGGCGCCCCGGAAGTCCTCGTAGCCGAGCGCGTCCAGGTCGGTGACCGACAATCCACTGACGTGCCGGTCGGCGATCTCCCCCAGCAGGGCGGCCTCATCGCGGGTGGTCAGGTTCACCCCGGCGGTGAGCAGCTGCTCGACGGCGGCATCGCACCCGGCGCGGCTGAAGATGAACCAGATCGCGGGCAGCAGCCGGGCCCTCTCCAGGACCCGCGCCACCTCGGCCCGCGAGGTGCGGCGCCCCGCGAACCGCGGATGGACGTCACCACCGAAGGAACCGGAACCCCGGGGTCTCTTCCCCCGGCCGGAACGCCCGCGGGGCCGCCGGGAGTCGTCGCGCACCCGGGTGGCCTCGGCGCGGGAGACCTTCAGCAGCTCCCGGTTCACCTTCGCCGCCCGCTCGCCGGGCAGTTCCCTGGCGGTCGGGGCGACACCCTCGAACAGGTCCACCAGTTTCGTTCCCACCAGCACCTGCTGGTAGAGGGGGACGGGACGTCTCTCGGAGACCACCACCTCGAAACTCCCCCGCACGGTGCGCAGCCAGTCGCCGAAGTCCTCCACGTTGCTGACGGTCGCCGACAGCGCCGTGATCTGCACCCGGGGAGCCAGCCCGAGGATGACCTCCTCCCACACGGCACCGCGGAACCGGTCGGCCAGGTAGTGCACCTCGTCCATGACGACGTGGCCCAGGTTGTTCAGCCCCGTCGAGGAGGCGTAGATCATGTTGCGCAGCACCTCGGTGGTCATCACCACCACCTGGGCGTCGCCGTTGACCGAGGAATCACCCGTCAGCAACCCCACCCGGTCCGCGCCGTGCCGCGCCACGAGGTCGTGGTACTTCTGGTTGCTCAGCGCCTTGATCGGGGTGGTGTAGAAGCATCGTGTGCCGGTCTCCAGGGCCAGCCACACGGCGAACTCGCCCACCACCGTCTTGCCGGCCCCGGTGGGTGCGGCGACCAGCACGCCCGATCCCGAGGCCAGGGTCTCGCAGCCGGCGATCTGGTAGTCGTCGAGCGGAAAGGAGTAGAGCGCGGCGAAGCGCTGCACCTGATCGGTCACCGCCCCAAGGTAGCAGGGCGCCTCAGGCGACGAAGACCTTGAGCACACCCGGCACGCACTCGACGCGCACGGGTACCTCGCCCAGCTCCTCACCGTCGCCCATCACGAACAATCCCTCCCCCGCCAGTTCGATGCTGCGCGCCCGGAACTGTTCCACACAGGGGTGTTTGACAAAGGCCCCGGAGTACATGGACGGCAGCAGCCTGAGCAGGGTGGTTCGCGAAACCGGGCCGACCACGGTGACGTCGAGGAAGCCATCAGCAGGATCGGCATCGGGGGCGATGCGCATGCCGCCACCGAAGATTCCCGTGTTGGAGACAGCGACCAGCATCGCCTCCTGGCGGCGTCGCACCCCGTCGATGATCATGTCGTAGTGCAGCGGGGAGAAGGAGGCCAGCTCCCGCATGGCTATGTAGCCGTAGCTGAGAGCCCCCAGCCGGAGCCTGATGTGGTTGGTGGAGCGGTTCACCCGGGCGTCGTAGCCGGTGGAGACCACCGCTCCGACGTAACGCCGGGGAAAGGTGTCGTTGGAGATGTGGGCCAGGTCGACGGTGCGGATCCGGCCCGCGACGATCACCCCGACGGCCTCATCCACTGTGCGGGGCACGCCGACGCCGCGCGCGAAGTCATTGCCGGTGCCGGCGGGGATCAGCCCGAGGGTCGCCTCGGTGCCCGCTGCGGCGTTGAGCCCGAGATGGGCCATGCCGTCGCCCCCCATCACCAGCAGCGCATCACCCGGTCGAGCCTCCAGGGCCGCGGCGCGGGTCAGCTTCTCGGCCTCGGTCCACGAACTGGAGGAAATGATGTGCAGTTCCGCGGTGGGAACCTGCTCACGGAGCCTGCGCGCCACCTTCGGAAGAATGCGACCCGCGCGCCCCCCGCCCGAGCGCTCGTTGACAACCAAGGTCAGCAGGCGGGGCTTCGCCAGCTGATTCACTTGCCGTCATCCACGTCTATGTTGAACTCTTCCTCCTCCGCAGCGACGACCCCCTTGCGCTTGTCGAGGCCACGGCAGATCAGTTCTGAGAGGTAGAACAACAGGGTCATGGGGATGGCCATGCAGAGCATGGTGAACGGATCGGTGGATGGTGTGGCGATCGCGGCCAGCACGAAGGACCCGAAGAACACGCCCTTGCGCCACTTCTTGAGTTGGTGTCCGCGCACCACGTTGAACAGGTTGAGGGCCACCACGATCACGGGCAGCAGGAAAGACGCCCCGAAGATGAGGATGATCTTCAGCTCCAGGGTCACGAACTCCGCCATGTCCTGGTAGTTCATGATCCCCAGGTCCTGCGGCGTGAAGCTCAGCATGACCGCGATGCCCTTGGGCCACACCCAGTAGCCCATGGCACAGCCCGCCAGGAACAGCGGGATTCCCGCTGCCATGAAGTACAGCACGTACTTCTTCTCCTTGGCGAGCAGGCCGGGGGCGACGAAAGCCCAGATCTGATAGAGCCACACGGGGATGGTGATGATCAGCCCGCAGACGATCAGGATCACCACGCCGAGGGTGAAAGGTCCGGTCACGCCGGTGTTGGCGAGCTGGAGGTTGGCCTCGGGATTGGCTGCCTTCACGTCCGTCCTGGCGACGTTGTAGGGCTCCATGATGAACAGCACCAGCGGCTGGTAGAAGAAGGCACAACCGACGGCAGCCAGGACCAGCGCCAGTACCGAGACCGTGATGCGGTACCGGATCTCCCGGAGGTGATCCCCCAACGACATGCTGCCGTCCGGGGACTCCTTCTTGGGTGGGCGAAACCAGCTGGACCGACGCGGTCTCGCCTCAGCACTGCTGGCGTCGGGACTCAATGTGATCAGTTCCCGGTCTCGGCTTCACGGGCGTTGAGCGCCGCCTCCCGGGCCTTCAACTCGGCTTCCTTGAGGGCCTGCTCGCGGGCCTCCAGCTCGCGCTGGCGGCGTTCGAGTTCAGCGGCCTTGTCATCGACGATCTCCGCCTCCACCACCTCGGGTTCGGAGCTCTTGTCCTGGTCCTTGGAGTCGGCGGACTTGACCTCCTCCTTGAACTCCCGGATGGAGCGCCCGACTCCCTTACCGAGTCCTGCCAGGCGTGAACCGCCGAACAGTAGCAGGGCAATACCCAGGATGATCAACAGTTCCATGGGCCCGATGCTTGCCATAGTGCAGTTACCTCGTTCCGGATTCGTTCGTTTCTGTGAAGCTTACTCGTGATGCCTGTGGGGCAGCTGAACACCTGCTGTGAGCTCCTTCAGCTCATCGCGACGTTCCTCCAGCATGCGCATCTCCACCAGAACGTCGTCAATTTTGTTCCGTGTCCCGATGGCCATCACCACCAGGACCACCACTCCGGCTGCCGCCAAGCAGCCGAGAACGATTGCCCAGATCACACCACGAGATCGTACCCGACGCCGCGTCCAGGTTCAGTCAGCCTTTCGAAGATTCATATGCGCGCAAGGCCTCCCGGGCTCGTGCCGCGGCCTCCGTCACGGCCTCACCGTCGCTGACGATCACGACGTCCTCCCCGAGCCGCAGCAGCAACGAGACCAGCCAATCGCGGCTGCCAACGGGAAGCACCACCTTCAGACCGGTCACGTCCGACTCAACCGAATGGGTCGGGTAGTACTCGGGCACCCAGGCGGCACCGGGCCGGAGGGAAAGCTCCACCCTGCGTTCGGAATCTGCGAACCAAGACCCCGTGGCCTCCTCCAGGCCCTCCCGCTGCGGGGATGTCTCGTCAAGCATCACGACGGCACGGATCCGGTCCATGCGGAAACTGCGCCAGGCGTCCCGAAGCCGGGACCACGCGTCGAGATAGGTGGTGCCGTCCACCACCCTCAGGCGGGCGGGTTCCACCTCCACGACGGCCCGTCCCCCGGTTCCCTCGTGCTCGATCCGCACCACCCGGCGCTCCTCGCAGGCCCGGGCCAGGACGCGGCGGATCTCCTCGTCCCCCGCGGTCAGGGTGACCTCGATCCCGGTTCCTGCCTGTCCGCATGCTTCGCTGAGTTTTACCCTGGCGCTGGCGGCCGCATCGGATCCGAGCTCGACGAGAGCCCCCAGGGCCACCATGAGGCTCGCCGCTTGGACAGCGGTCAGCGTCATGGGGCGGGCAAGTACGTCGGAGTTGTACAGGTAGATCTCCCCGTCGGCCCGGACCCCCTCGATGTCGACGTCGAAAAGATCGTCGGTCAACCCTCCGGGCATCCCACAGAACTGGATCACCTCCAGGTCCCGCAGAATCACTGCCGGAGTTGTCTGGAAGTCGCGGGCGGCCTCGGTCACCGTCACTCCCGGGTGCTGGGTGAGATAGGGCACCAACTGGATGAGACGCCTCACCTGATCCGTCGATCTCATCAGGCAGACCTCCCCGCAACCGCCCGGAGCCGAGCCACCACGTCGTCCACCAGCTCCTCCGGCGCCAAGGCGATGGCATCCGCGCCCAGAGCACAGATCTCGCCGACGAGCACTGGCGTCAGCGGCAGTTCGTGGACCTCGAATCCCTCCGGGTCACCATCCAGCGGCGTGGTCGGTCGGCCGTTGCGGACCAGGTCGTGCCCATGCCCGGGGCGCAGAGCCACCCGGGCGATCGGATTCTGTTCCGACGGTGTGAACTCGACGACCACGTCCTCCGGCGGTTCGTAGGAAGCGCTCTCCCCCACCGCCCGCGGCGGTGCCGTGAGCCGTGACAGTTTGAAGTGGCGTCTCTCCGCGCGGTCGAGGTCGAACCCGATCACGTACCAGTGTCCGCGGCGCTGCACGATCCGCCACGGCTGAAGCCTTCGAGGTTCGTCGCGGTACCCGAAACGCACCTCGCGACGATCCCGCAGCGCCTCCCACCACACGTCGAGCCCATCGACCGATGTGAGCTGCGGTTGCAGGGTCAACAGCCTGGCGGCGTCCGGATCGGCCCCGGCAGCCCGCAACGTTGCGAGCGCCACGCGGGTGTCCTCCGCGGCGACGCTGTCCTGCCACACGCGAGCGGCGGCCCCCAGGGCGGCCAGCTCGTCCGCGGTGAAGGAGATGGGCGGCAGCTCGAATGCGGAACGATCCACCCGGTAGCCGGGGTCACCCCCATCGGGACCGTGACTTCCTGTTTCCACCGGGACCCCGATGTTTCGCAGCTCGGCCTTGTCCCGTTCAAAGGTGCGGTCGAAGTTCCGGTCGTCCAATCCGCGATACCCCTCGATGACCTGCCGGATTCGGTCCCGACCCACCCAGTCCCGCGTGCTGAGCAGCATGATCAGCAGGTTCAGCAGCCGCTCCGATTTGCTTGCCGACATCTCATCTCCCTGGTGACCTGGTGGGTTAGAGGGTACCGGGGAGTTCGCCCCGCAACAATGGGGGGTATGCCGATCGTCGACCGTTACGCCCCCTCCCCGACCTCCGATCTGCACCTCGGGAACCTGCGCACCGCACTCGCCGGATGGCTTCTGACCCGACGAGAAGAAGGGCAGTGGCTGCTGCGCATCGAAGACCTCGACGCGGCCCGGGTGAGGGCGGCCGGTGGGGCCGCCGCCCGACAGCTGGCCGACCTCCGGAGGCTGGGAATGATCTGGGACGGCGAGGTGGTGACCCAGTCCGAACGGTTGGACGCCTATCGCGACGCCCTTGCCCGGCTGCGGAACCGCACCTACGAGTGTTTCTGCACGCGCAGGGAGATCGAGCAGGCCGCGTCCGCTCCGCACGGCGACGGTCATCGCCCGTATCCGGGAACCTGCGCGCAACTTTCCACGGTGGAACGGACGCGACGTAGGGAGCAGCGTCCGGCCGCGATCCGCATCCGCGCCGAAGGCGCCCGGTTCACCGTGGCCGATCGATTCGCGGGGGATGTGACCGGCGTCGTCGATGATTTCGTGCTGGTCCGGGGGGACGGGGTTCCCGCGTACAACTTCGCGGCCGTGGTCGACGACCTGTACCAGGGGGTGACCCGGATAACCCGGGGCGCCGATCTCCTCGGTTCGGCCCCCCGCCAGGCCTGGCTCGCGACCCTGCTGGGTGGCCGGCCGCCAAGCTATGCACACATCGGTCTGGTCACCAATCCCGCCGGGAGGCGCCTGGCGAAACGCGACGGGGCGGTCGCCCTGGCCGACCTGCTGGCTCTGGGATGGCGGATCCCCGAGGTTGTGGCCGAGTTGACGGACTCGCTCGGGCTCGGACGCCACGAGACGCCGGAAGGGGCCCTGGCCGTGATGCCGGAGCCCCTTCCCGATGCCTTCTGCGCCCCCGTCACCTGGGCGGGGAACGGCTTCGCCAGCTCTACTACGACGCTGCCTTGACGTCCAGGATGTCGATCACGTAGACGACGCCCTCACCGGCCTCCAGTCCCTTGCTGGGCTCGCCGTTGGGGTACGAGTCCGCGGATGGCACGACGAGCATCACCCGCGATCCCGCGGTCTGCCCCAGCAGGCCGGTCTTCCAGCCGTTGATGAGGGTCGAGAGCTTGCCGGTCTGGGCCCCCTGCCAACCGTCCAGGATCAGTTTCCCGGATTTCGCCCCCCAGACCCGGTATTTCACCGAGATGTTGGACTCGGCCTCGATCGCCTTGCCGGGGCCCTTGATCAGCGGCTGCACCACCAGCTGGTCGGCATTGACACCACCCTCCGGGAACGTCAGCTCCGGTTTGCCTTCGGTCATGGTCACCGTGGGCAGCCCCGAGGCCGGTGTCACGGCCTCACCCGTCGCCTCATCGTAGGATGCGGAGATGATGTCGACGACGAACACCAGGGAATCACCCGCCTGGATGCCGGCCTGGGCGTTGCCCTGGGCGTAGCCATCCTCCCCGGTCATGCCGATCAGCACCCTGGAGCCGACCTTCTGTCCGGTGAGGCCGTTCTTGAACCCTGCGATGACCCCTCCCATCGAGAAGGTGGCCTCCTTCCCTCGCTTGAAGGAGCTGTCGAACACGGCCCCGGTGCGCCCGTTGACACCGACGTAGTTGACGGTGACCGTGGAGTTCGCGCTCACGACCTGGGCGTTGCTGCTGTCGCGCAGCACCTTCGTCTGGGTGCTGCTGATGGCCCACGGCGCGGGAACCGTGATCTCGGGAACGTCGGCGTCGGAGACGGTGATGGCGTCGAGGTTCTCCGAGGGGGTGAGGCTTCCCGTGGGGAGCGGGTCCGGGGACGAGGATGAATCGCTCGGGGATGCGGCGGGTGTCGTCGCCGCATCATCCGTGTTCCCTCCGGAGGGATCGGTGGTCGGATCGCCGGAGCAGGCCGCCAGGGCCAGAGCGGACAGCGCGGCGGCGGCGAGGGCCGTCCGTGCTCGGGTCATCACTTCACTCAAACGCACCCAGCAGATGTTACCCCAGACCGGTTGCCACGCTCCTTCACATGCCCACCAGGTCGAGCAGCGCCCCCAGCTCCTCGCGGGTCAGCTCGCGGGTGGTCCCGATCGCGAGCTGCCCGAGCCGGACGGGACCGATGCCGGTGCGGGCCAGCCGGTCCACCGGGTGGCCCACGGAATCCATCATGCGCCTGACGACGCGGTTGCGACCCTCGTGGAGGGTGATTGCCAGCAGCGAACGCGACTCACCGCGCGAGAGCAGCTTGACCCGATCGGGTTTGACGGGACCGTCCTCGAGTCGCAGGCCCTTCTCCAGGCGTTGGATGGTCCGCTGATCCACGACACCGGCGACCTCCGCCACGTAGGTCTTCGGAACCTCGAAGCTGGGGTGGGAGAGGCGATGGGCGAACTCGCCGTCGTTGGTCAACAGGATCAAACCCTCGGTGTCGGTGTCGAGACGCCCGATGTGGAAGAGCCGTTCCGATTTGCGAGGCAGGTAGTCCACCAGGGTGCGCCTGCCCTCCGGGTCATCCATGGTGGAAACCACCCCGCGAGGCTTGTTCAGCACCAGGTAGCGGTGCCTGCGCGGCGGGGGGATGCGAGCTCCATCGACCCGGATGGTGTCACGTTCCGGGTCCACCCGGCGCCCCTGCTCGGAGACCACCTTGCCGTTGACCTCCACACGCCCCTCGGAGATCAGGATCTCGCTGGCCCGGCGCGACGCCACCCCGGCCGCCGCCAGCACCTTCTGCAGGCGGATGCCCTCCGGCTCAGTCATGTTGCTCCTCGATTCCCGATGCTGCGCGAAGTTCGGCCTCCAAGGCTACGGCGTCGGGCAGCAGCGGCGCCAAGTCCGGCAGCTCGTCCAGGGAGTCGAGCCCCAATTTCTGCAAGAACAACGGAGTGGTGGCGAAGGTCATGGCCCCGTTCGGTTCCTCCCCCGCCTCGGCGATCAGGCCGTGGGCCAGCAGGGTTCGAACAACGCCGTCGACGCTTACCCCCCGCACCCCGGAGACCCGGCCGCGGGTCACGGGCTGGAGGTAGGCGATGACCGCCAGGGTTTCCAGGGCCGCCTGGCTGAGCCGGGCCCGGGTTTCCGCGACCACCGCGGCCTCCAGCACCTCGGCGAGATCCGGGGCGGTCGCCAGGCGCCATCCCCCCGCGACGCGGCGCAGCTCGAAACCCCGTTCGGTTTCCCGGTAGAACCGGGCCAGCTGCTCCAGTTCCGCCACCACCTCGCGTTCCGGCACCCCCAGCTGGGCCGCGAGATCGGCGGCGGGAACGGGATCGGTGGCCATGATCAGCAATGCCTCGACGGCGCGGGCGATGCTCACGTCTCCTCCTCGGCCTCGTACTCGTCCACGACGATTCCCGTGGTTTCTCCCCCCGACCAGCGGATGCTGAGCTCCGTGAGCGGACCGGCCTGTTCGAAACTGACCCGTCCGGCGCGGAACAGCTCGAGGACCGCGAGGAATCGCACCACGGTGGTCAACCGGTCACAACCCGCGACCAGGGACCGGAAGGTGAGCTGTCCCTTCCCGGCCAGCAGTTCCGCGACGATCCCGGTCTGCTCCACGACACTGACGCGGCTGCCGTGCAGGTGGGCGAGCTGCACGACCGGCGCCGGTTTCGGTGTCAGCGCCCGGGCGGCCAGCCGAACCAGTTCCTCGGGTCCGATCGGCAGCTCGACCTGGACCAGGACACCGCGGAATCGTTCCTCCAACCCGCCGGGACGCCAGCGCTGACGGCCCGCCGTGGCCATGGTTCCCTCCACCCAGGCGGCCAGCTGTTTGAAAGCCCGGTACTGGAGCAGCCGGGCGAACAGCAGGTCCCGGGCCTCCAGGGCAGCCAGGTCCTCGGGTTCGGTCACCTCACCGCCCGGCAGCAACCGGGCCGCCTTCAGGTCCAGGAGGGTGGCGGCCACCACCAGGAAGGAGCTGGTCTGTTCCAGCCCCAGGGCATCGCCGGCGGCGCGGACATGGGCGATGAACTCGTCGGTGACCTGGCTCAGCGCCACCCGGGTGACGTCCAGTTCGCGGCGAGAGATGAGCTGGAGCAGCAGGTCGAACGGTCCCTCGAAGTTCTCCAGGTGCACGTCGAACCCCGGGGTGGTCTGCGGTGTCTCCTCGGCTCGGGCGCGAGGTCGTCGGCTCACCTCCGGTTGAGCTCCGTGACCACCGCCGAGTCGGCTCCGTTCTCGGCCAGGTCGAGCAGCGCGAGGGCGACAGCAGTGCGCACGAGGCGCCCTCGGTCGAGGTTGATGCCGTGCCGCCGCTTCAGTTCCAGCGTGGCGTCCTCCAGCGCGAACAGTTCCTCGGAGGAGAAGTAGACCGTGATCTTCTGGTCGTGTTTGACCCGGCCCGTGGCCATGGGCCGGGACGATTTCTGCTGCCCCGGTCGTGCGGGGTTCTCGGGCCGTTCCGGTTCCTGGTTCGGTCCCGGGGTCGCAGGAGTCACCGGTCCCGGAGCCTTGGTGGGGCGGAACAGTTCGCTCGCCCCGGGCAGGCTCGCTCTCTTGTTCACCGGCACTTCCGCAACACCTCTCGGGCGAGCATCCGGTAGGCGTCGGCTCCTTTGGAGGCCGACGCGTAGGTGGTGATGGGCTCACCGGCGACGGTGGTCTCGGGGAACTTCACGGTGCGTCGGATGACGGTGTGGAAGACGTCGTCGCCGAAAGCCTGGACGACTCGTTCCAGCACCTCTCGGGAATGGAGGGTCCGCCCGTCGTACATGGTTCCGAGGATGCCGAGGATCCTCAGGTTCGGATTGAGCCGGTCGGACACCTTGGAAATGGTGTCGGTCAGCAAGGCTATGCCCCGCAGGGCGAAGAACTCGCACTCCAGCGGCATGATGACGTAGTCGCTGGCGGTCAGGGCGTTGATTGTCAGCAACCCCAAGCTGGGGGCGCAGTCGACGAGGATGAAGTCGTACCCGCCGCGCAGCGGTTCCAGCAGCCGGCTGAGGGTCTGCTCGCGCGCCACCTCGCTGACGAGCTGCACCTCGGCGGCGGACAGGTCTATGTTGCTGGGGAGGATGTCCATCCCCTCGACGGAAGTGGGCTGGATCACCTCGTCCGGCGTGTACTCGCGGGAGAGCAGGAGGTTGTAGACGCTGCGTTCCAGGGTATGGGGGTTGACACCCAGGCCGACGGACAGCGACCCCTGCGGGTCGAAATCGACCAGCAGCACCTCGTATCCGAGTTCCACCAGCGCGGCCCCCAGGTTGATGGTGGTGGTGGTCTTCCCGACCCCGCCCTTCTGGTTGCACATCGAGATGATGGTGGCGTGCATGTCCCTGCCTGGTGCGGGGGGCGCGGGCACGGGCAGATCAGGCGTGGGCCGCCCCGTTGGCCCGAGCTCCTCGGCAAGGGTTGACTCGGCGGGCGCGTCGGGGACCTTGAACAGTTTGTCGGCCACTTCGCCTCCTATAAATGTCGACAAGTCCATCCTAACGAGGTCGCCCCCGTCGCGCTCGCGTTTCAGAGGTCGCGTCGGTGCACGAAATTCGCGGGTCAACCATCCGCACCGGCCTCAGTCGATACCCGGCTGGCCGGCCTCCCCTCATCTCGCCCGCGGATGCGCCTCCAGGTAGACCTCGCGGAGGCGATCCACGGTGACGAGGGTGTAGATCTGGGTGGTGGCCACCGATGCGTGCCCGAGCAGTTCCTGTACCACCCGCACGTCGGCGCCGCCTTCGAGGAGGTGGGTGGCGTAGCTGTGCCGCAGCGAGTGGGGTGAGACCTCCGTCCCGATTCCGGCGGCTCTGGCGCGCCTGGAGACGATGGCGAACGCCGAGTTGCGCGACAACCGCCTCCCGAGGGTGTTCAGCAGCAACGCTCCCCCACCGTCGCCCTTGACCGCGAGCCCCGGGCGGGACCGCACCAAGTAGGCGTCGAGGACATCCCGTGCGAAGCTGCCGAGGGGAACCACCCGTTCCTTCCCGCCCTTGCCCCTGAGCCTCAATCCCGCTCCCTCGTCCGCCATGACCGTGGTGACGTCGTCGACGTCGAGGCCGGTGATCTCCGAGATCCGGGCGCCCGTGCCGTAGAGCAGCTCCAGCAGGGCGGCGTCCCGCAGCCCGATGGGATCCTCCCGGTCAGGAGTGGCGAGCAGCCTTTCGACCTCGGAGACGCTGAGTGCCTTGGGGAGTCGTTTGCCCAGCTTGGGAACCTGGATCTCGGAGGCGGGGTTCTCGGAGGTCATTTTCTCCTCGTGGGCGAAGGCGTGGAGGTTCCGTACGCTGACGAGGGCCCGCGCCACCGAGGCCCCCTTGAGTTCCCCGGCCAGTTCGCGGACGTGTTCGCTGATCTCGACGGGGCTCACCTCCCCGAGGTCGGTCACGCCCCGGTCCGCGAGGAAGACGAGGTAGCGTTCCAGGTCACGGCGATAGGCGGCCACGGTGTTCGCTCGCAGTCCCCGTTCCACGCGCACGTGTGCCAGGTACTGCTCCAGCGCGTCCTCGGCGGCACTCACTCAGCGACCGGCCCTGATCGGCCAGGGCGCATCGGCGGGGCGCAGCTGGTCGATGCGGCCGGACAGCCTGGCGGTTTCGAGGGCCAGGATTCCCGCCACCAGCGTCGGGGACTGGCACTGTCCCGCCAGCACCGCCGCCACCAGGTCCCCGCGCGGCACCCATTCGGATCGCATGTGTGCCTCCTCGCCCTCCAGGACGAAGCCGTCCGGGCGGGAGGCGTTGCGTGGATCGCGGGCCAGGTAGATCCGCAGCGATTCCTCGCAGGCCCCCGGGGTGGTGGTGATGTCCACCAGCACGTTCCAGCGCCCGGCGGCCAGTTCGGCCTCCTCCGCGAGTTCCCGCCGCGCCGCCGTCACGTGGTCCTCGCCGTCCATGTCGAGCAGCCCGGCCGGGATTTCCACCAGTTCGTACCTCACGGGGTGCCGGTACTGGTGCACCACCGCTATGGTGTCGCGTTCCTCATCCCAGCAAACCACCGCCACCGCGCCCGGGTGGGTCAGGTACTGGCGTGTGATGACTTCCCCGGAGGGGGTGGCTATGGTCTCGTCGACGAACGTGGAGACGCGCCCCCTCCCCAGCTCGACTCGTTTCCTGACATCCCACGCGACGGGTCGATCCCAGCTCATCCGGTTCCTCCTGGCTGCCGTCCTTGTGCGGCATCATCCATCCCGCACCCAATCAGACGCTACAACCCCCGGCCATCCCGGTCTCGGCCAGGGCGGCGCGGGTCTGGTCGTTGGCCGTGGCCACCCAGTCGTCGGCGTCCCTGCCGCCCTCGACGGGGATGCGGGTGAAATCACCCGGCAGGTCGCGGAACCCAGTCAGGTCCAGCAGGGATGTGCCGTCGCTGAGCGAGGTTTCCGGCAGTGTCCTCCAGGCCAGCGAGTAGAGGGTCACGGGGTTGCGTGGCAGCCGCCCCAGCAGGGCCCGGAACACCTCGCCGCCGCGTCGTTGCCGTCCCGCTGCACCCTCGGGATCGGCGGTCCAGGTGCCGTCGACGAGGATCTCCCCCTGCCGGCTGCGCACGAAACCGAGCGCCGCGCGACCGTCGAGCCGCTGGGTTCCCGCGGGCAGGTCTATGTGTGCGTGTTCGTCCCGCAGCGGATGCTCCAGGGTGACATCCACTCCCCCGACCGCGTCGACGAGGGTGACGAATCCGCGCAGGTTCACCACGGCCAGGTGATCCACGGGCATGGCGAGGCTGCGGCACAGGCCGTCCACGAAGGCCTGCGGACCGCGCAGCCAGCTGGTGGCCAGGCGGTCGTACTCGTTGGGGGCGACCTCGACGACGAGGTCGCGGGGAATGCTCGCGGCGCGGATCTCCCCTCCCCGCCGGTGCAGGGCCAGAATCAGGTCGGCGCGGGCGCCGTGCTCGTCGCCGAGTTCACCGAAGTCGGTGGTGCCCTCGGGCGCCAAGGAGCGGTCGTCGATCCCGACCACCAGGAGGGTACGTCCCTCGTCCCGCGAGGTGCGAAGCCCGACGTCCAGGCGGTTCGCGCGGGCATTCAGCAGCACCCCGGCGGTCGTCAAACCGACCACGACCGCAAGAATCAGCACCCCGGGTTTCCAGATCCACCCGGGAACGGCAAACCGCCCCGGGCCTTCCGGCACGGGGCGGTCCTTGGTCGAATCAGGCTGCGGCACCGGTACGAGGCAGACCGGGCTTGCCCTTCTGCGTCCCGCCGTTGTCTCCGGGCTTACCCTTCTTCAGATCATCCTTGTTGACGATCGCGACGTTGGCCAGACCAACCTCGTTGTCGCTCTTGACGACGACGTAGTGGCTGCTGCCGGGGATCACATCGCTGCTGACGACAGCGCTCAGCTGGGCGGAGCCGTCAGCGGAAGCGGTGGTCTTGCCGAGCGGGTAGGGCTTGGAGTAAAGCGTGAAGTCGAGCTCCTGGCCAGCGGCGAAGCCGGTTGCGCCGACCGTGATGTTCCCTCCGGGAGCGGCCTTGCGCGCCACACCATCGCCGGTGACGGTGACCTGCGGGCCGACGGCCTTGGTCAGGTCAACGGTGACGGTGGTGTTGGTGGACTGCTCCTGGTAATCGAAGCAGGTCAGCGACGTCGGGGCCTGCCCCTGGGTGCTGGTGATCATGTACGCGAACTCGGACGGCAGGTTCTTCAGGTTGATGGTCTCGGTTTTCCAGTCTCCAACCTTGATGACCGCCTTCGCGGTGTGCTCGGGGCACTTGGCCGTGAGATACGCCGAGGCGTCGCCCTGGGCGGTGTTGACGGCACGGACAGTCAGCGAAGGCACGGCACCTTCATCGGCGGAGGCCTGGTTGATACCGATGACACCGGTCAACCCCAAGGCCAGGGCAGCTGCCCCAGCAAGGACACGCTTCTTCATTTATCTTCCCCTCTGTTTCGCGCAGCCCGATGCCACGCACGAAGCTTACGCTATACCATCGCGAGTCCGTCTGGATAGTCCCGGGGCTTCACCGTGTGGGGCTCTTGCGATCCCGCCGGAGCCGATCCGTACGCGTCGTGGAAGCAGGCACATATAACCGGTATAACCGGGCAACATATGCCCGAGGATCAGTTGTCGGGATCGCCGAGGGATTGGCACACCCATTTTGTCCGCGCAACTTCTGCCTTCCACCGCTGGCTCGTGCAGCTTCCATCAGAGAGAATCTCGACTTTCGACCTGTTTCTGCTCTCCGCCGTGAAGGTGGAAATCATCCGTATCGGTTTCGTTTCCGCTCTCACGCTGTAGCGGGGATGGGAGCACATCAGGGGTCGGCAAGGTCGGTGGGTGAGGCGGGTTGATGGGGGCGCGGGCCCCGCAGGGACGATGGGTGGTGTCGAATCGGCCCAGCCTCGGAGAGCCCGCACCGATGCCATCCACCCGCCACGACCGCCCTGTCACACCAGCCCTTGACCCGTGTCCTTCAGCACGTGGCCAATCCAAGGGCAAGCTCTGCCCAGCGAACCCACCAGCCGGCCGGTGCTGAAAAACCTGTACCCCGACGACCGCAATGCCCGCCTGACGGCTTGAATGCACACGCGTACCGGCGTCATCGAGGGAAGAGCGGTGATCGCGGTGGATGGCAAGACCATGCACGACCCTCACGTCTCCCTCGCCACCGTCACCAAGTTCCCGGCAAGACGCCCACAACGAGCCATCGAACTACCAACCCGCACCCCACCCAAACCGACTTTGTCGACCTCTGGGGATCACAGTGGTTTCTCAGGCCGTGCGAACGCTTGCTCCCCGTCCCGGAGATCGGGACCGAAAATCAGTCGGGTTCCGTTTCTCACGCCATCCACGAGGCTTCGTGGGCGTCGTCACTCCATGGCCTCACGCACCCACAGACCTGCATCAACCCATTCAGCCATCAGATCCGTCAAGGACTCAGGGTGCACCGCGGCCGTCAGGTCGGTCAGAACGGTTGTTCCGAAACCAGCGGCGGCAGCGTCGCGCGCCGTGGCATCGACGCAGTAGTCGGCGGCTATCCCGCAGACATCCACCTCGGTGACACCGTGTTTCCTCAAGAAATCCCCCAACAGTTCGCCGGTCCTCTCATCAGTTCCCTCGAAACCCGAGTAG
Organism: Propionibacteriaceae bacterium; assembly: GCA_905372155.1. Classification (GTDB taxonomy): domain Bacteria; phylum Actinomycetota; class Actinomycetes; order Propionibacteriales; family Propionibacteriaceae; genus Arachnia. The sequence continues at coordinate 35,510 of CAJPNZ010000016.1, forward strand.
GCGGCCGCGTCGCGGCCTTTCAGGAACACGGCGTCCCACTCCGCGAAGGCCAACCCGGGATGCTGTTCCGCACCCGAGGTACCCGCAACGCAGTGCGGGGGCCAGGAATCCTTGAAATCCGGGGAGTCGCTGAAGTGCCCGCCCGGATCAACGTGATGATCCCGGGTGGCGACCACCATGTCGTAGCCATGGTCTCCCGACAACATCCGATTGATCTCCCCGGCAACCGCAGCTCCTCCGGGCACGGCGAGCGCTCCTCCCTCGCAGAAATCGCGCTGCACATCGACGACTATCAGTGCACGGTTCATGTCTGATGATTCTAGGGGCCGCGGACAGACGCGTTCCTGCGGTCGGCTTTGAAGCAGTCCTCCCCTTACTCGGCCTGCGCGCTCCTGAGCAGTTCCTCCGCGTGCCTCAATCCTGCGTCGGAGTCCCCGCTGCCGCTCATCATGCGGGCCAGCTCGGCAGCGCGTTCCTCCTCCCCGAGGGGGGCGACGTCCGAGGTCGTGACCTGCCCGTCACTGGACTTGGCGATCACGAAATGCTGATCGGCGAACGCGGCCACCTGCGCCAGGTGGGTCACCACGATCACCTGGCCGTCCGCGGCGAGCCGTTTCAGCCTTCTGCCGATCTCCAGGCCGACGGCACCGCCGACCCCGGCGTCCACCTCATCGAAGACGAAGGTGTGTCCCGGGGACTGGCCCGCGAGCACCACCTCGAGTGCCAACCGGACGCGGGAGAGTTCCCCTCCCGATGCGATTTTTCCCAGCGGACCGGGAGCGGAGCCGGGGTTGGCGGTGAACACCAGCTCGATCCGGTCCGCGCCGTGGGGGCCGCGCGGAGCCTTTGTGACGACGAACTCCAGCCTGGCGTGCGGCATCGCCAAGGCCTTCAGCTCGGCGGATGCGAGTTCCGCCAACTTGCCCGCGGCCTCCCTGCGGGCACGGGAGATCCCTGCCGCCGCGGCATCGAGGGCCGCGTCGAGGACGGCGGCCCGTTCCCGCAGTTCCTCGATCCGGTCGTCGGCCCCGTCGAGTTCGGCCAGCCGTTCGGTTGCCCGCCCCGCCCACTCGAGCACCTCCGCGACGTTGTTGCCGTACTTGCGGGTCAGGGCCGCGAGCTGGCCGCGGCGATCGGCGACGGCCTCCTGCCTGAGCGGGTCGGCGACGAGGTCCGCGGCATGGCCGGCGACGTCCTGGGCGAGGTCGGTCAGCAGGTAGTTCGTCTCGGTGATGCGCCGCGCCAGGTCCGCGGCGCCCGGGTCGCGTTCGGCGAGCGTCTCGAGGGCCTTGCGTGCGGCCCCGACCAGCCCGAGCGCACTGGGGGCGTCGAGCTCCTCCTCCGATCCGCTCAACGCAACCCGCGCAGTCATCGCCAGGGCCTTGAGGTCGTCCGCATCGGCCAGGCGCACCGCCTCCGCGGCCAGTGCCTCGTCCTCCCCCTCCCGGGGGTTGACGGCCGCGATCTCCTCCAACCCGAAACGCAGCACATCGATCTCCCGGGCCCGGTTCATCGCATCGGCCTCGAGCCCCGCGAGCTCCTCGGTGATCCGGCGGTGCTCCGCGAAGTCTCGGCGGTAGTCCCCCAGCGCAGCCGGTGCCGCGAAGGCGTCGAGCAGCTCCCGTTGCCTCTCCGGGGTGGAGAGCCGGGTCTGTTCGGACTGGCCGTGGATCGTCGCCAGGTCGGTCAGCAAACCGGCCACGGTGGACACGGGGACCTGCACCCCGCCGACCGTGGCGCGGGAACGTCCCTGGGAGGAGATCTGCCGGAGGGTGACGAGCTCCACCCCGTCGTCGAGGTCACCGCCGAGGGCCTCGACCGCCTCGGCCGTGTTCTCCCCGACCTCCCAACGCCCCTGCACGAGCGCCCTGTCCTGCCCGTTCCTGACCAGCGACGCGTCGGCCCGGGCCCCCAGCAGCAGGCCGAGTCCTGCGACGATCATCGTCTTGCCTGCGCCCGTCTCTCCCGTCAGGGCGGTGAGCCCGGGGCCCAGCGGCAGGACGGCATCCGCCACCACCCCGAGCGAATTCAAACGAAGCTCTGTCAGCATGTTCACCTCCGGGGCGGACGTCGCCAGCCGTCGATCGGCAGCTTGAACTTCCGCACCAGCCTCGTCGTGAAATGCTGCTCGGAGAGCCGGGCCAGGCGCAGCGGATGCCCGCTGGCCCTGACCGCCACCCGCTGCCCGGGCTCCACCTCGAAGCTGCGCCTGCCGTCGCACCAGATGATGCCCTGCGGCACGGGACCACCCAGCTCGAGGGAGACATGCGAGTCGGGAGAGAGCACCATGGGCCTGTTGAACAGGGCGTGGGCGGACAGGGGCACCAGCAGTATCGCCTGCACCTCGGGCCACACGACGGGTCCGCCACCGGAGAACGCGTAGGCGGTGGATCCGGTGGGTGTGGCCACCAGCACCCCGTCGCATCCCCACCGGGAGAGCGGGTGGGCGTCGACGTGCACGAGGACGTTCAACATCTTCTCCCGCATCAGTTTCTCCAGCGACACCTCGTTGACGGCGAACGAGGACCACAGGATCTTCCCGGATGCATCGGCCACATCGACCCGCAGGACCAGGCGCTGCTCGGTTTCGTAGCGTCCGTCGATCACCGCCTGCGGCAGCGACGTGAGGTCCGAGGTTTCCAGCTCCGCCAGGAAACCTACGTGCCCGAGGTTGACCCCCAGCAACGGGACGTCCAGGGGCTGGGCCCACTCCGCGGCACGCAGAAGGGTGCCGTCCCCCCCGAAGACGACCGCCAGCTCCGCCGGTTTCCCGTCGATGGATTCGAGATCCACTCCAAGAACGAGCTCCCTCAGGCGCTCCACGTCATCGGAGAAACTCAGGAACCTGAAACCGGGCATCTGGCCCATGAAAGCTGTTGCCGCCTCCAGGGCCTCGGGGCGTTCCGGGTGCAGCAGCACGGCGACGGTTCGGGTTTCCACGGTCATCAAGGGTAATAAGCGCCGCGAACCGAGCACAATCGGATGAAGAACTCCTGATTGCCGCCGGCCCCGGGCAACCGGCTGGAGCCACGCCAGTCGCAACCCCACCCGAGCTCCTCGGCAGCCTCCGCAACGGCGTCCACGGTTTCCTCGCGCAGCCGGGGGTCACGGACCACCCCGCCCGCACCGAGGCGCTGCTTTCCCACCTCGAACTGCGGCTTCACCAGAAGCAACGCCACCCCGCCGGGGCGGATGGCCCCCAGCAGTGGTGGCAGCAGGAGCTTCAGGGAGATGAACGAGACGTCCCCGACCACGACGTCGACGGGTTCTCCGTCCAAATCGGCGAGGGTGAGGTCGCGCAGGTTCAGGCCCTCCCGGACCCGGACCCGCGGATCGGAGCGGATCAGCTCGGCCAACTGGTGGTGCCCGACGTCAACTGCGTATACCAGCTTCGCTCCCTGCGCCAGCGCCACCTGCGTGAACCCCCCGGTCGATGCCCCGGCATCAAGCACACGCCCGTCCATGGAGGTTCTGGAATCCTCGATCGCCCCCAGCAGTTTGTGAGCGGCGCGAGAAACCCATTTCTCGGGGTCGGCCGATATATCGGTCTCAGTGTCCACATTCATCGCCGGTTTCCGCGCGATGGCCCCGGAGACCTTGACGCGGCCTTCCGCCACGAGCCGGGCTGCCTGGGTGCGGGAACGCGCCAAACCACGGATGACGAGTTCCTGATCCAACCTCACTGGCCTGCCCCGCCTCCGAGCCGCCGCTCCGTTTCGGGTTTCAGCGCCCCAGCGAGTGCTCGGTGAGCCGCTTCCAGCCGGGATATTGCCTCGTCAACCGGCAGTTCCTCCAGATCTTCGACCCCGGCCATGGTTTCGGCTATCGTCTGGAGACGCTGGGCATCGCCGGGGGCGACGTCGCGAGGAGTGATGCCCGTCACCGCAGCAGATCCAGTCGCGCCAGCACCTCATTCCCTTCGGCGTTGAACCTCCAGATGGCGTTCAACACGCACCACAACAGATCGAGTTGCCCTTCGGTCTCCTCCGGGACGATGTCCGTGACAACCCTTCCGTCGATGATCCACGCTTCTGCGTCCCTGCAACGAAATCCGTTCCCGATGGTCTCCACCTCACGGGACGGCGCCAGCAGAGCGGAGATGTCGTAGCCGATGTGCGTTGGGCGACCGATGGGATCGGCAGCTGCGAGATCGTACTTGCCGTGCGCTCCCGTGAACACGAAAAGCGAATCCATGCCGACGTTTCCCGCGCCAACGATGTCCGTGTCGATGCGGTCACCGACGAAGACGGGACGCCGCGCTGCAAGACGCAACACGGTTTCGTCGAGAAGAGGCCGGAACGGCTTGCCCGCCATGGAGGGGCGAAACCCGACGCAATCCGCTATCAGGTCGACCTGCGCGCCGCAGCCCGGCAGGATTCCACGCTCGGTCGGACGAGTCTGGTCCGGGTTGGTGGCGAACCACGCTGCTCCCCTTTGGACGGCGATGGCGCCAAGCTCCAGGAGGCTCCAGGGAAGCTGCGGATGATAGCCCTGCACGACGGCCACCGGGTTTTCCTCCAGGGTCGAGACCGGAACGAAGCCGCCCTCGGCGAGCTGGGAGACGAGCGCATCGGTGCCAACCACCAGCAGCTTCGCCCCGGCGGGGAGTTCCTTGTGGAGCATGCGCACCATGGCCTGGGTCGAGTTGACCACGTCCGAGTCGTCGGCCCGGATCCCGAGCTCCCGCAGGTGCTCGGCGACAGCGACCGGAGTACGTGCCGCGTTGTTGGTGACGAACCCGAGCCGGATTCCTCTTTCACGCAACTGCGCCAACGATCTGGCCACCCCGTCGATGGCATTCGGGCCGAGATAAATCACCCCGTCGAGATCGAACAGGGCGGCGTCATAGCTCGATACGAGTGGTGTCACTCCCGGCTCCCGTCGATCTCCTCGAGAATCTCGGCGATTTCTTCCTCAGGAGAGACCAGGTTGATCGCCTGGGTTTCGATTGCATCTTCCATGTCAACCACTTCGGTCTTCTCGTCGCCTGTTTCGAGGTCTTCTTCAGGTGCTGAAACCAGATCGAAGTCCTCGGGCAGGGTGACGCCGTCGAGAGTCGCGATCCGCTCCGCGACGTCGAGCCGTCCCTCGGGATCCAGCCGAGCTGCCGAATCGAACCATTCCCGCGCAGCATCACCTCGCCCTTCGCGCTCCAGCAGGTCAGCGTAGGCGTAGCGCAGGCGAGCCTGTGCGAATTTCGGGCCGACCTGGTGGGATATCGCTGCTTTCAGCAGTCTCAGCGCCTCGCCACGCTGTCCGAGGTCGTTGCGAACTCCTGCCTCGACGAGAATGCACTCGATACGAAGTCCCGGTTTCTTCGTGCCCGGGTTCAAGGTAGCGAGCAGATCAAGTGCCTCGCGGTGCCTTCCCAGGGCGCGTTCGCAGTCCGCGAGAACTGGCAGGAGCTCGTCTCCCCCATTCATCCGTCTGATGGCTCGGAACTCTCTCAGCGCGATGTCGTAGTGCCCGGCCATGTAAGCCGTCTCAGCCGCTGCTTCCCGGACCACCGACAACCTCCCTGCCCGTCTCCTCGCGGCCTCCGCATGTCGATGGGCCAGTTCGGGGTCGACATCCAGCAACTCACCGGCTGCGAGGATGTGAGCCCCCACCGTGTTTGCCAGGTCCCTCGGCAGACCTTTCAGCTCAGCACGCACGCTGGCGGGCAACAGGGCCTCGTCAAAATTCTCAGGTGTGGGTGGCTCGTTCTGCGCTGGGGCCGTCCCCGGTTTTGGTACGCGGCGTTCCTCATCCTCGCGAGTGCCCCTGCCGCGCGTTTCGTGGCGATTCGACTGTCCATTCCGGGCGTCGCGAAAAACTCGTGCCTCGCGTTCTCCGTCCTGTCCGCCCCGCTCGAGGCGCCCTCGTTTCCGAGCGCCTCGAGAATCGATCTCTCCCTGCCGCTCCTCACGACGGAAAGCACGGTCGCCACGGTGACCGCCCTGGTGCCGCGGTGCTCGATCCTGGCCTCCCTGTCGTTTGCGATCGTTCCCCCCTCCGCCTCGCCCGGTCTCCCCGGCGCGGCCCCCGAACTTGGCGGTGCCCTGCTGATCACGAGAACCGCGACGTCGACCGCGATTCTCTCCCCGGGAACCGCCCCTTGGGGATTTTCCTTCAAAAGTCATGACCCGATTCTCCCAAAGCGGTCCGGGGAACCCAACTTTCACCACGCCTTGGAAGGTTCCGGCGACGGGAGCTCATCGCACAAGGACGACTGTCGCCGTAGCAGAGCATCTGTGTGTTTTTGTGTGGGTGTGGTTGTGCCCCCAGACACGTTTGGGGTGTG
>CAJPNZ010000017.1 GCA_905372155.1 Propionibacteriaceae bacterium
CCACCCACCCTATCCGAGAAGACACGTCGTTCCGCGTGGCGCGGCGGTTGATGGGGCAAAACCCAGTTATGTGGATTATGGTTTTCGTCATGACCGAGCTCTGCCGTGTACTAGTCGCTGATGATGATCCCATGGTCCGTGAGGCCTACCGCATGTTCCTGGCGCGACACGACGATCACGAGGTGGTTGGTGAGGCCCGCAACGGGCGGGAGGCCGTGGAGGCCTACGAGGAGTTGAAACCCGATGTGGTGCTCATGGATCTTCAGATGCCCGACATGTCGGGGGTAGATGCCATTCGCGAGATCAATCGGAAGCATCGCGGCGCCTGCATCGTCGCTCTGACCACCTTCGGCACTCAGGAGTACATCATTTCCGCTCTGCGCGCCGGGGCCTCCGGATACCTGATGAAGGATTGCGGCGGTCCAGCTCTGCTGACCGGCATTCAGCAGGCCCGTGATGGTGACATGCCGCTGGCGCCCGGGGTCCGGCGCGAACTGGTCGCCGATCTTTTGACAGGACACCCCAAGATTTTGACCGACGAGGCGGCAGCCGCGGGGCTCGCTCCCCGCGAGAAGGAATTGCTGATCTGGCTCGGTCAGGGAATGACGAACGCGCAGATCGCGGCCAAGATGTTCATCTCCGAGGGGTCCGTCAAGCAGTATCTGTCCCACATCGGTGACAAGATGGGGCTGAAATCCCGCACCCAGATCCTGGTGCGGGCCATTCAGCTGGGTCTCGTCGATCCGACGCTCATGACCCCCGGGCTGTCCTGAGGTTTCTCCGCTCTCATTCCCCGAGGATTCCGGCAACGAATCCCTCGGGGTCGAAGGGGGCCAGATCGTCCACACCTTCCCCGAGACCGACGAGCTTGACCGGGACCCCGAGTTCGCGCTGCACCTGGATGACGATGCCGCCCTTCGCGGAGCCATCCAGCTTGGTGAGCACGATGCCGGTGACGTCCACCACCTCCGAGAAGATCTTGGCCTGCGTCATGCCGTTCTGACCCGTGGTGGCGTCAAGGACCAGCAGGACCTCAGTGACGGGGACCTTCTTCTCGATGACGCGCTTGACCTTGCCGAGCTCGTCCATTAGCCCGACCTTGGTGTGCAGCCGCCCGGCGGTGTCGATGAGCACCACGTCGGTCCCTTCTTCCTTGCCCTTGGCGACCGCGTCGAAAGCAACCGAGGCAGGATCGCTGCCCTCGGCGGAACTCACCGTCTCGACGCCGACCCGCTCCCCCCATGTGGTGAGCTGCTCGGCAGCGGCGGCCCGGAAGGTGTCGGCCGCGCCCAACATCACGGAGCGCCCCTCGGCCACGAGTACACGGGCCAATTTGCCCACGGTGGTGGTTTTTCCCGTCCCGTTCACCCCGACCACCATCACGACGGCGGGATCATTCTCTGCCGCTGTCAGGTTCAGGCTCCGGTCGAGATCCGGCTCGACCAGTTTCAGGAGTTCGGTGCGCAGCACCTGGCGGGCGCGTTCGGGATCGGAGATTCCTTCGATGCTCAGTTCCCGGCGCAGAGCCTCGGTGAGTTCCGTGGTGGGCCCGACCCCCAGGTCGGAGGCGATCAGAGTGGCCTCGAAATCGTCCCAGGTCTCGGAATCGATCCGATCGACGCTCAACAGTTCACCGAGCGCCCGGGCCAACACATTGTTGCTCGAGGCCAAACGCCGTCGCAGCCGGGCAAACCGTGAACGCGGCTCCTCGGGCTGGTCCAGCACGGGTTTTGCAGGCTCAGGTTCGGCGATCTCGCCCGCGGGTTCCCCGGTCTTCACCGGTTCCTCCTCGGCCGCAGGCTCCTCCTCCACGGCGGTTTCCGCCTCGGGGGCCTCGATTGCCTCCCGCGTCTCGCTGGGGGGCAGTTCCTTCTTGCCGTACCTGATGACGAGCGTGGCGGCAATCAAACCGACCCCGACGATCGCTACGACCAACCAGAAAATCAAATCTCCCACGGGGCAATCCTAGGACCTGTTGCGGAAGTCATGCCTGGTTTCATCACTCCGGAGCGGGCGGAACGCGACGCCGGGTCATGGTTGCTGGAGTCGCTGGCTGACCACGGTGGAGATACCGTCGCCACGCATGGTCACGCCGTAGAGGCTGTCGGCGATCTCCATGGTGCGTTTCTGGTGGGTGATCACCAGCAGTTGGGAGTTCTGCCTCAGTTCCTCGTAGATTCCGAGCAGGCGGCCCAGGTTGGCATCGTCCAGGGCCGCCTCCACCTCGTCGAGGATGTAGAAGGGGCTCGGGCGGGCGATGAACAGGCTGACCAGGAAGGTCACGGCCACCAGTGAGCGTTCCCCTCCCGAGAGCAGCGAGAGCCGTTTGACCTGCTTGCCCGCGGGCCGGGCCTCGACGTCCACCCCGGTTTCCAGCCAGTTCCCGGGGTCGGTGAGCAGCAGCTTGCCCTCTCCCCCGGGAAAGAGCCGCTGGAAAACCTCCCCGAAGGTGCGTTCGACATCGCAGTAGGCCGCCTCGAAGATCTCCTGCACCCTCTTGTCGACGTCGTCGATCAGCGCGAGCAGGTCGGCGCGGGTCTGTTTCAGGTCGGCGAGTTGTTCGGCCAGGAAGGCATGCCGGATCTTCAGTGCCTCGAACTCCTCCAACGCCAGCGGATTGACCCGGCCCAGGGCCGCCAGCCCCCTTTCGGCGCGGCGCAGGCGTTTCTCCTGCTCCGCGCGCACATAGACGACGGGCTCGGGAACCTCGTCGTCGGGGCCGAGGGTGGTGCCGTCGGGCCGGGTGATGACCGGGACCGGCTGGTCCGGACCGTACTCGGCAACGAGCTGGTCTCCCTCCAGGCCCAGCTCGGTCAGGCTCTTCTCCTCCAGCTGCTCGATCCGCATCCGGCGTTCGATCCGAGCCAGCTCGTCCCGGTGGGCGCCCCGCGTGAGCTCTTCGAGGCGTTGGCCGGCTGCCCGGGAGGCCTGCCTGGTCTCCACCGTCGCGGCCTCGGCAGATCGCCTGCGGGCCTCCGCTTCGTCCCGACTGGTTGTGGCCCGCCCCATGGTGGCATCGATCATCCCGGACAGCCGCTGGGCCGCGTCGTGCACCGCCCGGCCCACCGCGGCCTCGCGGCGAAGCTGCTCCGCCCGGGCGCGGGCCTTGGCGCGCGACTGGCGTTCCGCGGCTGCTGCCCGCAGCAGGCCGTCGGCCCTGCCCGCCAGCGAACGGGCCTGTTCCTCGGCCGTTCGCAGCAGCAGCCTGGCCTCCATTTCCGCCTGCCGGGCCAGCCTGGCGGTCACGGCCAGCTCGTCGCGGCTGGTGGGGTCGGGTTCGAGGATCTCCTCCCCGCTGGCCGCGGCGAGCCGGGCCTCCAGTTCGGCCAGCCGGGTCTCGTGCTCGACCCGGCCCTGACGTGCGGCCTCGATGGCCGAGGTCAACCGGTCGGCCTCGCGGGTCGCGGCCGCCTGCGCCTGCCGATGGGAGCCGAGAGCATCCGAGATGGCCGTGAACTGCGCGTCGGACTCGTGCAGGGCCGCCAGGGCCGTTGCCTCCTCGTCGCGCGCCTTCTGCAGCACACCCCGCGCGGTTTCCAGGGCGAAACGCTGCCGGTCCGAGTCAGCGGCCACCTGCACCATCTGCTCCTCGGTTTCCATCAGGTCCGCGTTCAGGGCCAGTAGCGAGGGTTTTGCGGTCGATCCGCCCTCGACCAGCCAGCCGGAGACCCGGTCCCCCGCCCGGGTGACGGCGATCAGCGACGGGGCGTCCTCGATTGCGTCCCTGGCCGCGGGCAGATCCTCCACCGCTACGATCCCGGCCAGCAGCCGGGACAGCGCCCCCGTCAGTTCCCGGGGTGCGGTGATGAGTTCCAGCAGTGGTGTTGTCTCCCCCGCCTCCGCACCTGCGACAACCACCTGGGATCGTCCGAGGTCCTCTTCTGCCAGGCGCGCAACGGCCGAGAGGGCATCGTCGAGTCCGGTGGCGACAACCGCCTCGGCCGCAGCTCCGAGGCCCGTCGCAACGGCCTGTTCCCAGCCTGGGGCAACCTGGATGAGGTCCCCCATGCGTCCCAGCACTCCGGGACACCCCAGCAGGTCTGTGGAGCCGTCGCGCTGTCGAGTGGCCAGTCGCAGCGCATCCACCCGTGCGGTGAGAGCGGCTTTGTCCCTTGCAAGGCGGGTCCCCTCGTCCACGAGCCGCGCCACCTCAGCCTCGTGTTCGGTCACGGAGTTGTTCGCAGCCTCCCACGCGGAATCCAGGCTCGACTCGTCGGTTCCCAGCCCGGCGAGGGTGTTCTCGGCCTGCCGGTACTGGTCGGCGGCCTCCCGGGCCCGGGTGAGGGCCTCCTCCCGCCGCGCTGCCAGGCGTTCCTGTTCCCCCTGCCCGGCCTCCAGCCGGGAACGAACGGAAGCCACCTGTCCCTTGAGACGGGCCAGGCCTTCCCGACGGTCGGCCACCACGCGCAGCGCAGCTGCATAGGCCTGTTCTGCCTCGGTGTGCCGGGTTTCGGCCTCGCTTCGCCGCTCGGATGCCTCGCGGAGGGTGGACCGGGCCCGCTCGATGTCGTCGGCCAGCTCGGTCTCGCGTTGTCTGACCTCGCGCGCCTCGGCCTCCAGAGCGTCGGGATCCCGTCCGGAGGCCTCGATGGCTGGCTGGGCGTCCCCGTGTCTCATGCGTTCGGCCGCCACCGAGATCGTCGAGGAGACCCGTTCCTTCAGAGCGGCCAGCGCGTACCAGCGTTCCTGACAGCGGTCGAAGTCCCGTGCGGCTTCCTTCAGTTCCACCTCCGCGGCCTCCTCCGCGGCCATTGCGGCCCGGGCCTCGGCCTCAGCGCGTTCCTTCGCCTCGGTGGCCGCGGCCTCGTCGGCGAGATCGGCAGCCAGCGCCTCCCGCGCGGCGTGGAGGTCATCGGCCAGCAGCCGGGCCTTCGCGTCGCGCTGCTCCGCCTGGATGACGGCGGCGCGGCGAGCCGCCTCGGCCTGGCGTCCGAGTGGCTTGAGCTGGCGCTGCAACTCCCCGATGAGATCCTGGAGTCGCTCCAGGTTCGCTCTGGTGCCCTCCAGCTTCCGGACGGCCTTCTCCTTGCGTTTGCGGTGTTTGAGCACCCCGGCCGCCTCCTCGATGAATCCCCGGCGGGACTCGGGGGTGGCCTGGAGGATCGCGTCGAGCTGGCCCTGGCCGACGATCACGTGCATCTCCCGCCCGATACCGGAGTCGCTGAGCAGCTCCGTGACGTCCAGCAGGCGGGAGGGAACGCCGTTGATGGCGTACTCGGAGCCGCCGCTTCGGAACATGGTGCGGGTGATCGTCACCTCCGAGTACTCGATGGGCAGCGCACCGTCGGAGTTGTCGATGGTCAGCTGCACCTCGGCCCGTCCCAGCGGGGCGCGTTTCGGGGTGCCCGCGAAGATGACATCCTCCATCTTCCCGCCGCGCAGACTCTTGGCGCCCTGCTCCCCCATGACCCAGCTCAGCGCGTCCACGACGTTGGATTTCCCGGAGCCGTTGGGGCCGACGATGCAGGTGATGCCGGGCTCGAAGTTGAGGGTGGTGGCCGATGCGAAGGACTTGAAGCCCCTGAGGATCAGCTGTTTGAGGTACATACAGGCTGTTCCCCCTGTTTCCCGGAGGGCTGGCGGGCGGCCCGGAAGGTCCAGAACTTGTTCACCAAGAAGTTGACCGGGATGGTGCAGACGATGGAGATCAGGTTGGCCCAGTACTGGCGGCTCCGAAGGCCGGAGGAGCCGTCGAAGACGGTGGCGGGCAGCGCGACCGGGGAGTGGGGGTGCATCAGGGCCGTGATGATCACCTGGCCCACGGCCAGCGCGACCAGCCCGACGATCAGAAAGGGCCAGTATTCCCGGAACCACCCGGCCAGTTTGTGGGACTTGAAGGTCCACCAGCGGTTCAGCTGGAAGTTGAACAGGTTTGCCAGCAGGAACGCGATGGTGGACATGACGTGGTACCAGCGGATGTTGTACTCGGTGCCCGGAATGGCGAGCCACACGCCTTCCCCTTCAGGAACGCCCGCGCTGGGCCAGAGCAGCGGGAACAGCTTCCGGCACGCGATTAGTGCCCCCATGTTCACCAGAACACCGAGGCCACCGACGATACCGAACCGGATGAACTGCCACAGGGAGTCCTTGTTGTTCCGGAGCAATTGACCGATCGCATTCATGCGCCATCCTCACGGCTTGGGCAGCCGCTGGCATCTCGGGCACAGAAAGCTGCTTCGATTGGCGAATCGCCGGCGCACCACAGGTGTTGCGCAGCGCCGGCATGGCTGATCTTCACGTCCATAGGCGTCAAGTCCACGTTTAAAATACCCTGATTCGCCATTGACATTGACATAAAGCGAGTCAAAAGACGTGCCTCCAGCGATCAGCGCCTCCGACATGACGTCGCGGGCATGCCCCAGCAGTGCAACAGCACGGTTCTGGGTGAGGCGTTGTGTGGGATGGTCGAAGTGCAGCTTCGAACGCCACAGGCATTCATCGGCGTAGATGTTGCCGATTCCGGACACGAGCTTCTGATCGAGGATGGCACGCTTGACCGTGGTTCGTCTTCCTCGCATCCGCTTGGCCACCGCGACGGGATCGAACCCCGGATCGAAAGGATCGAGAGCGATGTGTGGGACCGGACACTCGCCGCCCCGCGGAACGAACTCGAGTCCACCGAACATGCGCTGGTCGACGAAACGCAGCTGGGTGCCGTCGTCGAGATCGAACAGGACTCGCGTGTTGCGCAACTGCGGATCTTGGGGCCGGCTCACCCTGAACTGCCCGCTCATCCCCAGGTGGGCAATCATGGCGTCATCACCCAGGACCAGCCAGAGGTATTTACCACGACGGGCGACGGCATCGATACCGCGCCTCTTGAGGTCGGAGGCAAAACCCTCCGGACCACCAGGGTGGGAACGCACGGGGCGGCGGTGCAGGACCGTGATCGTTTCGATGGTGCGCCCGAGCACGTGTTTCTCCAACCCCCGACGCACCACCTCAACCTCGGGAAGTTCAGGCATCTGGGGACAGATTTCGGTAGGCCTCGTGGGCGGCCAGCTGCTCGGCGCGTTTCTTGCTGGATGCGACCCCCGAGCCGACGGCCTTTCCGTCGACCATGGCGGTAGCGGTGAAGACACGTTGATGGTCGGGCCCCTCACCGATGATCTCGTACCGGGGAGGTTCCAGCCCGTTGTGGGCGCAGTACTCCTGCAGAGCCGTCTTGTAGTCGGTGTAATGCCCCTGCAACTCGCTGGAGGCGATTCGCTCGTCGAGGAGTGCATGCACGAAACGAGCAGAAGCAGCTGCCCCACAGGACATGTGAATGGCGCCGATCACAGCCTCCATGGTGTCGGCGAGGATGGAGGTCTTGTCCGATCCTCCGGTGTTGATCTCCCCCTGCCCCAGCCTGATCAGCTCCCCCAGGTGCAGCTCGCGTGCCACCTCGGCCAGGGCATGGGAGCTGACCACCGAGGCGCGCAACTTCGCCAACTGGCCTTCGGCCAGGTTCGGGAAGGACGTGAAGATGTGCTCGGTCACCACGATCTGCAGCACGGCGTCGCCCAGGAACTCCAGCCTCTCGTTGCTGGGGATGCGTCCGTGTTCGAAGGCGAAACTACGATGTGTGAAGGCAAGCTCGAACAGCTGGGTGTCCACCTGGACACCCAGCTCATCAAGGAGGGCGGTTAGCTTGTTCAGGCCTCGACGACCTGACGACGTGCACCCTTGGGGCCGTACTGGCCGCAGGAGGGGCAGGCGGTGTGGGACAGATGCGGTTCACGGCAGGCCGGGTTCACGCAGGTGACTGTGGGGACGACGGAAGTCTTCCACTGCGCACGACGCGAACGGGTGTTGCTGCGCGACATCTTGCGCTTCGGAACGGCCACGATCTTCTCCTCGGACTTGTTACCCGCTGGTTGGCTCAGTCTCGCACGGGGCTGCGCCGACCAGCGGCTCCCTGTTCTGGTCTCAGTTCTCACCGCCGAGATCAAACCCCGCCAGCTTTTCCCATCGCGGATCAACCTTCGCTTCGTGCCCGTGGTCCGGGTCGTCGTTCAGATTGAAACCGCATTCCTGGCACAAGCCGAGGCAGTCGGGATCACACAGGGGCGTGAACGGCAGCTCCAGCACCACAGCGTCACGCAGGGCCTCCTCGAGGTCGATGGTGTCGTCAACGACGACGCTTTCGTCCTCATCCACCTCGTTTCCGGGGTAGAAGTAGAGCTCCTGCAGCCCAAAGGACTTCTCATCCTCTATCGGACTCAGGCATCGGGCGCACTCGCCGCGCACCTGCGCGCGAGCCGTTCCCGTGACCAGCACTCCCTCGACGACTGCCTCGAGTTTGAGGTCGAGATCGACTCCGGAGCCCTGTGGCACCGAGATCACGTCGTAGCCGAGATCGACCGGCGCCGGGACATCAACCTGAATTTCCTTCATCGCTCCTGGCCGCCGCCCCAACTCCAAAACGTCGAAAACGTAAGGTGAGCGACGGTCAACATGGTGATGCACGGAGTTCATGGCAGGCATTCCCTTCGTCCGATCGACCATGACCACGTCATGACCAAGGAGCAATCTTACCGAGCCGGAGAAGAATCACCAAAACATCCCCGCGGGACCCGGGCGTCGGCCTCGGCGAAACAACACGAGGCATCCACGGGAGATCCATGAAAATCGGCACCCAGCCATCTGCTAGCCTTGACAAAGGTTCGATACTCGAAGCATCTGGGAAGGAGGGATTCATGGACCCGCACGACATGCTGTTCGACTACGTGGACCGATTCCGCTCCCTCCTGCCCTCGAGCGCCTGGCAAGGCCTCGCCCGGAACCTGGCCAAGAACGACGTGCTGGCCCTGCTCCACCTCCATCGCGTGCGATCCTCGCGGATGGGCGACCTCGCCGCCTACCTGGACGCCCCCCTCAACACTGCGACGGGGGTGGTCTCCCGGCTGCAGCAGCGCGGCCTGGTGGAGCGCCGACACAGCCCGGATGACAAGCGCATCGTGTTGATCTCCCTGACCGAGAAGGGCAGCAGGCTCATTGCCCAGGGCATCAAGGACAGCGTCTCGCTGATCGGGCGCCTCTTCGAAGAACTGACCCCCGAGGAGACCGCGGTGGTGCTGCGGGTCATCGACCGCATCCCGGGTCTGTTGGCCGAGCACTCGGCGGAGCGCAGACCTCGGGCCATCCGACGCATCCCCATCGACTGAACCCCACCATCGACCGGGCAGAGCCACGCCAAATAGTTCGAGTTTCGAATGATTCCCAAACGGAAGGAGTAGTCATGGAGCGAATGATCCTGCTGACCGGGAAAGGAGGCGTCGGCAAGACATCGCTGGCGGCCGCCCACGCCGTCGCCTCGGCCGGGAGCGGAAAACGCACGCTCCTGGCGAGCATGGACGCCGCCCACAACCTCTCGGACCTGTTCGGCTGCCCCCCGGCTCCCGAACCCACAGAGGTGGCCCCGAACCTGAAGATCACCGAGGTGGATGCGGGGCGCGTCACCGAGGAGGAGTTCGCCGACATCACCGCCGCTCTGTCCACCCTCATCGCCCGGGGCGACGATGACCAGGTGCTGGACCTCCCCGGCTTCGACCCGCTGTTCTTCCTGCTGCGGGTCCACCAGCTGGCCCACACCGGCGACTACGACCGCATCATCCTGGACATGGCCCCCACCGGCGAGACCCTGTCTCTGCTCCAGTTCCCGGAGCTGCTCACCTGGTGGATGGAACGGATCTTCCCGGTGCAGAAGCTCGCGGTCAGGGTGCTACGCCCCGTGGCCAGGGGGGTGTGGCGGCTCGAACTGCCCAACGCCGCCGCCATGAACGACATCGAACGGCTCTTCCAGCGTCTCCAGGAGATCCAGGCGTTGTTGAAGGATCCCTCCGTCACGTCGGTACGCCTGGTCACCCTGCCGGAACGGATGGTGATCGAGGAGACCCGTCGCAGCTACCTCTACCTCAACCTGTTCGGCTACAGCGTCGACCACGTCTTCGTCAGCGGGCTGTACCCCACCGGGGATGTGGGTGCGTTCTTCAGCACCTGGGTGGAGCATCAACGGCAGCACCTGGCCGAGATCCGCTCGTCATTCGCTCATCTCCCGATCACCGAGGTGCCACGGTTCCGCAAGGATCTCGTCGGCCAGGGCGACGTGGCCCGCCTGGCCGAGGTCGCCATCGACGCCCACACCTTCGACGTCGTTCCGGGCCTGGCCCACGAACGCTATGTCAACGCCGACGACGGCTACGACCTCCAACTCCCGCTGCCGGGAACCACCACCGAGGAGATCGACCTCAAACTGACCGCCACCGACCTCGCGGTTCGCATCGGCAACTTCCAGCGCAACATCCCCTTGCCCAGCACCCTGCTGGGCCACGACGTCGCCGGCGCGAAACTCCGCGACGACGTCCTGACAATCCGATTCCGCCCCACCCCACAGGAGGTCCCGTCATGAACCGCGAATTCGTTCGTCATCTGCTGCACGCCCGTCGTCATCTCCGTGAAGCAGCCCTGAGCCTGGTCCCACCAGCCCCCAGGAAACGGCTCCGGACCATCGACCGCGAATGGCGGGCGCTGATCGTCGAGTGCCTGTCCAAGGATCCGGCCGCGCCCACTCAGGAACCGACCGGACCGTCGGGACCCAGACGAATCGACATCGAGGAGTGAACATGCGGATCATCCTGTACACCGGCAAGGGCGGGGTCGGCAAGACCACCGTCGCCGCCGCCACGGCCCTGCACCTGGCGGATCAGGGAAACCGGGTCCTGGTGATGAGCACCGACCCGGCACATTCGCTGGGGGATGCGCTGAGTCTGTCGCTGACCAGCGAACCGACCCGCGTTGCCCCGGGCCTGGATGCCCTGGAGATCGACACCCTGGTGGAGAACGACCGGGCGTGGGCGGGTCTGCGCGACTACCTGGCGCGTCTCATGGTCCGGGAGGGTGAGGTGACGCTCGCCACCCAGGAGGCGCTGCTGCTGCCCGGGCTGGGCGAGTTGTTCAGCCTGCTGCGGGTCCTCGACCACGCCTCCTCCGGACGCTACGACATCCTGGTGGTGGACTGCGCACCGACCGGCGAAACCCTGTCGCTGCTGAAATACCCGGAACGTCTCGACCAGCTGTTCCGAACCGCGCTGCCGACAAAGCGGGCGCTGGTACGGATCCTCGGCAAGCCGTTCGAGCGGTTGACCCGGATCCCGATGCCCGAGGATCGTCTCTTCGACGACGTGCTCGGCTTGCTGGACCGGCTCAAGCGGCTGGGCGAGCTGTTCCACGACGGTAAGGTCACCACCCTCAGGTTGGTCGCCACCCCGGAGCACGTGGTCATCGCCGAGACCCGGCGCACACACACCTGGCTGACGATGTACGGCTTCGTCGTCGACGCCGTGGTGCTCAACCGCATCTACCCCGCCTCGGCCCTAGGTGGCTACTTCGAGCCGTGGGCCGAGGCGCAGTCGGCGGGTATCCAACGGATCGAGGAGAGCTTCGCGCATCTGCCGATTCACCGTCTCCCGCTCCAGGAACGGGAAATCGCCGGGCTCGGGGCCCTCAGAGACCTGGCCCGGGCGATGTACGGCGACGACGACCCGGCGGCGGTCAACTACCGGGGCGACTACCTGCGCGTCACCCGCAACGACGGCTGCATACGGCTCCACATCAGCCTGCCCCACGCGGATCGGGCCGAACTCGACCTCCACCAGGACGGCGACGACCTGCTGCTCACGCACCGGAACGAACATCGCCGGATCGCGATGCCGGAATCGCTGCACGGCCGCCAGGTCACCGGCGCCAGGTTCCTCCACGACGAACTGGTCCTCACGATGACCTGACCCCTCCCCAGCTTCGGCCGTCAGGCCGAAGCTAGGTGGTCCCGATTCTCGTTTCCGGTTTGGTGGTCCTTGGTAAAAAGTTTATGATCCTTCCGAGGAATCTGCCCAGGAGACCTTGCCTCCCGCCCCGCTCCGGGGCTGGGGCGCACGGTCCCCCCGCTCCGGGGCCAGGGTCCTGAGCCAGTTGTGCCATGCCCAAGAACCGGAGGATTGACAGGGATGTCCAGACCAACCACCCCGAAACCGACCCGCCGAGCCGTTCTGGCCGGAATGTCAGGAGCTGCCGCGCTGACCGCCATCTTCCCGCTGCCGGGCTGCTCGTCGCAGAACAGCCCCTCGGGGACCGAGAGCGTTCCGCTCCCCGAGCGGCTCACGAACCGCCAGGAAGTCGTGATCGCCATGGATCCGTCCACGGTCAAGGCCCCATTCGACCCGGTCAAGGGCTTCGGTGAGACGGGGGTGCTGCTCTTCAACAGCCCTCTTTTGACCGCGGATGAGAAGAACCAGATCGTCAACGACGTGGCGACCGGCTACGAGGTGAGCCCCGACGGCCTGGTGTGGACCTTCAAGATCCGCACGGACATCAAGTTCACCGATGGCACCGCCCTGACGGCCGAGGACGTCGCCTTCACCTACAACCAGGCGAAGGAGGCCGCCAAGGTCAGCCTGCCGGGCTTCGACACCGCCGTGGCGACCGGAACCGACACCGTGGAGCTCCGGCTCACCGCTCCCTCCTCCACCCTGCTGTACACGGCGGCGACGCTGGGCATCGTCCCGAAGAGCACCTACTCCGACGGCTTCGGGGACAATCCGGTCGGCTCGGGTCCGTGGAAATTCGGCCACTACACCCAGGGTCAGCAGCTGATCCTGGAACGCAACGACAACTACCACGGAACCAAGGCAAAGTTCGCCAAGGCCACCTTGTTGCTGATGGAATCCGACGCGGCGCTCGCGGCGGCCCAGTCGGGGCAGGTCGACCTCGCCTGCGTCTACCCGGCGCTCTCCTCCCAGCAGGTCCCCGGTTTCTCGCTGACCAGCCTGCCCACCTTCGGCTACCGGGTGATCTCCCTGCCGTGCGAGACCCCCGGGGCCTACGAGGTGGAGGGACAGAGCGTCGGCAATGCGGTCACCAGCGACCCGGTGATCCGAAAGGCGATGGCAACCGCCCTGAACCGGGAGCAGATCGTGAAGGACTGCCTGCTGGGTTACGGTGAGGTGGCCTTCGATATCTTCGATGCCTTCCCCTGGGGCATCAAACAGGAAACAGCGAGCCTGAAGGACGGTGACGTCGCCGGAGCCGAAGCGATGCTGGACCAGGCGGGCTGGGCGAAGAGCGAGGGCGGAATCCGCGAGAAGAACGGCACCAAGGCGAGCTTCACCCTGATGTACCCGCCCAACGACTCCGGCCGTCAGGCCATCGCGGAGGCCTTCAAGGCCCAGATGACGCAGATCGGAATCGACGTGGAACTCCACGGCACGGACTTCACCTCGATGCAGGACCGCAACCGCAAGGACGCCGTGGTGCTGGGCGGTGGGCGTCTCAACCCCTACCACGAGTACAACATGCTTTCCGGAACGCTGGCCCGCAAGAAGGGTTGGTCGAACATCGCCTGCTATTCGAACGAGCAGGTGCAGGCCAACCTCGACGCGGCCCTGGCCGCCACCGATCAGGAAAGCGCGAACAAGTTCTGGCATGCAGCCCTGTGGGACGGCACCAATGGCGGCAGCATCCTCGGGGACAACCCCTACCTGGTGGTCGGCTACATCCACCACAACTACTTCGTGCGCAACGGGCTGGACATCGGAACCCAGCGGGTTCATCCCCATGACCACTTCCTCCAGGTGATCAACAACCTGAACACCTGGGACGTCAAGGCCTCCTGAATGACCGCCGCAACCCGTTCCGAGCAGTCGCGACGCGACCTCACGAAAAGCTCCCCGATGGGCTATGCGGTGGCCCAGCTGGCCAAGGCGGCCTCCCTGATCTTCGCGGTCAGCGTCATCACGTTCTTCCTGGCGAAGGTCTCCGGTTTCAACCCGGTCGACGCCTACTTCGGCAGCGAACTGACCGCCAGTCCCGAGCAGAGGGCCGCCCTGGCCAGCAAGTGGGGGCTGGACCAGCCCACCATCGTGCAGTTCGGTCTGTGGTGGTGGAACCTCCTGCACGGCGACCTGGGAACCTCGCTGGTTTTCGAGAGGCCCGTGACAGCGGTGATCGGGGACGCACTGGTCAACTCGTCCATGTTGTTGTTCATCGCTTGGCTGGCCTCCGGGTTGCTGGGGGCCGGCCTCGGGATAGTCGCGGGAAAGAACCAGGGGCGTTTCCTCGACCGGGTCATCAGCACCGTCTGCTACGTGTTCGCAGCCATCCCCACCTTCTGGTTCGGGATAGTGCTGCTGCTGATCTTCGCCGTGTGGTTGAAGTGGTCCCCGATCGGTTTGTCGGCCCCCATCGGCAAAACCCTCGCCGAGGCAACCCTCGCCGAGCGTCTCAACCATCTGGTGCTGCCCGCCGCCACCCTGAGCCTGGTCGGGATCTCCACCATCACGATGCAGACCCGGACCAGGCTCATCGAGGAACAGAACTCCGACTACGCCCTGTTCGCCCGCAGCCGCGGGGAGACCTCGTGGCAGTTCGTCTGGCGGCACGGCCTGCGGAACTCCCTGATGCCCTTCGTGACGTTACAGTTCGGTTCCATAAGCGAAATCATCGGCGGCTCCGTGCTGGCCGAGAGCGTTTTCAGCTACGCCGGGCTGGGGGCGGTCACGGTCACGGCCGGCACCAAGGGGGATCTCCCTCTGCTGATCGGCATCACCGTCATCAGTTCCGCGATCGTGTTCCTCGGGAACCTGTGCGCCAACCTCCTGTATCCGCTGATCGATCCCAGAATCAAGGAGACCTGGTCATGACGGCCCTGCTGATCGGTTCCGAGGAACTGACCGAACGCTGGAACGGCCGCAAGTCGGCGACGGTGGTGTTCGCCGTAAGCCTCGTCGTCCTCACCGCCGCGGCCCTGGGCGGAACCCTGATCCCGGAGACGGCATACCAACCGGCCTTCGGGCGAACCAACCTGCCGCCGGGCGCCGGTGGTCTGTTCGGTACCGACTGGCTCGGGCGCGACATGCTGGCCCGGACGATGAAGGGCCTGTCCATCAGCATCTGGATCGGGTTGTTCGCCTCCGTGGTGAGCTCCGTGATCGCGCTGCTGCTGGGCATCGGGGCCGCGGTCCTGGGGGGCTGGTTCGATCGTTTCGTGCTCTGGCTGGTGGATCTGATGCAGGGCATGCCGCACCTGATCCTGCTGATCTTCATAGCGATCCTGTCGGGACGCGGGATCACGGGCGTGATGATCGGCGTGGCCGTGACCCACTGGGTGAGCCTGTGCCGGATCGTCCGCGCCGAGACCATCCACCTGCACACCAGCGCCTATGTGATCGCGTCCCGGCAGATGGGCAGGAGCAGGTGGTTCATAGCGGTGAACCACTACATGCCCTACATCCTCCCCCAGACGATCGTCGCCACCGTGCTGATGTTCCCGCACGCCATCCTGCACGAATCCGGACTGACCTTCCTCGGTTTCGGAATCCCCCAGCAGCTGCCCGCCATCGGCGTGATCCTCTCCGAGTCCATGCGCTACCTGAGCACGGGCCAATGGTGGCTGGCACTGTTCCCGGGACTCACCCTGCTGGTCCTGGTGCTACTGATAGACCGTTGCGGCCAGTCCCTGTCGACCCTGATCAATCCCCGGACCTCCCAGAGGTAGGCACAGATGTCGCTGCTCGAAGTACGCAACCTGTACGTCGGTTTCGCGATGTACCACACCTTCTACCGACGCCGGATCGGCTACGGGGTGGAGGACCTGACCCTGACCGCCGAGCCGGGCGAGATCCTCGGGATAGTGGGGGCCTCCGGATCGGGAAAGAGCCTGCTGGCCCACGCGATCATGGACCTGCTGCCGAGGAACGCCGTCAAGCACGGCGAGATCCTCTTCAAAGGTGAACCCGTCGCCGGGAAACGTGTTCTCGAACTCAGGCGGAAGAGCTTCGCGCTCGTCCCGCAGTCGATCAGCTTCCTCGACCCGCTGCTCAAGGTCAAACACCAGTTGCGGACGGGACCCACCCCTGACGAGGAGGAACTGGCGCACATCGCCGAACGCCTCGACCTGTCGCCGCGCGATCTGGAGAAGTATCCCTTCCAGTTGTCGGGAGGCATGGCCCGCCGGATCCTCTTGGCAACCGCGATCCTCAGCCCAGCGGAGCTGATAATCGCCGACGAGCCGACGCCGGGGCTGAGCGTGAAACTCGCGGAACAGCTGCTCGCGGATTTCAGGTCGCTCGCGGATCAGGGACGTTGCGTGCTCATCATCTCCCACGACGTTGACCTGATCAGTGCGGTCGCCGACCGGGTGGTCGTCCTGAACCGGGGAAGGTTGGTGGCCTGCATGCCGACCCGCGAGTTCACCCACCCCGACGATTTCGACCAGCCTCCCTACGTCAAGGCGTTGTGGAAGGCGTTGCCGCAGAACGAGTTCTGCACGGAAATCCCCGATTCCCGGGAGGAGCCGACACGTGCTGACAGCTGAACACATCACCTTCGGCTACCGTCACGGCCAGCCGATCCTGAACGACGTCTCGGCCCGGCTCGAGCCCGGGCAGGTGCTGGGGTTGGTGGCGCCGTCAGGGTTCGGGAAGAGCACCCTGGGCAAGATCATGGCCGGGTGGATCAACCGATTCCGGGGAACCGTCGCCCTGGACGGGGAGCCGTTGCAGGCCCACCAGCCCTGCCGGGTGCAGTACATCAACCAGAACCCCGAGGTCAGCGTCAATCCCCGCTGGCGGATGGGCCGCATTCTGACCGAATGCTGGCCCGTCGACGAGGACACCAAACATCAGCTGGGCATTGAGGATGCCTGGCTGGGTCGTTTCCCGAGCGAACTCAGCGGGGGTGAGTTGCAGCGTTTCTGCATAGCGCGGGTGCTGCACCCCGAGCTCCGCTACCTGATCGCCGACGAGATGACGACGATGCTGGATCCCCTGACCCAGGCGCAGATCTGGACCGAGTTGACGGGGCTGACCCGGGAAAGGGGCATCGGGCTGCTCATGATCACCCACAATCCGGCGCTGGTGTCCCGGTTGTGCGATGACGCGATCCACCTGGACCGCCTGAACCCTTGAGAGCGAGGGGCCGGGCCGGGCGGGGCTACCGCGCATCGCGCAGCCGGGCGGCGGCCTCGGCCACGCACGGCGGCACGTGGGGTGAGACGTCGCCGCCGAGTTTGATCACTTCCCGGGTGATGGTGCTGGAGAGGGTGACGTGCTGGGCCGCCGCGGGAAGCAGGACCGTCTCCAGGCCCGTCAGCGAATGGTTCATGTTGGCCAGCTGAAGCTCGAAGTCGAAATCGGCGCCGAATCTCAGGCCCTTGACCACGGTGGTTATGCCGTGTTCCCTCGCGAAATCGACCAGCAGCCCGTCCATCTCCTCGACAGTGACCCCGTTGAGATGGGCGGTGGCCTCCCTCACCAGGCCGATGCGCTGCTCCCCGAACAGGTAACCGGCCTTCAGGCTGTTGCATCCAACAGCCACCAGCACCTCCCCGAACAGGTCACGGGCCCGGGTGATGATGTTCAGGTGGCCGTTGGTGATGGGGTCGAAGGAGCCGGGGCACAGCACCTTGGTCATGATTCTCCTGCCGGTTTCGTGGCTGCGAAGTAGAGGCTCGTCTCACCGTAGTCCCGGCGCCAGTCGTCGTCGAGCCCGCCCGGCCACACCGGGGGGAGGCACCGTTTCGAGCGCTCAACCACCACGAGGGCCTGCGGGTTCAGCGTTCCGGGGGAAAACAGCGGGGCCAAGGTCCTGTCGAGGAGCGCCGAGTCCATCTCGTAGGGCGGATCCACGAAGACGAGATCCCAGGGGCCAGCGGGAATCCGCCCTTCGACTCTTCCGCCCCGCGCCTCGATGCGCAGTCCGGCCCGGCGGGCGTTGCCCGCGATCAGGTTCGAGGTGTGGGAGTCGACGGCCACCACCCGGGAAGCTCCCCGGCTGGCGGCCTCCAGCGCGACCGCTCCGGTTCCTGCATAGAGGTCCAGCACCGCGACCCCCACCAGGTGTTTCTCCGCCGGTTCCCCGACGGTACCGAACCACGTGACGAGGGTGGAGAACAGCGCCTCCCGGACCCTGTCGCTGGTGGGGCGGGTTCCGCAGCGGGGCGCCGTCAGCTGCGTTCCCTTCGCGCGTCCCGCGATGATGCGCGTCATCCCTTCTCCAGCCATTCCCCGGCGGCGACCTGTTCTGCCTGGTCGATCATGTCGGCGAGCAGCGGATCCTCAGCGGCCCGGGGATCGGAAAGCACCTCGCCGGCCAGTTCCTTCGCCTGCTCGATGACCTTTCGATCCCCCAGCACTCGAAGCAGCTTCAGCGACGAGGCCCCGGACTGTGCCGCACCCAGGACGTCTCCCTCGCGCCGCAGTTCCAGGTCCCGTTCCGCCAGTTCGAAACCGTCGGTGGAGGCCACCAGCGCCTGGAGCCTGTCGACGGCGGTTAGGGCGTCCGGGGTGGGGGCCGCGAGCAGCAGGCACAGGCCGGGATGTATGCCCCGCCCGATCCTTCCGCGGAGCTGGTGGAGCTGGGCGATTCCGAAGCGGTCGGCGTCGAGAACAACCATCACGGAGGCGTTCGGGATGTCCACCCCCACCTCGATGACCGTGGTGGACACCAGCACGTCCAGTTCCCCGGCGGTGAATGCCCGCATTGTCCGGTCCCGCTCGGCGGTGGCCTGCCTGCCGTGGACCATTCCGACGCGCAGCCCCTTCAGCGGGCCCTCAGCGAGCATGGGGGTGATCTCCGTCACCGCGCTCAACCCGGCCCCGGCCTCCAGGTCCCCTTCCGTTTTGTTGCCGGAGATGGCGGGGCAGACAACGAAGGCCTGGCGTCCCTGCGCCACCTCCTCGCGGATGCGTTCCCAGGCCCGGTCCACCCAGTGCGGGTTTCGGGCGGTGTCCACGAAAACGGTCTTCACCTCCGCGCGTCCCGCGGGGCGGTCCCGCAGCTCGATGGTTTCCAGGTCGCCGAAGACCGTCATGGCCACCGAGCGGGGAATGGGGGTGGCGGTCATCACCAGCGTGTGGGGTTGGTGCTCGGACTTCGCCGCCAGCGCGGCCCGCTGCTCCACTCCGAAACGGTGTTGTTCGTCTACCACCACGAAACCAAGATCCGCGAACCCGACGTCCTCCGACAACAGCGCATGGGTGCCGATGACGATTCCCGCTTCCCCGGACGCGACGCTCTCCCGTGCCCGGCGGCGGTTGGCGGCGGTGAGACCTCCCGTCAGCAACGCCACCTGCGTGGCGTGCGGGTGGGCCTCCAGGGTTCCGGCCGCCCCGAGCCCACCGAGCAGCGAGGTGATGGAGACGTGATGCTGCTTGGCCAGCACCTCGGTGGGGGCCAGCAGCGCCGCCTGGCCTCCCGCATCGACGACCGCGAGCATGGCGCGCAGGGCTACGAGGGTCTTTCCCGAACCGACCTCTCCCTGCAGCAGGCGATGCATCGGGCGTTCACTGGCCAGCTCCTCGAAAAGGGTCTGCCCCACTTCTTCCTGACCGGCGGTCAACCGGTACGGCAGGGAGGCGTCGAAGGCGGCGAGGATTCCATCGTCGCGGCGGGGCCTGGGTGTGGTGGTGCGCCCGGCCAGAGCGGCCCTGCGCGCGGCCATGGCCAGTTGCATCCCGAATGCCTCGTCGAATTTCAACCGGGCGATTCCGCGTTCCGCATCGAACACGTTGACGGGTTCGTGAACCTCACGCAGGGCGTCCGGGAGGCCGATCACCCCGGCGCGTTCCACCACCCAGCCTGGCAGCGTGTCTCCCAGCGGCAGCACATGGGGCAGGGCGAGCGCTATCGCGTCTGCGATCTTCCAGGTGACCATCTTCGCGGTGGCCGGGTAGAGACCCACCAGCCGGGCCCGCTGGATCACCTTGACCATCGTGGCCTTCGCATCGGCCTTGCGGCCCGTGATGGCGCCGAACTCGTCAATGATGACGTAGTCGGGATGGGTGAGCTGAAGCTGCCCCCTGAACTCCCCCACCTTGCCGACGAAGATCCCGCGGGCGCCCGGGACGAGCTGACCGGCCCAGTACTTCGCGTAGTTCGGGCGTTTGTCGGGAACGAAGAAGGCCGCTTGCAGCTCCCCGTGGCCGTCGGTCAGCACGGTCGCCACCCGGGTGGTGCGACCGTCCACGATCCTGGTGGCCACCACCCTGGCGACAACGGCGACGTCCTCACCGGGACACAGGGTCCGGAAGTCGCTCATCTCGGTGCCTGAGAGATACCGGCGCGGCACGTGTCTCAGAAGATCACCCAGGGTGAACAGTCCGAGCCTGGCCAGCTCCGAGGCGGAATCCGCGCCGACGACGTCACGCAGTCCGCGGTTCAACTCGCGATGGATCGGGGTCCGGAATCGGCTCATGGGGCGAGCCTACCGAGGGGTACCGACGAAAAACGGCTCGCGGCCCCAGCCGCGAGCCGTTGCCCGGACCCCTCGTTCAGCGGGTGACCTTGCCGGCTTTGAGGCAGGAGGTGCACACGTTGAGGCGCTTGGGGGCACCGTTGACGGTCGCGCGAACACGCTGGATGTTCGGGCTCCAGCGACGGTTGGTCTTCTTCTTCGACCAAGGCACGTTGTGACCGAAGCCGGGTCCCTTGGCGCAGATATCACAGACGGCAGCCACTGGAATCTCCTTGTTGCTTGGGCCAGACGCGCCACAGCAACGCCTGGTTCGATCGTTGGGTCCACCCGCCGAGGCGGGCAACCTGTAGATGATAACCCGATACGCTCCCAATCCTCAAACCGTGTTTCCCGGGGCGCATCCTTCCTCTCAGGTGGCGACCACCACGGGCACGATCATGGGGCGGCGCCGCAGCCTCCTCGACACCCAGGCGCCAATGGTGCGGCGGATCACCTGCTGCAGGCGGTAAACGTCATCCACGCCGTCGTCCAGGGCCTGCTGCAGGTCCGTGAGGATCTGTTCCCGGACCGCGTCGAAGACCGACGGGTCCTCCGCGAAACCCCTCGCGTTGATGTCCAGGGCGCCGATGACGGACCTGGTGTGGAGGTTGACCACGGCCACCACGGAGATGAACCCCTCCTCACCGAGGATGAGCCGGTCGCTGATCGATTCGGTGATGTCACCCACGATCGAGCCGTCCACGAAGATGTAGGAGGCGTCGACGCGCCCGACCTTGCGGGCTCGGCCGTCCACCAGGTCCACCACGTCACCGTCCTCGCACACCACGGCGTTCTCCGCCGGGACCCCGGTGGAGATCGCGAGTTTCGCGTTGGCGATCAGGTGCCGGATCTCGCCGTGCACCGGCATGACGTTGCGGGGTTTCAGGATGTTGTAGCAGTACAGCAGTTCACCGGCCGAGGCGTGGCCGGAGACGTGGACGAAGGCGTTGCCCTTGTGCACCACCTGCGCCCCCAGTTTCGTCAATCCGTTGATGACCCGGTAGACGGAGTTCTCGTTCCCGGGGATCAGGGAACTCGCCAGCAGTACGATGTCGCCGGGGCCCAGTTCGATGACGGGGTGTTCCCGGTTCGCGATCCGGCTCAGCGCGGCGAGCGGCTCTCCCTGGGAACCGGTGGAGATGATCACCACCTCGTCGTCGCGATACTTCTCGATGTCCTTCATCTCGATCAGGACGTTCGCCGGGACGTGCAGGTATCCGAGGTCCCGGGCGGTGGCCATGTTGCGCACCATGGAACGTCCCACGTAGGCAACCTTGCGGCCGTGTTTGACGGCCAGGTTGAGCACCTGCTGCACGCGGTGCACGTGGGAGGCGAAGCACGCGACGATCAATTTCCTGTCCGCCTGGTCGAAAACGCGGGCGATGGAGGGTTCGATGTCCTTCTCCAAGGGCGTGAATCCCGGGGTCTCCGCGTTGGTGGAGTCGGGCATGAACAGGTCCACCCCCTCGTCCGCGAGACGCGCGAAACCACGCAGGTCGGTGATGCGCCCGTCAAGGGGAAGCTGGTCCATCTTGAAATCCCCGGTGTGCAGGACCGTGCCCGCCGAGGTGCGCAGAGCGACCGCCAAACCGTCGGGAATGGAGTGGTTGACCGCGAAGAACTCGAGCTCGAAGTTCCCCGCCCGGTGCCGTTCGCCCTCCTTCACCTCTATCAACCGGTAACCACGGATGCGGTGCTCCTTCAGCTTGCTGGCCACCAGGGCGAGGGTCAGCTTGGAACCGTAGACGGGAATGTCGGCCCGTTGCTTGAGCAGATAAGGCACTGCGCCTATGTGGTCCTCGTGACCGTGGGTGAGTACCAGGGCGCGGATTTCGTCGAGACGATCCGACAGCAGGTCCAGGGCGGGCAGGATGAGGTCGACGCCGGGGTGGCGGTCCTCGGGAAAGAGCACACCACAGTCGACCAGGACCATTTCGCCATCGATCTCGAAGGATGCGCTGTTCCGACCCACATCGCCGAGTCCCCCCAAAGGTGTGACACGAAGGGTTCCGGGTTGCAGGGGCGGAGGCGTACGCAGTTCACTCACCCGCAAAAGGCTAGTGCAAACAGCCTCCATCACTACACTGACAGGCATGCCCATTCCCGACTCCGTGCGTCTCGCCATGCCAGTCGAGGCGGTGGACATCGCCCGGCTCCAGCGGAAGGCCTGGTCCCGGCAACCCGGTATGGCGGCGGCGCTCGCGGCCATTCCTGCGGATCAGGCGGTGCGCACCTGGCACGAGGCCATCGTCAAACCCCCGCTCGCCCACTGCCGGGTGCTGGTGGCCCTTTCCCGGGGACGGGTGGCGGGTTTCGTGGTGACCGGGCCGAGCAACGACCCGGACGCCGAGGTGACCGACGGCATGGTCGCCGAGTTCGTCACCGATGCGGACGTGCTCGACGACCACGCCTCGCGCCTGGTGAACGCCGCGGCGGACACGCTGCGCGCCGACGGCTACGAGACCGCCACCTGGTGGGTCCGCAGCGACGACGACGCCCTGCGTGGTTTCCTGATCGAGTGCGGCTGGGCAGCGGATGGCGCCCACCGAAGCCTCGGAACCGAGGACGGGGCGGAGACCGTCAAGCAGGTCAGGTTGATGACCCGGATCGCGGATCGGGGCCCCGCCACGGACGCCGGCTGATCCACGGGCCCCTCTCAGAGGCCGATGATCGTTTCGATTCCCTCGGTCAGACCCGGGTGATCGACCACCCACCGCACCCCGGCCAGCACTCCCGGCATGAAACTGGCGCGGTCGAAGCTGTCGTGTCGGATGGTGAGCGTCTCGCCGTGGGCTCCGAGCAGCACCTCCTGGTGGGCGACGAGCCCCTGCAGCCGCACCCCGTGGATGTGGATTCCGTTGACGACGGCACCACGTGCCCCGGCGTCGTGCACCGTCGCGTCCGGGACCGGCCCCATGCCTGCGGCGGCCCGGGCGGCCGCGATCTTCCCGGCCGTGGTCGCGGAGGTTCCCGACGGGGCGTCCGCCTTGTTCGGGTGGTGCAGTTCGACGATCTCGGCGCTCGGATAGAACGGAGCTGCCTTCGCGGCGAACTGCATCATGAGAACCGCTCCGATGGAGAAGTTCGAGGCGATCAGCACCCCCACCCCCGGGTTGGCAGCGCACAACTCCCGGACCCGCGCGAGTCTTTCCTCGTTGAACCCGGTGGTGCCGATCACCATGTTGATTCCCCGCGGAACGCACCATTCGATGTTGTCCATCACCGCGTCGGGATGGGTGAAGTCCACCGCCACGGCCGCGTCCCCGATCCGCTCCCGTGGTTCACCGAGATCGACTCCCCCGGTGACCTCCATGTCCTCGGCGGCCGTCACCGCACGACGCACCTCGCTGCCCATCTTCCCGCCGATACCGAAGATACCAACCCCAAGAGTGCTCATCCTCAACTCCTTTTCGTCTTTGTCCATCAGTTCTACCCAACCGGTGAAACCCGAAGGGGCCGACCCGCAGAACGGATCGGCCCCTTACCGGATTCGCGGCTCAGGCCTCGTCGGCCTCGGCCTCCTCCTCGAGCACGGGGATCAGGCTCAGCTTTCCGCGGTCGTCGATCTCGGAGATCTCCACCTGGAGCTTCTGCCCCACGGAGACCACGTCCTCGACGTCCTCGACGCGTTTGCCGCCGGCCAGCGCCCGCAGCTTGCTGATGTGCAGCAGGCCGTCCTTGCCGGGCAGCAGGGAGACGAAGGCACCGAAGGTGGTGATCTTCACGACGGTGCCGATGAAACGTTCGCCCTTCTCCGGCATGTGCGGGTTGGCGATGGCGTTGATGGCGGAAACCGCGGCCTCCGAGGCCTCCCCGGTCTCGGCGCCCACGTAGATGGTGCCGTCGTCCTCGATGGTGATGTTGGCGCCGGTGTCGTCCTGGATCTGGTTGATGACCTTGCCCTTGGGGCCGATGACCTCACCGATCTTGTCGACGGGGATGCGCAGCGTGACGATCCGGGGAGCGTACGGGCTCATCTCGTCGGGAACGTCGATGGCCTCGCCCATCACCTCGAGCAGGGTGTGCCGGGCCTCGCGGGCCTGCAGCAGCGCCTTCTGCAGCTCCACGGCAGGGATGCCGTTCAGCTTGGTGTCGAGCTGGAGGGCCGTGACGAAATCACGGGTTCCGGCCACCTTGAAGTCCATGTCGCCGAGGGCGTCCTCGGCCCCCAGGATGTCGGTGAGCGCCACGTAGCGGGTCTCACCGTCGATCTCCTCGCTCATCAACCCCATGGCGATGCCCGCGACGGGAGCCTTCAGCGGCACGCCCGCGTTCAGCAGGGCCAAGGTGGATGCGCACACCGAACCCATCGAGGTGGAACCGTTGGAGCCGATGGCCTCGGAGACCTGGCGGATCGCGTAGGGGAACTCCTCCCGGGTGGGCAGCACCGGGACGATGGCGCGTTCCGCAAGCGCCCCGTGGCCGATCTCGCGGCGTTTCGGGGAACCGACGCGCCCGGTCTCGCCGGTGGAGAACGGCGGGAAGTTGTAGTTGTGCATGTACCGCTTGGTCGACTCCGGGGAGAGGGTGTCGATCTTCTGCTCCATGTCCAGCATGTTCAGGGTGGAGACCCCCAGGATCTGGGTCTCACCACGCTGGAACAGCGCCGAACCGTGGACGCGCGGGATCACCGCGACCTCGGCGGACAGGGTGCGGATGTCGCGCGTGCCCCGGCCGTCGATGCGCACGCCCTCGGTCAGGGTGCGGTGACGGACGATCTTCTTGGTCAGCGACTTCAGGGCGGCCGCGATCTCGTTGCCGCGCCCTTCGAAGCGCTCAGCGAGGGCCTCGGTGACGTCCTGGCGGATGGCGTGGGTGGCGTCGTCGCGGTCCTGTTTGCCCGGGATCCGCATCGCCTCGGAGACCCGGTCGGTGGCCAGCTCCTCGACGGCGGCGTAGACGTCGTCCTCATAGTCGCGGAAGACGGGGAAGTCGAAGGTTTCCTTGGGCAGCTTCGCCTTCAGCTCGGACTGGGCGTCACACAGGGTCTTGATGAAGGGTTTCGCGGCCTCCAGGCCCTGCCCGACGACCTCCTCGGTGGGGGCGGTCCTGCCGGAACGCACGTTCTCCCACGTGGACTCGGTGCCACCGGCCTCGACCATCATGATCGCGACGTCCCCGTCGGGCAGGACACGCCCGGCGACGACCATCTGGAACGAGGACCTGGCGACCTGCTCGACGGTCGGGAAACACACCCAGGTCTCATCGATCAGGGCGACGCGAACCCCACCGATGGGACCGGAGAACGGCAACCCTGCCAGGGTGGTGGCCATGGATGCGGCGTTGATCGCGACCACGTCGTAGTAGTGGGCCGGGTTGAGGGAGAGGACGTCGACGATCACCTGCACCTCGTTGCGCAGCCCCTTCACGAAGGCCGGGCGCAACGGGCGGTCGATCAGTCGGGCGGCCAGAATGGCGCCCTCTCCGGGGCGTCCCTCGCGGCGGAAGAAGGAGCCGGGGATGCGTCCCGCGGCGTACATCCGCTCCTCGATGTCAACGGTGAGCGGGAAGAAGTCGATGGCGTCCCGCGGGGCCTTTGCCGCGGTGGTGGCGGCCAGCAGCATGGTGTCGCCGTCGAGATAGACCGCGGCCGAGCCGTCCGCCTGCTGAGCGAGGATGCCGGATTCGAAACGGATGGTGTGTCGGCCGTACTTGCCGTTGTCGATGACGGCTTCGGAGAATTCGAGACCAGGTCCTTCCATGGACAAAGCAGGCTCCTTTCGGTGGGTTGGCTGCCCGCAGGGCGCGGCACGCCGCCAGTGCCACCGGTCTTCGATCGAGACCCGCGGGGCTGCAACTACCCGAAGGTCACTACCGAGGACCAGGTGAGACCCCCTGGCAGGCAGGAAATACGTTGTGGTGATTGAGTTTTGCGCCAATCCTACCGGCTGGGTTCCGGACAGGCACGGAGGACAGCCCCGCGTGTGCGGGGCTGTCCTCCGATTCAGATCGTGTGAATGACGACGCCGGTCAGCGACGCAGGCCGAGCCTCGCGATGAGTTCGCGGTAGTGCTCGATGTCCTGGCGGGCGACGTAGTTGAGCAGCCGGCGGCGCTGGCCGACCATCAGCATCAGGCCGCGACGGCTGTGGTGATCCCCCTTGTGGACCTTGAGGTGCTCGGTCAGGTGAGCGATCCGCTTGGTCAGCAGAGCAATCTGCACATCCGGCGAACCGGTGTCGCCCGGCTTCGTGGCGTACTCCTCGATGATCCTTGTCTTCTCGGCAGCATCCATGTCTGGACTCCTTCCGGTTCGCTGCACGGCGCCCCGGTGGCGGGTGCGGTTGGGGCTCTTGTTGGTCCGTGGCCGATCGACGGCAACTGTGGAACCCTACCATTGGACCCACCGGGAAACCAAACCCGCCGGTTCCGGAATCAACTCCGCCGGGTGAGGATGCGGCGGCAGTCCTCGATGTCCTGGTTCATCTGGGCGATCAGGCCCTCGACGCCCTCGAAACGCACCTGCCCGCGCAGCCTCTCCACGAAGTCGACATCGATCTGGGCCCCGTACAACTCCAGATCGTTGCGGTCCAGCACATGACTTTCGACCCGCCGGTCCGCCCCATCGAAGGTCGGGTTGGACCCCACGGAGATGGCTGCGGGCATCGGCTCCCCCCCAGCCGGTGTCAACCACCCTGCGTAAACCCCGTCCGCGGGAACGGCCAGTTCCGTGGGAACGACCAGATTCGCGGTCGGGAACCCGAGTTCGCGTCCCCGCTGATCCCCCACCACCACGACACCGCTGAACCTGAAGTCGCGGCCCAGGTGCTGTGAAGCCAACCGCACGTCACCACGGTCCAGGGCCTCTCGGATGAGGGTGGAGCACGTGGTCCGGGCATTGACGGCCGACAGTTCGAGCATCCGCACGTCGAAACGCCCCGCAGCCAGTTCCCCGAGGGTCCCGACGTCCCCCGATGCGCGATGCCCGAAGCGGAAATTCTCCCCCACCACGACCACCCGAGGGGCAAGCGGCACGACGAAACGCTCGACGAACTCGGCGGGGCTCATGGCCGCCACCTTCTTGTCGAAACGCACCACCCGCACCTCGCGGGCCCCTGCCTGTTTGAGCAGGTCGATCCGGGTGGGCAGGTCGCTCAACAGGCGTGGAGCATGTTCCGGCGCCAGCACCGACAACGGATGGGGCCAGAAGGTGATGACCGCGAGTTCGCCATCGCCCCGCTCGGCCTGCAGCACGCGTTGATGCCCGAGATGCACTCCGTCGAAGTTGCCGATGGCCACTACCCTGGTTCCGCTGTTCACGACGGACAAGGTTAGCGACGGGCGGCGCGGTGCGCATCCGCCGGACGAGCGACCACCCGGTACCGGCCCCGTCGCCGGGCCCGGTACCGGGTGGTCGTGTTCCTGGTCGTCAGTCCTCTTCGAGGATCACGAACAGCTTCCGGGGGCCGTGCACGCCCTCCACGCGAGACAGTTCGATGTCACTGGTCGCGGAGCCACCGCTGATCCAGGTGATGGGCCGTCCGGCCTGTACCGAGGCCTTGAGCCGGTGCACCGCCTCCGGCACGTCGGAGACGACGCTGTCGGCGGTGACCACGCACACATGACGGTCGGGCACCAAGGTCAGGGCGCGCCGCCCCTGGTCCTCGGCGTGGTCCAGGCAGATGGTGCCCGTCTCGGCCATCGACACCCGCGACCCCGTGAGGACCGCGTCGATGGAGTTCAACTGCTGGTGGCTGAGGTTCTCGTCACGAATCACCTCGAGACCACCCGCGGTCACCGCGTTCACCCAGGCCGTGGGCGCCCCGTCGGGCACGATCACGGTCTGCGCGCCGAGTTCCTTCAGGGCGGAGACGATCGCTTCCCCGGTCGCGGTCGCCGGGGTGCGCACGATCTTGGCCTTGTAGTCGAGGATGTTCTCCACGAAGGTGTCGAGCACGTCATCCAGCGGGGTTGGCTGGTTGTACACCCACGTGATGGGCACGTCCTTGGCGGGGTCCTTCTCTTGGATGTCCTCGGTTGCGGCCCGGACACGGGCCAGGATGTCGTCGCGAGCGCTGCTCACTTGGAGGCCTCCTCTTTCTCTCGCTTGGCCCACCACTTCCGGAATGATTCCTTCGGCGGCACCGGCAGGTCACGGGACCGGCTCCAGGCGGATGCCGGGAACGGCATCGGACCGAAATGGGTGCGTTTCTTGAAGATCCGACCCGCCAGGCGGGAGAAGAACTGCACGAACGCGAGGTTGCGGCCGCGGGCCATGACCCAACCCACCAACTTGAAGATGACGGACTCGATGGTGGGACGGTGCGCGGTCTTCTTCTGCACCACCTTGTTGCGCATGTGCACCAGGATGTCCGAGATCGGGATCTTGACGGGGCACACGTCGTTGCAGGCCCCGCAGAGACTGGAGGCGTACGGCAGTGACTTGTCGACCTTCGACGCGACCCCTCGCAGCTGCGGGGTCAGGATGGCGCCGATCGGCCCGGGGTAGACGGAGCCGTAGGTGTGGCCGCCGACCCGCTCGTAGACGGGACACACGTTCATGCAGGCGGAGCAGCGGATGCAGCGCAGCGCCTCGCGACCAACCGGGTCGGACAGCACCTTCGTGCGGCCGTTGTCCAGCAGGACGACGTGCAGGTCCTGGGGTCCGTCACCGGGGGTGACGCCGGTCCAGATGGAGGTGTACGGGTTCATCCGCTCCCCCGTCGAGCTTCGGGGCAGCAACCGCAGGAAGACCTCGAGATCCTCCCAGGTGGGCACCAGTTTCTCGATGCCGACCACGGAGATGAGGGTCTCGGGCAGGGTCAGGCACATGCGCCCGTTGCCCTCGGACTCAACGATCACGAGGGAACCGGTTTCCGCAACGATGAAGTTGCCACCGGAGACCGCCACCTTGGCGCGCAGGAACTTCTCACGCAGGTGGACACGGGCCGCACCGGCGAGCTCCGGCGGGTTGTCGCTGATGCCGTCGGGAGCGGGAGCACCCCACAGCCCCATCTCCTCCTTGAAGATCTCCCGGACCTCCGAGCGGTTCCGGTGGATGGCGGGAACGAGGATGTGGGAGGGACGGTCGTGACCGAGCTGGACGATGAGCTCGGCGAGGTCGGTCTCCCACGCCGCGATCCCGGCGTCCTCGAGGGCCTCGTTGAGGTCAATCTCCTGGGTGGCCATCGACTTGATCTTCACGACCTCCTTGGTGCCCTTGGAACGGGCGAGGTCGATCACGATCTTGTTGGCCTCCTCGGCGTTCCGGGCCCAGTGGACGGTGATCCCGGCCGCGGTCATGGCCTTCTCGGCTTGGATGAGGTACTGATCCAGGTGCCGCCCGAGACGATTCTTGATCTGTTCACCAGCAATCCTCAGCTCCTCCCAGTTCCTCACCTCGGAGGCCCGGATGGCCCGCTTGCTGCGGATCACGGTGGTGGCGTGCTTGAGGTTCCGGCGAAGCTGCTGATTGTGCAAGGCTCCCTTGGCCGCCTTGGGGAAGGCGGGCATCCCGAGGTAGGTACCTGTGGGGGGGGCCGGAGTCAGGCGTTCACGTGTGGCGGTCATGCTGCGGCCTCCTCAGTGTGGGCCAGGATCTCGGCCAAGTGGATGGTTTTCACGCCCATGTTCATGCGGTGCATGATTCCGCCGATGTGCATCAGGCAGGCGTTGTCGCCGGTGACGAGATACTCGGCCCCGGTCGACATCACGTTGCGTGCCTTGTCGGCACCCATCGCCACGGACACGTCGGAGTTCTTGACACAGAAGGTGCCGCCGAAGCCGCAGCACTGGTCGGAGTCGGGCAACGGCACCAGGTCGATGCCCCGCACGGCCTTCAGCAGCTTGTAGGGCCGGTCACCCACGTGCGCGACGCGCACGGAGTGGCAGGTGGGGTGGTAGGTGACGCGATGCGGGAAGTAGGCCCCGACATCCGTCAGCCCCAGCACGTCGACGAGGAACTCGGTGAAATCGTAGGTGCGTTTCACCAGTTCCTCGGAAGCCGCCTTGAGGCCCTTGTCCCCGACGTGCTCGGCCAGCATCGGATGCTGGTGCCGGACCGCACCGATGCAGGACCCGGAGGGACCGACGATGTAGTCGTAGTTCTCGAAGGCCCGCACGTAGCTCTTGACGGTCGGCACGGCCTCCTTGAAGTATCCGGTGTTGGTCAGCATCTGGCCGCAGCAGGTCTGCTCCTTGGGGAACACCACCTTGCAGCCCAGCCGCTCCAGCACCTTGACCACCGCGATGGGTGTGCCGGGGAACATGGTGTCGTTTATGCAGGTGGCGAACAACGCCACCGTCTTACCCGTTCCGGGTGCCATATCTCTCTCCTTCAAACAGATGAGGCATTCCTGTGGTTGGCCGACCCTGCCACCGGGTCGGCCAATCGTGATTCAATTGTCGGTGCTCAGCCATTGAGCGGCGGTACCAACCAGCTCAGCACCGGGGTGGACATCAGGCCTGCGAGCAGGCAGAGCAGGAACAGCAGGACGAAGCTCCAGGCGATGATCCTACGCAGGATGGCCGACTCGCTTCCCGCCAGGCCGATGGCGCTCGAGGCGATGGCCAGGGACTGGGGCGAGATCATCTTGCCCACGACACCGCCGGCGGCATTGGAGCCGACCAGCAGCTGCCGCATGCCCTCCACGGTGAGCGTTGCGGTCCCGCCACCGATTTGCTGGCCGACGTTCGACTGGAGCCCGGAGAAGAGAATGTTGGCGGAGGTGTCCGAACCGGTCACATAGGTGCCGATCCAGCCGAGCACCGGGGCCAGGAATGGGTAGATGGCGCCGGCTCCGGCAATGAACATGCCGAGCGCGAGGGTCTGGCCGGAGTCGCCCATGACATAGGCCAGGGCAACCACAGCTCCAATGGTGAGCATGGCGAACTTCATCTTCTTGACGTTGACCCACAGCTCCTTGAAGGCGTCCTTCATGGAGACCTTGTAGACAAGGGCGGTCAAGATGGCGACCAGCGCCAGCAGAATACCCGGGGTGGATGCCCACGGGAAGGCGAAGGTCTGGTGGGAGGCGGGCGCACCGGAGGCGCTCAGCATCTCGGACAGCCCGGGCCACTGGAACCTGGCCCAGCCGGTCTTGCCACTGCCGTCGAGGGAGACGAAGAAATCCTTCACCGCGGGAATGGCGGCGATCCCGAAGACCACGATGACCATCAGGTAGGGCACGAGGGCCATGAAGATTTTGTTACCGGTGAGGTTGGAGGTGTCGGCGGCCTCCGTCTTGGCGGTCTCGGTCTCGAGCTCGGGATCGACCGGACGGCCGATGCGGGCCACGACCTCCGAGTCACCTCCCGGTTTCCAGACCCGGGTAAAGGCGATGGCCACGGCGACGCTGACCAGGGCGGCAATGAGCTCGGTCAGGGTGTACAGCGGGGTGGCGGAGACGATCCACTTGACGATGCCGAAGGTCACGCCCACCACCAGCCCGAAGGGCCAACACTCCTTGATCCCCTTCTTGCCGTCCATGACCGCGAGGAGCAGGAAGGGCACCACGAGGCACAGAATGGCGGTCAGCCGCCCCGTGGTCGGGGAGATGGAGAGCACGTTCTCAAATCCGCCCACCGCTGCCGCCTGGATGACGGGCAGGCCGACCGCGCCGAATGCCACGGGAACCGTGTTGGCGAGCAGGGCGATGAGTGCGGCGCGAATCGGCGAGAAACCGACGGCGACCAGCATCGCGGCAGCGATGGCGACCGGGGCACCGAAGCCGGCTAGGGCCTCGAGAAGGCCGCCGAAGCAGAAGGCGATCAGCAGGCCGAGCACGCGCGGGTCGTCGCTGATCAGGAAGAAGGTGTTGCGCAGGTCCTCGAACCGGCCCGAGATCACGGTCACCTGGTACATCCAGATGGCCATCAGCAGGATCCACACGATCGGGAAAAGGCCGTATACGAATCCCTGGAGGCTCGATGAAACGGCCATCGTGACGGGCATATTGAACGCCAGGATGGCCACGACGAAGGCCAAAGCCCAAGACACGGCCCCTGCGATGTGTGCCTTCCAGCGCAGCGCTCCGAGGGTGACGAGCATGCACACGATGGGAATGAAGGCCACCAGAGCCGAGAGCCATTGTGCCCCGAGCGGATTGGGCCCTGGTGTGAACTCTAGGAGGGATGACATGTCGGGAACTCCATCGTCCAGTTTTCTGGGCCCGGGCGGGCCCTTGGTTGGTCCGACCATAGCACATTGTCGCGACGGGGTGTCCAGCCATTTTCGACCCGTTTTCAGGGGGTAAATGCCCTCCAGGAAGTAGCACTTCCGGTGCCCCTCAGGGCAGCCGAGCGAACACCACCACGTCGTCGAACCAGCGGAAGATGTGGGTGGTCTCGACGAACCCCGCGGCCCGGAGTGCGCTCAGGTGGAACTCCAGGCTGACCTTCACGGTCGGGGACTTGTCGGACCAGCGTTCCTCCCATTCCTTCGCCTCGGCCTCCCAGCCCGGCACGGAACGAGCCGCCTCCCACCAGGCCTCCCAGGTCATGGCCCCGGAGTCGATGGCCGCCAGGCGGAACTTTTCCCGCTGTTCCTCCGCGACCCCTTTCAGGAAAGGCTCTGTGGCCCCGTCGAAGTAGAGGTGATCAGCATTCAGGAACACCGCTCCCGGGTTCAGCACCTGTGGCAGGGCCACGTACAACCCCGCCAGCTTGTCTGGGTTGAGCCAGTGCAGAGCCGTTGCGCTGACCACAGCGTCGAAACGTTCCCGGCCCACCTCGTGGACCCAGCCCGGAGCGGTGAGGTCGAGATCGAGAAGTCTCATCCGTTCGCCGTGCCGGTTGGTCTCCCGCCCCAGGCGCAGCAGGATCGGGTCGCGGTCGACGCCAACCACCTCGGCGTCGGGGAAGCGATCGGCCACGGCGTCGCAGAGGGAACCGGGACCGCATCCCAGGTCCAGGACCCGCAGGGGCCGGCCCTCGGGGTGGGCTGCCGCCAGCATCTCCAGCATCGCCTTGACGCGCTGGTCGCGGAACTCTATGAAAGCGGTCTGCTGGATGTGCCAGGCGGCGAGCAGTTCCTCCGGGGTCATTCGTTCTCCTTCGGTTCGGTTTCAGGGCTGAAGATCAGGTGGGGAAGGTTCTCGTGCGCGAGACGGTGCACCCGCAGGTGATAGATGGGTTCCAGGATCTCGGGGGTCAGGACCTCTTCCGGGGTGCCACTGGCAACGACCTTCCCGTCATTGATCACGAGCAGCCGGGTACAGAACCGGGCCGCCAGGTTCAGATCGTGCAACACCATCACGACCGCGCAACCGAGTTCCGTGACCAGCCCCAGCAGAGAGAACTGGTGGTGCAGGTCGAGATGGTTGGTCGGCTCGTCCAGCAGCAGGTGACTGGCCCGCTGGGCGATGGCCCGGGCCACCAGCACCCGCTGGCGTTCACCGCCGGAGAGCTGGGTGATGAGCCGGTCCGCCAGGTGACTGGCCTCCACCTGTTCGAGGGCGTCGTTGATGATCACCCGGTCGGAGGCGTCTCCGTAGGCCATGAGGGTGCGGCTCGCGAGCCGGCCGAGACCGACGGCGTCACGGACTTTCAGCGGCAGGGCCGTCTCGGTGTCCTGGGCCACCACGGCTATTCGGCGCGCGATTTCCCTACGTGGGAGCCGGGAGAGGTCGTCCCCGTCGATCACGACGGTGCCCCCGCTGGCGCGGAGGGCCCGGTTCAGGGCAAGAAGGAGAGTAGTCTTCCCGGAACCATTCGGGCCCACCACCCCGACGACCTCACCCGGCTCAGCGGTCAGGTGGGCCCCCGCGAGCACCACCCGACCGCCACGGGCCACACTGAGCTGATCGGCTTGAATCACTTGTTAGCCATTTTCTTCGCCAGCGTGGCAGCGCCCTCGACAGAGAGCACGTTCGGTGGGTCCGTCAGCACGAACGGGATCACGACGAGATGGTCATTGACCACCGCCTTGAGTTGCTCCGCCCCGCTGAAGGACTTGAAGGTCTGGATCGTCTCCTCGTCGCTGGCACCCGACGAAAGCAGCACGATCCAGTCGGGGTTGCGGGCCAGGAGATCCTCCATGGAGCCGTCAAACACCCTGGTGGTGTTGTCGCCATAGACATTGGTGAGGCCGTTAGCATCGAGGATGGGCTGGCTCATCGACGAGCTTCCATAGGCGCTGAACCGGGTGGATC
Organism: Propionibacteriaceae bacterium; assembly: GCA_905372155.1. Classification (GTDB taxonomy): domain Bacteria; phylum Actinomycetota; class Actinomycetes; order Propionibacteriales; family Propionibacteriaceae; genus Arachnia. Next base: position 34,359 of record CAJPNZ010000017.1, read on the forward strand.
CCGCGGTGATGTAGAGAGCCGCTCCCGTTCCCCGGCCCGAGGGCGCATCGGCCTTCAGTTTGGCGGTCTTCGCGTGGATTTCGGCGATGACGGTGTTCGCCTTGTCCTCGACCCCGAAGATCTTGGCCAGGTTGTTGATCTCGTTGTCGATCAGCTCCCAGGATGCCTTCTCGACGGAGTACTTGGGGCAGTAGGCCTCGGGAGAGTAGAGTTGGACCCCTCCCTTGGCCACCTGCTCCCGTTCGACTCCCTTGTCGTAGCCGATCACCAGATCCACGTGCGAGTTCAGGATCGTCTCGGTCGCGATTTTCACCCCACCGGTATCGGTTTTGCCCGCTTCCACCGATTCGATGGCGTCGTGCTTGGCCTGGAGTTCCGGAGCGGCCGATCCGAAATGGGCGTTTCCAGCCCGCAGGTTGATCTTGTCCATCAGCCCGAGGGCGTCCATGTTTGACACACTGGTGTCCCCGAGAACGAGCACCCTGGACGGCGGCGCATCGAAGTGGAGTGTCTGCCCGCAGCTGACGATGTCGACGGGATAGTTACCGCCTCCGGACGCGGCGGCGCTGTTGCTGGCGCTCTGGGCGGCGCGATCGGCCGCTGAGGTGCCGCAGGCGGTCAGCAGGAGGGCCGCGGCGCCCGCGAGAGCGATGATTCGTCTCATGGCTTCCCTTTCAAGGCTGTGCATTTAGTTGTTTGCCCCCATGTTGTGCCGGATGCCCCACTCATCCGGTCACAACGACTTAACGCCGACCCCGGATCAGCTACCCGCGATCTCCTGGGACAGCTGGGTGGCTCCCTTGACGGACAGGGTTGTCGGCGGATCGGTCAGCGAGAACGGCAGCACCACCACTTGGTTGTTGGTCACCGCCTTGAGCCGATCGGCCCCGTTGAAACTCTTGAACGCCTCCAAGGTCTGCTCCTTCGTCGCCTCAAGGGAGAGCAGCACGATCCAGTCGGGATTCCGCTTCAGGATGTCCTCCATGGAACCGTCGAAGACGCGGGTCGTGTTGTCCTCGTACGAGTTCTTCAACCCGTTTGCCTCGAAGATCGGCTGGACCATCGAGGAGGTTCCGTAGGCGTAGAAGTTGCTCTGCCCCGGGGTGATGTAGAGCGCGATCCCGGTGGCGCCGGCGGCTTTGCCCTTCGCATCGAGGGCATCGACATCCGCCTTGCGTTTCTCGATCACGGATGCGGCTTTGTCCTGGACGCCGAAAATCGAGGCGAGGTTGTTGACCTCGGTGTCGATGAGATCCCAGGTGGCGTGTTTGACCGAGTAGTTGGGGCAGAAGGCCGCCGGGGAGTACAGCTGCACCCCGGCCTTCTTCAACGCCTCCCGGTCAACGCCTTCCTCGTAGCCGATCACCAGGTCGACCTTGTTCTCCAGGACCACCTCGGTGGATACCTTGACGCCACCGGTTTCGATCTCGCTGGAAGCGACCGCCTGAATTGCGTTGTACTTGGCCTGCAGCTCCTCCTGACCGGTGCCGAAATTCTTGTCCCCGGCCCGCAGGGACAGTTTGTCCACCACCCCGAGGGCGTCGAGATTCGGCAGGCCGGTGCCGTTGAGGATCAGGACCTTCTTCGGCGCGGAGTCGAAATGAAGCTTCTCCCCGCAGCTGTCAACCTCGGCTGGGAAACCACCCTGCTGGGCGGCGCCCGGGGACGCTGTGGCGGAGGCACTGGCGCTCTGGGATGCCCGTTCGGCCGCGGAGGTGCCGCAGGCGGTCAGGGCGAGAGCCATCGCGGCGATTGGGACAAGAAGTTTCTTCATGAATTTCCTGTTCTTTCCGGATTCACAGGCTGTGGCCCTGACGGCGGACCAGCAACACGAGCCACGGAGCCCCGACGAGCCCGGTGACCACACCAATCGGGACCTCGGCCGGGGCGAACGCGAGGCGCGCGAACGCATCGGCCCAGACGAGGAAGAGACCGGCCGCCAGAGCGGAACCGAGCACCAGGAATCGGTGGGCGGGACCTATGAAGGATCTGACCAGGTGGGGCACCACGAGGCCGACGAAACCGATGCCGCCTGCGGTGGCGACGGCCAGGGCGATGGCTGCGGACACCGGGATCAGCAGCAGGATCCGGGCCCGGGCCGGCTCGACACCCACTGCCTGGGCGGTGCGGTCGCCGCTGGCCAGGGCATCGAGGATCGGGCCGCACAGCACCATCAGCACCGTGAGCAGCAACGCCGCGATCGTGATGACGGGTACCGAATCCCAGCCTGCCCGGGCCAGCGACCCGAGGGTCCAGAACATGACCGAACGGGCGGTCTCCGGCGAGTCGGAGGAGAAGATTATGAGATTGGTCAGGGCCTGGAAACCGAACCCGACGCCCAATCCTCCAAGGATCAGTTGCAGCGGCGACTGGGTGCGTCCCGCGATTGCCAGGACCAGTAGGGTGGCCAGCAACGCCCCCGCGAAGGCCATCACCCCGACGACGGTGGCAACGGAGGTGCCGACGATGATGATGGCGAAGGCGGCGCCGGAGGACGCACCGGCGCTGACCCCCAGCACGTAGGGTTCGGCCAGGGCGTTGCGGACCACGGCCTGCAACACCACACCTGACACCCCGAGGATCACGGCGACCGCCACCCCGGCGATGATCCGGGGCAGCCGCGTGTCCCAGACGATGGCGTCTATGGAGCGGTCCCAGGTGATCTGAACGTCAAGTCCCGGTATGTGGCTGGCCAGGACACCGATGACCTCATCCAGGGGCACGGCCGCAGCCCCGATGACAACCGTGAGGGCCGGTGTGAGCAGCAGCGCCAACGCCAGCACGACGAGGCGCAGTCCGACCCCGACACGAGACCGGAAGCGGGCGGTGCGGAACATTAGGTGGCTTTCCGTTAAGGGCCGTTGCGCGCGGCCAGGTCGCTCGTCCCAGCCAGCATTCGGACTCGGGATTTTTCCCTCACCGTTGCGCGTCAGTCCCGGACTCCCACCGGATTCCCTGACTGAGACGGGTCGATCGTAACAGAAGCCGTTAATGGCCGACACACCGGGGGTCTTGATCAGGCCTGTTGTCCGGCCCAATCGCCCGGGCGCCGCTCCGGTGAGACAATGGGTCCATGTTGCAGGGAGACGACCGCAAGGCGCATCGGGTAGCGCTGGATCACATCGAGGCGTCGCTGCTCAACGGGAAGTACAAGGTGGGGGCGAAGCTGCCCCCGGAACGCGATCTGGCCAGGGAACTGGGTGTGAGCCGCGGTGCGGTCAGGGAGGCCATCCGAGTGCTGCAGGCCCAGGGAATCCTGGAATCCCACCCGGGACCAGGGCGAGGTACCCGCATCATCGCCGGGCACACGGCGGCGCTGGGCCGCCTGTTCCGGCTGCACGTCGCGCTGTCCTCCACCTCGGCTGCGGACCTGACGGATACTCGGGTGGCGCTGGAGCGCTCGACGGTCACTCTGGCGGCTCGTCACTGGGATGACGAGGCTCTCAATCGCATGGGCGAGCTGGTGGACCGGATGGATCAGGACACGGCCCTCGATTCCTTCAACGCGCTCGACACTGAGTTCCACGTCGAGATCGCCATCACCGCCCGGAACCCGTTCATCGGTGATCTGACCTCGGCCATCCGGGAGGCCCTGCGCGCCCCCATCCGGAACGCCTCCATGGCCATCGACGACTGGCAGGCATTACGCGACAACCTGTGCACCCAGCACCGCGGCATCTTCGATGCTATCGAAAAGCGCGACGGCGACGGTGCGGCTACTCTCATGGAGGAGCACATCCGCACCGCCTATCGCGCCTTGAAGTTGGGGATCTGAGAAACTCACACCAACACGGCGACGGGCCTTGCCCCAGAACCTTCAGGGCGATAGAAGGCGAGCAACTCACCCGTCGGGGAAAGAATCCCTGTCACATCGGCGGGTACGGTCATGTCAAGGCGGCGTCCGAAGCCGACGTCCACGGCCATCCCATGATCCACCGTTACGCAGGGAAAGCTGCGCTTGGCAGCATCCGCCATGGACATCATCGCGGGGGGATTCTCGCCCAGTTCGACTGCCACGGACAGGTCGTACCTGCCGATCCGAGTGCGTCGGAGGGCGGTCAGGTGCCCACCGACCCCGAGGGACTTCCCCAGGTCGCGGGCGATGGCGCGCACATAGGTTCCGGAGGAACACTCCACGTCGATGTCCACATCGAGAACCCCCTCCCCGGGGCGGGAGGCCAGCACGTCCAGGCGGGTCACCTCCACCTCTCGCGCCTTCAGTTTCACCTCCATCCCGCGCCTTGCCAGGTCGTAGGCGCGTTTGCCGTTCACCTTGATCGCGGAGACCGTCGACGGCACCTGCTGGATCCTGCCGCGCAGCGAGGCGAGCGCCGGTTCCAGGTCGCCCGGGGTGATTCCGGATGCGTCGGCCACCGCGGCCACCTCACCGTCGGCGTCATCGGTGGTGGATCCCTGCCCGAGACGAACGGTGGCCAGGTAGCGTTTGTCGTGCAGAGCGAGGTGCCCCAGCAGCCGGGTGGCCCGGTTCACACCGAGGATCAGCACCCCGGTGGCCATGGGGTCGAGGGTCCCGGCGTGCCCGATCCTCCGGGTGCCGAGCAACCGGCGGAGGCGCCCCACCACCTGGTGGGAGGTCACCCCCGCCGGTTTGTCGACCACGACGACGCCGGATTCGGCGCTCACTCGTCCTCGTCGCTCGTGCGCGGTTTCCTGTAAGGATCGGCGTCGCCCGCGAAGGATTTCCCCACCGCCTCGGCTGCGGCCTCGGCGTCCCGGGCCTGTGCCTTGGCCAGCAGATCCTCGATGCTGCGGGCCGCCTCCGGGGTGGCGTCCAGCACGAAGGTGAGAGTCGGGGTGTGCCGCAGCTGGAGCTGCGACCCCACTGCCGTGCGCAGCATGCCCGTGGCCGACGCCAGGGCGGCCGCGGTCCCGGCCCTGGCCGATTCGTCGCCCATCACCGTGTAGAACACGGTGGCCTCCCGGTTGTCGCCGGTGAGTCGCACGTCCGTGACGGTGACGAACCCCAGCCTGGGGTCCTTGACCCTTCTTTCCAGGGTGGAGGCGAGGATCACCTTGATCTGATCCGCCAGCTTGGCGTTCCTGGGATGTGGCATCTGTCAGCTCCTGTCAGGACCGCTCGCGCTCGACCATCTCGAAGGTCTCGATGACGTCGCCAATGCGGATGTCGTTGTAGTTGCTCAGCGTCATACCGCACTCGAAACCCTCACGGACCTCCGTGACGTCATCCTTCTCGCGACGCAGCGACGCGATGGAGGTCTCCACCACCACAACACCGTCACGCAGCAATCGGGCCTTCTGATTTCGCTTGATGGAACCGCTGGTGATCATGCAGCCCGCGATGTTGCCGAACTTGGAGGAACGGAAGATTTCGCGAATCTCGGCCTGCCCACGGATCTCCTCGGCGAAGATTGGCTTGAGCATGCCCTTGAGGGCGGATTCGATCTCATCGATGGCGGAGTAGATGACCGAGTGGTAGCGGATGTCCACGTTCTCGCGGTCGGCGAGCTGCGCGGCGTGAGCCGTGGCGCGAACGTTGAAACCGATGATGACGGCCTTCGACGCCGCTGCCAGCGACACGTTGGTCTCGGTGATGGCGCCGACACCCCGGTCGATGACCCGGAGGCTGACCTCATCGCCGACGTCGATCTGCGAGAGCGCATCCTCCAGGGCCTCGACGGAACCTGCCCCATCACCCTTGAGGATGAGCAGCAGCTCCTGGGTCTCGCCCTTCTGCAGCTCGTCGAACAGCTGGTCGAGGGTCTTGCGCCGACTCGTCTTCGCCTGTTGCGCGGCACGCATGCGCGCCTCGCGCTTGTCGGCGATCTGCCGGGCCATCCGGTCGTCCTCGACGACCAGGAAGTTGTCACCGGCACCGGGCACCGAGGTCAACCCCAGCACCTGCACGGGCATCGATGGCAGCGCCTCGGTGACGTTGCCGCCCTGATCATTGATGAGGGCACGCACGCGACCGTGTGCCGAACCCGCGACGATGGAGTCGCCAATCCGGAGCGTCCCGCGATGCACCAGCACGGTGGCGACCGGTCCCCGACCCTTGTCGAGGTGGGCCTCGATGGCCACACCCTGAGCGGGCATGTCCGGGTTGGCGCGCAGATCGAGGGCCGCGTCGGCGGTCAGGATGATGGCTTCGAGAAGACCGTCCAGGCCTTCGTGGGTGACGGCGGAGACGTCGACGAACTGTGTCTCACCGCCGTACTCCTCGGGCACCAGACCGAACTCGGAGAGCTGGCCGCGTACCCGAACCGGATCAGCCGCGGGCTTGTCGATCTTGTTGACCGCGACCACGATGGGCACGTCAGCCGCCTTGGCGTGATTGAGGGCCTCTATGGTCTGCGGCATCACGCCGTCGTCGGCCGCGATGACCAGCACCGCGATGTCGGTTGACTTGGCTCCTCGGGCACGCATGGCGGTGAAAGCCTCGTGGCCGGGGGTGTCGATGAAGGTGATGGCGCGTTCCTCGCCGTCGACTTCGGTCTCGACCTGGTAGGCGCCGATGGCCTGCGTGATGCCTCCGGCCTCCCCCGCGACCACGTTGGTGTGACGCAGCGCGTCGAGGAGCTTCGTCTTGCCGTGGTCGACGTGGCCCATGACCGTGACGACCGGCGGGCGCGCTCTCAAGTCCTCCTCATCACCGATGTTCTCCCCGAACTCCAGATCGAAGGACTCGAGCAGTTCGCGGTCCTCATCTTCGGGCGAGACCACCTCGATGTTGTAGTCCAGCTCGGCGCCCAGCACCTCGAGGGTGTCGTCGGCCACCGATTGGGTTGCGGTGACCATCTCCCCCAGGTGGAACAGCACCTGGACCAGGGCAGCGGGTTCGACGCCGATCTTCTCTGCGAGATCCGTCAGGGAGGCACCGCGACGCAGCCGCACGGTCTGGCCGTCGCCCTTTCGGAGCCGCACGCCACCGATGGTGGGGGCCTCCATCTGGTCGAATTCCTGCCTGCGTTGTTTCTTGGACTTGCGTCCACGCCTACCGCCGGCACCGCCACGACCGAAGGCTCCCTGGGTGCCGCCACCACGACCGCGACCGCCACCACGACCCGCGCCGCCGGCCGGGCCACCCATCGGTGGGCCGCCGAATCCACCGCTGCCCGGACGTCCCTGAGAACCGGGGCGGCCACGTCCTGATCCACCGGAGCGGCCCGAACCGCGGACGGCCGCCTGGCCGAGGGTGGAGTTCTGGGTCTTGGGCATCATCGCAGGGTTGGGACGCGGCAGGCCTCCGGTGCCACCGGGGCGCGGCATTCGTTGATCACCGCCCTGCCGGGCTCCCTGGTCACGTCGCTGCGTTCCGGAACGGCCGACGCCCATTCCTTGGGAAACCGCGAATGGGTTGTTGCCGGGACGCGGGGTGCCGGGGCGGCGTGCCGTGGAACCCGGGGTGGGCGCGGAACCACCCGGGC
>CAJPNZ010000018.1 GCA_905372155.1 Propionibacteriaceae bacterium
GGTGGCACCAGGTTGCCTGGGTCGGGGCCGGGGCGGTGGCTCTGATCGCGCTGCTGACCCTCGCCCCGCCGCCACTGGTGGGTCTGATGGCCGTGTTCGTGCTGGCCATCGTCGTCGGCTACTACGTGGTCTGGAACGTCACCCACGCCCTCCACACCCCGCTGATGAGCGTCACCAACGCCATCAGCGGCATCATCGTCGTCGGTGCCATGACACAGCTGCCCAGCGACAACTGGGTCATCAGGATCATCTCCTTCGTGGCGGTGCTGATCGCATCCATCAACGTCTTCGGCGGGTTCACGGTGACCCACCGCATGCTGAACATGTTCCGGAAGGGCTGAGCCGTGCTGAACAACCTCGTCAACGCCACCTACATCGCCGCCGGCCTGATGTTCATCCTCGCCCTCGCGGGCCTCAGCAAACACGAGACCGCGAAGAAGGGCAACGCGTTCGGAATCCTCGGCATGGTTCTCGCCCTGGTGGCCACCAACTACGCCATCGCCCAACCCGGGGCCGGGACGAGTTTCGACTGGACCTCCGCGGCCCTGCTGTACGGGGCGATCGCCATCGGCGCGGTCATCGGCACGTGGAAGGCCCGCAGGGTGGAGATGACCGGGATGCCGGAGCTCATCGCCCTGCTCCACAGCTTCGTCGGGGCCGCCGCAGTGCTCGTGGGGTTCAACGTGCACATCTCGGCCACCCACACCGACGTGCTGCACGCCGTCGAGGTGGTGCTCGGGATCTTCATCGGCGCGGTCACCCTCACCGGTTCGCTGGTGGCCTGGGGCAAACTCAACGGCCGGATCGCCTCGAAACCGCTGATGCTGCCCGGCAGGAACTGGATCAACCTGGCCATGCTCGTCGCCGTCGCAGGCCTCGGCTGGTGGTACGTCGCGACGCTGTCGCTGGTCCCGCTGCTGCTGGTGACCCTGGTCTCCCTGGCCCTGGGCTGCCACCTGGTGGCGGCCATCGGCGGCGCCGACATGCCGGTGGTGGTCTCGATGCTGAACTCCTACTCCGGCTGGGCGGCGGCCTTCAGCGGATTCATGCTGGACCAGACCATCCTCATCATCACGGGCGCCCTGGTCGGCGCCTCCGGCGCGATCCTGTCCTACATCATGTGCCGGGCCATGAACCGTTCCTTCGTCTCCGTGATCCTCGGCGGTTTCGGTGACGCCCCCGTCACGGACAGCGGCGAGATGGGTGAGCACCGGGAGGTGACCACCTCGGAGGTGGCGAAGATGCTGACCGGGGCCCGTTCCGTCGTGATCGCCCCCGGCTACGGGATGGCGGTGGCCCAGGCCCAGTATCCCGTGGCCGAGATGACCGCCCGACTACGGGAGCAGGGCGTGAACGTGCGGTTCGCCATCCATCCCGTTGCGGGAAGGCTGCCCGGTCACATGAACGTGCTGCTGGCCGAGGCGAAGGTGCCCTACGACATCGTCCTGGAGATGGACGAGATCAACGACGACTTCGCCGACACCGACGTGGTGCTGGTGATCGGGGCCAATGACACGGTCAACCCCGCCGCGAACGAACCCGGTTCCCCGATCTCCGGCATGCCCGTGCTCAAGGTGTGGGAGGCCGGTCAGGTGGTGGTCTTCAAACGTTCCATGAACGCCGGGTACGCAGGTGTGCAGAATCCGCTGTTCTTCAACGAGAACTCGGTGATGTGCTTCGGTGACGCCAAGGCAACGGTTCAAACGATCCTGAACGACATGAGATCCGCCGCTGGCTGATCGTGCGCGGAAGGGGGCCGGCAATGGCGAGTACGAACACACCATGCGGTGCCAGCATGCCGCCCGCGAATTCACCGCCCGGGACCCCCGCCCATCACGGCAACCGGTTCGACGCGCTGGATGGTTTGCGGACCGTAGCGGTTGGGCTGGTGGTCCTTTTCCACGTGTCGGTCCCCCACATGGCCGCCGGGCTCCTGGGCGTCGACATGTTCTTCGTGCTCTCCGGTTTCCTCATCACATCGGGGCTGGTCGGGCAGTTCCAACGCACCGGGCGGATCTCCTTGGGCGATTTCTGGGGCAGACGGATCAAACGGCTCATGCCCGCCGCCCTGCTGGTGGTGTGCGTCGTGCTCATCTGGGCGGCGAACTTCACGCTGCTGCATCGCCGCAACAACATCGCAGTCGATGCCTGGTACACGATCTTCTACCTCGCGAACTGGCGGTTCATCGATTCGTCCTCGTACTTCGAGAACGACGGTACGGTCTCGCCCCTGCTGCACATGTGGAGTCTCGCCGTCGAGGAGCAGTTCTACATTGTCTGGCCGCTGCTCATCGCCGGATTCACCTGGCTGGTGCTGAAGGTCTTCCGGGCCGGGAGCCGGAAGGCGGTGCGGGCCCTGGCGGTGATCGCCGTCGCGATCGTCGCGGTCTCGGTGGTGCTGTTGGCGGCTCTCTACGCGCCACGGGCGGCCGAACGGGCCTACATGGGTACCGACGCGAAGGCCTTCGAACCGATGTTCGGGGCCCTGCTGGCGCTCCTCGTCGCCAACCCCCGGTTCGCCGCGTGGTGCACCCGCTGGGCCAGGTGCCTGTTCTGGGGTGGCGCGGTCTCGACCGCGACCCTGTTCACCGTGTTGGGCGGTCCTGCCCCGTTCTACTTCCAGGGTGGCGCGTTGCTCTTCTCGCTGGGAACCGGGGCGCTCATCCTCGGCGTCCGCCACGGTTTGACCACGCCGGAGGCCAAGGCGCTCGCATTCGCGCCGATCAGCTACCTCGGCAGGATCTCCTACGGGCTGTACCTGTGGCACTGGCCCATGGCGGTGTGGTTCGGGGTTCACTCCGGATCCTTCCGGCCCCCGCAGACGGTGGCAGTGCTGGTGCTGACCCTCGCGTGCTCCTCCGCCTCGTACCACCTGGTGGAGATGCCGATCAGGCAGGGCCGGATCGGGAATTTCCTCAAACCGTGGCGGGCGATCATCGCAGGAGCCACTGCGATGGTGATCATGGCCCTGAGCAGCAGTTTCGTGGGCGGTACCCCGCTCTCGAGAGCGCTTCACCTGAGGCAGGGGGGTGGCGACCTCAAACGCGACGTCATCATGTTGGTCGGTGACTCCGTTCCGTTGCGGATGGCCGACCCGCTGGCCGTGGCGGGGCAGGAACGGGGACTGACCGTGGTCGAGACGGCACAGGGCATGTGCACGCCGATGGGCGCATTTCTGTACTTCGGGCCTGACGACAGGTTCGGCAAGCTCTGCCCGCCCGTCAAGGACGTGCAGGACGAGGTCATCGCCACGTATTCCCCCGGCACCATACTGTGGTGGTCCCGACACGAGTACATCGACCGCTACGAGGGTGACCGGGTGCTCTCCCCGGAGTCGGACGAGTTCTGGGAGGTGCAGCGCCGCGACCTCATTGCCACGGCCGAGCGGTTGACGGACCGTGGGGAAACCCTGGTGATCGTGCTGACGGAACGTCCCGGCATCGGCATGCTGTCGCGTCCCAGCGCGGAGATGAACTTCATGCTCGTCCAGTATTCGATCGATCACGACGAGTACCGACAGCGTTTCAACCAGATCGTCACGGAGGTGGCGGCACAACGCGAGTACATCCGCACCATCGACGGGGACTCCCTGTTCTGCGGCGACGCTCCGGGCGTCGGGCTCGGGCCGCTGTGCGACGACACGGTAGACGGCAACGTGATGCGGCCTGACGGCAATCACGTGGACAACGACCTGTTCGGTGCTCAAGTGGCGGAGCAGCTTCTCGACAAGATGAGGGCAGTCGTTTCCTGACGAAGGTGCGGGCACGGGAATCCCGGTGAGATATGTGAAACCGGTTGTGGAATCGTGTCAGCCGGGGGCCGCCGTGGATGTGGTCGGGTCGTCCTGGGCAGAGCACTCAGCATCGAGCCGATCCATCCACTCCCGGACGTGCCAGGTGGCCCGGACGTCGTCCTCGTTGTACTCCAGCACGCGCCTGCGCGCGGCCTTTCGCTCCGCGGCGTTGAGGCCGTCGACGGCGGTGGCGAACCAGGTCTGCGAGTTCAAACCGCCCGGTTCCTCGTCGCGCCACGAGAACCCCGCCCCCTTGCTCGCGACCACCTTCAACCCCAGGCCGTCCACTGCGACGAAGTTGTCGCGGACCAGCTGGAACAGATCCACGAAATGGTCCTTGACGAGCTCGCAGACGGCCAGCAGGTCGGGGTGCCCGCTGCGCTGGGCGAGACGGCGCAGGCGCACCACCTCGTAGTCGGAGTAGTGGTAGACGAGCAGATCGGGGTGTTTGCCCACCAACCGCAGGAGCCAGCGGGCGAAATCGGTCGCGAGATCCAGCTCTCCGCTGGGGGAGAGGTAGTTGAAGGCGCTGAAATGCTGGTATTTCTGCTTGCCCGTGGAGCGATCGGTCAGCAGGACCCCCCACAGGTAGGTGCGGTCGCCGTCGTCGGTCTCGATGTCCAGGTCCACCTCCACCGGCGCCCGCGGGGCCTCGACGGGTTCCACAGAGACCTTCTCCAGGGCGACACCTCGCTTCAGCATCCGGGCGCGACGGACCGCGGTGCGCAACCTGGCCTCGGAACGGTCGCGATGCGCGGTGAGCGGCAGGTAGTCGGGCAGCAGAGCCTCGACGTCGGCGTCGGCAAGCTGCGAGACCGTCGTGATGCCGAGCCCCATCAGGGTCTGAAGTTCGCGGACGTCGAGGGGGGTCTTGGAGATGCGCAGGGAGATGTCGTCGTCGTCCATGCGGGGGCGGCACGTCTCCCACCACGCACACCACTCGCACTCCGGAACCCGGATGGGGCGCACCGCAGGGGGGCGGGGATCATCCGCTTCGCGGGTCATCGCCTGCTGGGCGACGTGGACCCGGAACCCGTGTTCGTGGTCGTAGCGTTCCAGCGCCGAACGGAGCCTGTGCCCGTTGGCGGAGGTGCGGGAGAACGTGCGCAGGAAGCGCAGTTCGAGGGGAACCCAGACGATCATCCCCCTGTTGTGGTCGTCGAAACCGATTGATCCGACGACGGGGGTGGCTGCCGAACGGCCGCAGGCCTGGAGCAGTCTCCAGTGATGGGCCAGCTCCAACAGCACCCCCTGCCGGTAGGACCGGAACCGGTATCCCGGGAGTGGCTCCAGAACGGTCGGGGAGACGAGCCTGGATGTGCGCAGCTCCTTGGCGTTTCGTTGTTTCTCCAGCAACCGATAGGGCTTGACACGCAGCGGCCAGTAGCCGGGACGCCCACCGGGCCGGTCGGCGCCGCGCACCAGGGCGTCGGGGCTTCCAACGCGATGTCCCTGCTCGTCCGCCGGAAGCGCTCCGCCGACGATCACGGGGGCGCCGGCGTCCATCGCATCCAAGGTCTCGGCCGTGTTTCTCTCTCCGCGCAGATCGACCACGTCAGTGGCACGGCAGAGGGCCTCCAGCATGGAATCGCGGAACTCCGAGCCGCCCGAGAACGCCTCCAGCAGCGACTCGTCGAGAGGTTTTTCGGGTTTCGGGGTGCCGGGGTCGAAGGCGTTGAAGGTCTTGACGGGGCAGCTTCGTGCCGCGTACGGATCCAGCAGAAATGTCATTTCCAAGCCCGGTGCAGAGCCACTATGCCGCCCGTCAGGTTCTTCCACTCGACGCCCCGCCAGCCGCAGTCCGCGATCAGGTCCGCCAGCTCCTTCTGCGCGGGCCAGGCGAGGATCGACTCGGCCAGGTAACCGTAGGCGACGGGGTTGCTCGACACCCTGGCGGCCACGGGCAGTGCTCGCAACGCGCCGTGGGCGTAGGCGAACCGCAGCGCCCGGTTCACCGGGGTGGAGAACTCCGCGATCACCATGCGCCCGCCCGGACGGGTCACCCGCAGCAACTCCCGCAGCGCGGCGGCGGTGTCCTCCACGTTGCGCAGGCCGTAGCTGATGGTCACGGCGTCGAACACCGAATCGGCGTAGGGCAGTGCCAAGGCGTCGCCACGGACGAAGGAAAGCCGTGGCTGCTGCTGCTTGCCCGTTCTCAGCATGCCCATCGACAGGTCCGTGGGGAAGACGTGCGCGCCGGCCTCCAGGAAGGGCAGCGACGACGTACCGGTGCCGGCGGCCAGGTCCAGGACGCGTTCCCCCGGGCGTGCGGCGACGGCGGCCGCGGTCTCCCGACGCCAGCCGCGGTCCCTGCCCAGCGACAACAACGAATTCAACAGGTCATAGCGCGCGGCGACACCGTCGAACATGGCCGAGACCTCGGCGCGTTTCTTGTCGAGGTCGGCTCGGGTCTGCTGCATGCGCACACCTTATCGCCAGCCTCCGACGGATTTCAGTGCAGAACGGCCAACAGGTCGACGCGGTCGATGCCGCGGTGGCGCCACTGGCCCATCAACTGGCCGACCACGTCGTTTATCGGGGCGCGGTTGAGTTTGTGCACCACGTGCGGATACCCGGATGTCTCCCCAGCCACCAGGCCGCTGCCGAAGACCCTGATGTTCTTCGGGTACGGCGTGTCCTGCCCGGCCGCCACGATGTCGGCGTCCGAGTCCTTCTCCCGGATCACCCGCACCAGCTCGTCCAGGTAAACCGGGTCGGTCTGGGCGTCGTAGCAGTACCGGGTGCCCAGCTCCGAGTGCTGGAGGGTTCCGATCAGCGCGCCGCCGTCCAGCGGGTGGGGCCGCCACGTGACGGGGATGTGGTAGACGGCGTCCGTGGAGCGCACCAGCATGCAGTCGAGCCCCACCACGTCGTCGGGATCGACGAACCGGAACTTGGCGACGATCTCCAGGTCCGAGGGGTCCCCGTCGAACCACCACTGGTCGGGAAGCCATTGGGCGAGCAGGTCGAGTTTGCCGGGATGCAGTGTGGCTTCGGGTTGGACGCGGGCGATTCCGCTCATACGGGCTACCTCCGTTGGTAATTTCCTGCATCTTACACAAAAAGGGCGAATGGGGACAGGTGGATCTTGAGTGTCGCATACTGCTGCGGGGCTCCCCTTCGCCCGGCCGGGATGCGCCACAATGGTCGCCGTGGCGAAGAAGGACATCGTTCTCAAGGTTGAAAAACTGAAGAAGGCCTACGGGCCCGTGACCATCGTGGAAGGTTTCGACCTCAAGGTGGCCGCGGGAGAGGCCGTTGCGCTCACCGGGCGCAACGGCGCGGGCAAGTCGACGGTGCTGCGGTGCCTGGTCGGGGCCGATCGTCCCGATGAGGGCACCGTCGAGGTGCTGGGCGTGAAGATGAAGGAAACCAGCCCGGAGATCCGCCGCAACGTCGCCACGGTCATCGACGACCTCGACTTCTTCCCCGACCTGTCCGTCGTGGAGCACCTCGACCTGCTGGCCCGGGCCCACGGGATCGCCGACCCCGACGACCTGGTCGACGAGATCCTCGAGGAGGTGCAGCTCGTCCCCCAGGCCGGGCAGCTGCCCTCGACCCTGTCGTCTGGTCAGCGGCGACGCCTGGCGCTGGCCACCGCCTTCGTCAGGCCCCGGCGTCTGCTGGTCCTCGACGAACCGGAGCAGCGGCTCGACGTCGAGGGCGTCGAATGGCTCGGGGCCCGACTCAAGGCGGAGCTCGGTGATGGCCTGGCGATCGTGCTGGCCAGCCACGAACCGAGCCTGCTGGCCGCCATCGGCGCCCGCGAGGTGAGGCTGGGGGAGCGCCGATGAGCGACGAGCGGTTCGGAGCCATCGGCGAGGTCGACGAGAAACAGCTCCGTCTCCTCGTGCGCGACTGGCGGCGGGGCAGGGCGGATCGCAACCTCATCCAGGCCATGCAGGACGCCTACGTGATGGTCTTCGCCCTGGTCCTGATCGGCGCCATGGTGATCAGCTCCATCATGCAGGCCCAACGCAGCGTGGCGGGCTGCACGGCGGATTCCTGCCTGGCGGCGCGGGGGCTGCTGCCCTGGGCCGCCGTCGCCGGGTTCCTGGCCCTCGCCCTCGTGGCAGCCCGCATGTTCGGTCCCGTCGTGGCCTCGGCCGCCGAGGGCTTCTGGGTCATGGACGGCAACGTCGACCGGCGCAGGGTGCTCACCGGACGCCTCGTCGCCTCGGTGATCGTGGCCCTGGCCCTCGGCGCGGGACTCGGGGCGCTCGTGGCGGCCCTCGTCGGCGGCGGAGCCACGGAGATTCTCACCTGGGGGCTGGCATCCGGCCTCGGATGCTTCGGGCTGGTGGCCTTCGCGGCCGCTGAGCAGGGCGCGGAGCGGCGCTGGATCACCACCGCGCTGCTGTGGCTGATCGGGATCATCGCCTTCGCCGCCCTGCTCGTCCTGGTCGCGATCTCCGCAGGGATGGCGCCCAGCGGTCTCGTGGCCGCGCTGAGCGTCGAATTCGCCTGGGTGGTGGCGGGCGGCGGCCTGCTGCTGGGGCTGATCTCCATCGTGCCCGCCTGGCTCCGGCTGCGCCACATGCGCCGCCAGCGGCTCACCGCGGGTTCGTCGCTGCTCGCGGGCATGCAGGGCGCCGCGTTCGCCCTCGACTTCGCCCTGGTCCGCGACATCCTGGTCGAGGACCAGGCCCGGCGCCGCGGACACGTCCGGCCGACCCGCGGGTCGGGCAGCGGCGTGTGGGCGATCATCCTGCGCGATCTGCAGCGGTTGTGGCGCGCCCCCAGGCCGCTGGTGTTCTGGCTGGCCTCGATGGCCGTTCCCTACGCGGTCCACGCGCTCGGCATCGAGGTGCTGAACCCGTCGATCTCCGCCCTGGTGCTGATGACCGCCCTGATCGGTTTCTGCAACACCTTGCGGGTGCTGACCCGCACCAAGGGCCTCCAGCGTTGTTTCCCGTTCTCCCCGGGTGAGGTCAGGCAGGCCGCCATGGCGGTGCCCGCCCTGCTGGCGCTGCTCTGGGCGGCTGCGACGACGCCCGCCTTCGGGGGGATCTTCGACGGCGGTGAGCTCGACCCGGTCGCCGGGTTCTCGACCTCCCTCATCACCGCGCTGGGCGGTCTGCTGGCGGCCTTCCGCTGGGTGTGCGCGAAGCCCCCGAACTACGGCGGCCCCATGGTCTCGGTGGGGATCGGCGCCATGCCGCCGGGCATGATGTTCTCCTTCATCCGCGGCATCGACATCGTCGCGTTGATCACCCTGCCGCTCGTCCTCGGCTGGCCCTCCTGGATCTCACTGGGCATCGCGACGGTCACCTGGCTGGTCCTGCGTTCCGGATTCGATCAGCAGGCCCTGATGGACGAACGCGAGGAGCAGCAGCGCCTGCTGGAGGAGCAGAGGTCCGGGCGTCCCGGCCGCGGCGGGGGCGGCCAGAAGGTGAGGGTGCAGCGGAAACGCTGACCTCGCCGCCCGCCACACGTGCCTGAGAGTAGGCATTCCTTCTCGGTTTTCGATGCGCTAGGCTGACGTTAATCAAGCTGGAAGGCGGGCGCGGATGGCCACTTCACCGGAGGTTTCCCAGGACTTGTGTCTTGAGCGCGCGCGCTCCTTGGCGGGACGGATGCTGGAGGGAGGGGCGGCCTGCAGCCTGGTCGCCTGGCGGATCGGCAGCCAGTACGACCTCGTCGCCCACGGGCTGACCGCCCAGGGGGACATCGTGGTGGCTGTCCGACCCGACGAGGACTGCATGCTATCCGCCCTGCCCGCCGGGGCCGGGACCGTGGTGCGGATGGACCTGGTCCGTCACAGTCACGATGTGATGCTCTCGGTCATCGCGGCCTCCGCCCACCTGCTGGGTGAGCTCGTCCTGTTGCCGGACGCGGCCGTCGCCCGCCTGCTCGCCGAGGACCAGCTTCCCGAGCGGATCGCGGAGCTGGCGCGGATAAGCGGCACCCGGATCGGTCTGGTGGTCACGGACCGGATCCTGGTGCACGACCACAGCGGGGTCACCCCGGTCCCGTGGGAGGACCTCCAGGAGGCCCGCTCCGAGGTGCCCGAGGCCTGGTGCGACGACTTCGAGGCGCACGACGTCGTGGCCTCGCAGGGATGTGATGCCCTCCGGGGGGTGTGCCAGGCCGTGATCACCGGCAGCCTGCCGGGACAGGCCAGCCTCCGTCCGAGTGCGCCCGGGCTGTGCGGGCACGTGCTCGACAAGGTCTTCTGCATCGACGTCGACCGGTCGGGAGTCACGTTGATGCACGTCGGGGAACACGAGACCGCGACGGTCTTCGCTCGCTTCGAGGATCGCCCCACGACGCTGTCGGCGTTGATGCAGCAGGTGGCGCGTCTCGTTGATGACTCGGGGCCGGTGCACCCTCACCGGTGCATCTGACGGCTGGCCCCGAGAGCACTCAGGCCCCGCATCGAGCGGGGCCTGAGCTTTTGCTTTCAGACGCGGCGGCCCTGTGGGCCGTTCAGGGGACTCAGCGGGCCTCGTAGGAGGTGCAGACGCCGTCGACCACGGTGACGCCGGAGGCGCTGCAGAGCAGGTCCTTGTTGTGGGCGCATTCGAGGCGCTGGCAGGCGCCGACGCGGCCCTCGGCGGTGGGCAGGCCACCGCGGGCGTCGAGGGTGATGAAAGTGGTGCAGGCCGAGGAGCCGTCAACGGTGATCGCGAAGGCGGTGCAGCCCTTGTTGTTGAAAGCGCAGGTGGTGGTGTCGCAGGACTTGACGGGGGTGATGGTGGGCATTTCTAGGACCTTTCGTCTGTGGTGCATCTGACGAGAAATACGTTACGTCTGGTTCCAACCCTCCGCAAGCAAGAGAATCCTTTGCTGACTTGGGTAAATGCGCAAAAACGACGCGTATTTCCCCGGTTTTAACGGCCTTTTGTGTTTCGAAAATCGAGGGCTTGCGAAATGCGCTCCGGCCGCCGGGCGGGGCGTGCGGGGAAATCCCTTGTGAAGGGAGGGAAACCAGGAAAGGCTTGCCTCGAATCGGTTGAGCCTGGTCGCGTCGCCCCTTCCCGTGATTCGCCTGTCCTTCTGTGGAAATGCTTGCCTTGCGTCCGTCCGCCTGCGCTACGGCGCGAGCGGACGGCTGCAAGGCGGGCGGACGGGCATAGGGCAGGCGGATGTGGGTGGGGTACGGGTTTGGGATGCGCTTCAGGCCAGGCCGAGGGCCTGGAGCATGGGCATGAACTTGGCCTCGGTCTCGGCCAGTTCCGCCTGCGGATCCGAGTCCGCGACGATCCCGGCGCCCGCGAACAGGCGGATCTCGTCGGGGTTGGCAGGGTTGATGAACCCGCCGCGCAGGGCGATGGCCCACTCGCCGTCGCCGTCGGAGTCCACCCAGCCGATGGGGCCGGCGTAGCGTCCCCGGTCCATGGATTCCAGCTCCGCGATGATCTCCCCGGCGAAGAAGGTGGGCGTGCCGCAGACGGCCGCAGACGGGTGCAACGCACCCGCCAGCGCCAGGGAGCTGATGTCGGGTTCCGCCACGCCTGTGATGTCGGTGGCCAGGTGCATGACGTTGGGGAGGGTCAGCACGGAGGGGGCCTCGGGCACGTTCATGGCGGCGCAGTAGGGCTCCAGGGCCTCGGCGACGGAGGCGACGGCGAACTCGTGTTCCGCGATGTCCTTGCCGGAACCCGCGAGCTGCTCGGCCCGGTGGAGGGGGTTGGTGTGTTCGGGGTCGAGGGAGACCGTGCCCGCCAGGACACGGGACGTGACCAGGGTGCGGTGACGGCGGATCAGCAGCTCCGGGGTCGCGCCGACCATGCCGTCGACCAAGTAGTTCCAGGCCATCGGGTAGGCCCGCAGGAGCCTGCGCAGCACGTGGCGCGGATCGATGGGGGCGTCCGCGACGGCCTTCAGGGAGCGCGCCAGCACCACCTTGCTGATCTCCTGGGCGCGGATGCGGTCCACGGCCTTGGCCACGATGCCAGCCCAGTCCGGGCCGGACAGGCCGTCGGGGGCCAGCCGGACGTTCCCGGGGGACGTGACGGGGTCGCCCCTGCCGGGCGGCTCCAGGCTGAGGCGGCCCTCGCTGATCCTGGTCATCCAGGCCTGCCCGTCGCGCCTGCCGATGATGGTCTCGGGGACGAGCAGCACGGAACGGGTGCGGGAGCGGTCCGGGTCGAAGGCGAAAGAGCCGACCGCCAGAGGGCCGGTTCCCCAGGCCCCGGGGAGTTCCGAGTCGTGGTCGATGTGGGCGCTGACCTCGCTCCACCAGACGTCGGCGGCGTCGGGGAAGTCGGTCTCGAAGCGGGCCACCTCGCCCAACGTGACGAATCCCTCGCCCCTCCGCAGGAATGCGGTGGCCCGCTCGGGGGTGAGGAAGTGCGCGAGATCCCCCGGATCGTCGATGGCCACGGTCGTTGCGCGCAACCGTTTCGTCGCGAAGTCAAGGCTCACCCGGGGAACGATAGTCGAGGCTGGCTCATGGAAGCCAGAAAGACCGGACGGCGAGCAACCACCAAGGTTGGGACACCCAGTCCGGTAGACGCGAATAACGAACGCTTTCCGTTGTCAAAAAGTGAAGCGTTGTCCCTAGTCAGAGCCGATTTGTCGGGGGTTTCCGGGTGGTTGGTGAGAAAGAGAGGTCACCCCATAGACTGAGGCCTGAAGTCTGGTCCACGGCAACTTCGGGAGCCGGGTTCCTGATGAGCAAGACGAGGAGAGTCGAATGCCAAAGGCGGAAGCCGACGTCATCGTCGTCGGTGCGGGCCCCGGAGGATCCGCGGCAGCGGCAAATCTGGCGCGGCGGGGAGTGGGTGTCCTGCTGCTGGAGAAGAGCCACTTCCCGCGCGAGAAGGTGTGCGGAGACGGGTTCACCCCGCGCACCACCCGGGCCTTGGTGCGCCTCGGCATCGACACCTCCGAGAAGGCCGGATGGCTTCACAACAAGGGGTTGCGCGTCTACGGCGGGCGGGTTGAACCCTTCCAGCTGGACTGGCCGAAACTGGCCGACTTCCCCTCCTACGGACTGGTGCGAAAACGCGCCGACTTCGACGACCTGATGGCCAGGCACGCCGTCGGTTGCGGGGCCGAACTGGTCCAGGGGGCCAACGTGACCGAAGCGGTCCTGGACGACCGCACCGGCCGCATCGTCGGGGTGCGGACCCGCGACGGCGACGAGTACCGCGCTCCGCTGGTGGTGGCCGCCGACGGCAACTCCTCGCGCCTGTCGGTTTCCATGGGCCTGAACAAGCGTTCCGACCGCCCGATGGGGGTGGCCTACCGCGCCTACTACCGTTCCCCGCGCAGCGACGACGACTACCTCGAGTCGTGGCTGGAACTCTGGGACGGCAAACCCCGCGAATCCACCCTGATGCCCGGCTACGGCTGGATCTTCGGGATGGGCGACGGCACCTGCAACGTCGGTCTCGGCGTCCTCAACACCTCCAGGTCCTTCCAGAAAACCGATTACCGGGAGCTGATGAAACGCTGGCTCGCCAACACCCCCGGGGAGTGGGGTTTCCGGGAGGAGAACCGGCTCGGGAAGATCCAGGGGGCGGCGCTCCCGATGGCCTTCAACCGGCAGCCCGTCTACGGCCGCGGCCTGCTGCTGGTCGGCGACTCGGGCGGCATGGTCAACCCGTTCAACGGCGAGGGGATCGCCTACGCCATGGAGTCCGCGGAACTGGCCGCCGACGCCATCGCCCAGGCACACGCCCGCGGGGTCGGCACCGAGTCCGCCGAACGCGCCCTGCACGGCTACCGCACCCAGCTGAAGGCCCGCCTCGGCGGCTACTACCGGCTGGGAACCATCTTCGTGAAACTGATCGGCGACCCGCGTGTGATGCACCTGTGCACCACCTACGGGCTCCCCCGCAAGACTCTGATGCGTTTCGTCATGAAGCTGCTGGCGAATCTGACCGACAGCCACGGCGGGGATGCCATGGATCGCGTCATCAATGCCCTGTGCCGGGTGGCGCCGGCGGCGTGAGCAGACAGGTGGAAGGGAAGGAAGCGCAGTGAACCTCTACATTCCAATCGTCGGGATGGTGGTGCTGGCCACGGTGTTCGTGGCCGTGTCCATGACCCTGAGCGTCCTCATCGGGCCCGGCCGCAGGAACCGCGCCAAGTACGACTCCTACGAGTGCGGCATCCAACCCACCCCGCAGCCCGTCGGCGGGGGACGGTTCCCCGTGAAGTACTACGTGATCGCGATGCTGTTCATCGTCTTCGACATCGAGATCGTCTTCCTCTACCCGTGGGCCGTCACCTACCACCAGCTCGGGCTCTTCGGGGTCATCGCCATCATCAGCTTCATCGTGACGGTGCTGGTGGCCTACTTCTACGTCAAACGCCGCGGCGGCCTGGACTGGGACTGAACAGGAGGACCACAGATGGGTATCGAGGAGAAACTTCCCTCCGGGATACTGCTCACCACGGTCGAGGGGATCTTCGGCTGGGTGCGCAAGGCGTCGTTCTGGCCCGTGACCATGGGCCTGGCCTGCTGCGCCATTGAGATGATGGCCTACGCCACCCCCCGATTCGACTCGGCGCGCTGGGGACAGGAGGTTTTCCGCGCCTCGCCGCGCCAGGCCGATCTGATGATCGTCTCCGGGCGGTTGTCGCAGAAAATGGCGCCCATCGTGCGGCAGGTCTACGACCAGATGCCGAACCCCAAGTGGGTGATCTCGATGGGTGCCTGCGCGTCCTCGGGTGGCATGTTCAACAACTACGCCATCGTCCAGGGCTGCGACCACATCGTGCCCGTCGACATCTACGTGCCCGGCTGCCCGCCCCGCCCCGACATGCTGATCGACGCCATGTTCAAGCTTCGCCAGGAAGTTTCCTCGCGTCCGATCGGCCCGAACGAGGCCGCCGCCATCGCGGCCCGCGAGGAGGCCGCCCTGGCCGCACCCGCGACCCACGAGCTGAAGGGACTCATGCGATGACCGAGACCCCCGGCGAGATCACCCCGCAGCAGAACACGCCCCAGGCGCCGGTTTTCGAGACGAAGGCGGGCATGTGGAGCCGTGGCTCCGGCGACACCTCCGGATACGGCCGCATCCAGCGGCAGATCTCCATGCCCGGCCGGACCGAGGGCCCCTTCGGGGAGCCCTTCGACACCATCGTCGCCCGCGCCAGGCAGCTCGTGCCCGCCCTGACCGGTGGCCTGGTGCTGTTCGACCGCGGCGAGCTGACCATCTTCGTGCCCCGCGAACACCTCCGCGAGACCGTGAAGGCCTTCCGCGACGACGCCCACCTGCGGTTCGAGATCTGCGTGTCCGTCAGCGGGGTGCACTACCCGCAGCAGACCGGCGCGGAATTGCACGTGGTCTACCACCTGCTCTCGATCACCCATAACCGTCGCGTCCGCCTCGAGGTGACGGCCCCCGACGACGACCCCCACGTTCCGTCGGTGGTGGCCACCTACCCGATGGCCGACTGGCACGAACGCGAGACCTGGGACATGTTCGGGATCCTGTTCGACGGCCACCCGTCGCTGACCCGCATCCTCATGCCCGACGACTGGGTCGGGCACCCGCAGCGCAAGGACTATCCGCTGGGCGGCATCGACATCCAGTACAAGGGCGCCACAGTGCCCGCCCCCGATCACCGGAGGACGTACAACTGATGAGCAACGACATCTTCGCCGCCACCGGCGAACCCGAGGCCGACCGGGTCTACCTGGCGCAGGGAGGCGACTGGGCACAGATCGCCGCGGAGCAGGCCGAACGCGGGGACGAGACGATCGTGGTCAACATGGGGCCGCAGCACCCCTCCACCCACGGGGTGCTCCGTCTCATCCTGGAAATGGACGGCGAGACCGTCACCCACATCCGGCCCGCCATCGGTTTCCTGCACACCGGCATCGAGAAGAACATGGAGTTCAAGACGTGGACCCAGGGGGTGGCGTTCTGCACCCGCATGGACTACGTCGCGCCGCTGTTCAACGAGGCCGTCTACTGCCTGGCCGTCGAGAAACTGCTCGGCATCACCGACGACGTCCCGGAGCGCGCCTCCGTGCTGCGGGTGCTGGTGATGGAACTGAACCGCATCGCCTCCCACCTGGTGGCGATGGGCACGGGCGGCATGGAGATCGGCGCCCTGACGGTGATGACCATCGCCTTCCGTGAACGCGAGATGATCCTCGACTTCCTGGAGGGGCTGACCGGCCTGCGCATGAACCACGCCTACATCCGTCCCGGCGGGGTGGCCAACGACCTGCAGGACGGCGGCCTGGAACACCTGCGCACCGTCATTGCCTGGCTGAGGAAACACCTGCCCGAGTACGCGACCTTCTGCAACGAGAACCCGATCTTCAAGCTGCGCATGCAGAACCTAGCGAAGATGGATCTCACCGCCTGCATGATGATGGGCGTCACCGGCCCGATCCTGCGCTCCACCGGCTACGAGTGGGACCTGCGCCGGGCGCAGCCCTACTGCGGCTACGAAACCTACGACTTCGACGTGGTCACCTGGGACACCCAGGACGCCTACGGGCGGTTCCGCATCCGCCTGGAGGAGACCTGGCAGTCGCTGAGGATCGTGGAGCAGTGCCTGGAACGCCTCGAACGCACCCAGGGCCAGCCCGTCATGGTGGGCGACGCGAAGATCGCCTGGCCGGCGTCGCTGGCCATCGGGCCCGACGGGCAGGGCAACAGCCACGAACACGTCAAACACATCATGGGCGAGTCGATGGAGGCCCTCATCCATCACTTCAAGATCGTCACCGAGGGATTCAAGGTGCCCGTCGGGCAGGTCTACCAGGCCGTCGAATCGCCCAAGGGTGAGCTGGGCTGCACCCTGGTCTCCGACGGCGGCACCCGCCCCTACCGCGCCCACTTCCGCGACCCGGGGTTCAACCATCTGCAGTCCGTGCCGCTGATGTGCGAGGGCGGGATGATTTCCGACGTCGTGGTGGCCGTGGCCAGCATCGACCCCGTTCTTGGAGGTGTGGACCGATGAGCGGTCATTTTGTCAGCGATTTCCCCGATTCCGGTTCGGTGGACTACTCGGACCAGTCCACCAACCTCGACGAGACCGCGATCGCCGAGTTGAACGAACTGGCGGGGCGTTACCCGCACCCGCGTTCCGCGCTGCTGCCGATGCTGCACCTGGTGCAGTCCTACGACGGCCGCATCAGCCCACGCGGCATCGAGCTGTGCGCCGAGATCCTCGGGATCACCACGGCCCAGGTCTCCGGGGTGGCCACCTTCTACACCATGTTCAAGCGCAGGCCCGCCGGGCACCACCACCTGGGGGTGTGCACCACGGCCCTGTGCGCGGTCATGGGCGGCGACATCCTCCTGGAGCGGGCCAAGCAGCGGCTGGGCATCGACGAGGGCCAGACCACCCCGTGCGGACGGGTCTCGCTGGAACGCCTGGAATGCAACGCCGCCTGCGACTACGCGCCCGTGGCGATGGTCAACTGGGAGTTCTTCGACGACATGACCCCGGAGAAGCTCGACGAACTGATCGACGCGCTCATGAACGGCGATGAGGTGGTTTCCCCGCGCGGGGCCACCATCACGTCCTGGAAGAAGGCCGAACGGGTGCTCGCCGGGTTCCCCGACGGGCGCGCCGACGAGGGTCCCTCCGCCGGGCACGCATCCACCCTCGGCAGGCGGATCGCCGCCGAAAGGGGATGGAGTGCCCCCGATCCCGACAATCTGCCGGCCGCACCCGAGGAGGAGACGAAGTGAGCGACCTGCTCGCCCCGGTCCTCAGTGACCAGTGGGGCCAGGACAAGTCCTGGAAACTTTCGCGCTACGAGGCCGCGGGAGGATACCGGGCGCTGCGCAAAGCGCTGCTCGGCATGACCCAGGCCGAGGTGATCGCCCTGGTCAAGGACGCTGGTCTGCGCGGCCGGGGTGGCGCTGGTTTCCCGACGGGCATGAAGTGGAGTTTCGTGCCCCAGGACAACCCCAACCCGAAGTACCTCGTGGTCAACGCTGACGAATCGGAGCCCGGCACCTGCAAGGACATGCCGCTGCTGATGGCCTCCCCCCACACCCTCGTCGAGGGCGTGCTGATCGCCTCCTACGCCATCGGTTCCCACCAGGCGTTCATCTACTGCCGCGGTGAGGTGCTGCATGTGATCCGGCGGCTCCAGCAGGCCGTCAAGGAGGCCTACCGGGCCGGCTACGCGGGAAGGAACGTGCTGGGATCCGGCTACGACCTCGACGTGATCGTCCACGCCGGGGCCGGGGCCTACATCTGTGGCGAGGAAACCGCGCTGCTCGACTCCCTGGAGGGCAGGCGCGGCCAGCCGAGGCTGCGTCCCCCGTTCCCGGCCGTCGCGGGCCTGTACGCCTCCCCGACGGTCATCAACAACGTGGAGTCCATCTCCTCGGTGCCCTCGATCGTCAACAACGGGGCCGCCTGGTTCCAGGCGATGGGCACGGAGAAGTCGAAGGGCATGACGATCTACTCGCTGTCCGGGCACGTCGCCCGGCCGGGGCAGTTCGAGGCCCCCATGGGCATCACGCTGCGGCAGCTGCTGGAGCTCTCCGGCGGTATCCGCGCGGGTCATGAGCTGAAGTTCTTCACTCCGGGGGGGTCCTCCACCCCGATCCTTACCCCCGAACACCTCGACATCCCCCTCGACTACGAGGGCATGGCCTCGGCGGGCACGATGCTCGGCACCAAGGCGCTCCAGGTCTTCGACGAGACCACCTCCGTGGTGCGCACCACCCTGCGGTGGGTGGAGTTCTACAAGCACGAGTCGTGCGGCAAGTGCACCCCCTGCCGTGAGGGGTCGTGGTGGCTGGTGCAGCTGCTGATGAAGTTCGAGGCCGGCACCGCCGAGGAGGGCGACGTGGACAAGCTCCTCGACGTCTGCACCAGCATCGGCGGCCGCTCGTTCTGCGCCCTGGCCGACGGCGCCGTCGCCTGCGTGACCAGCGCGGTGCGCCGCTTCCGCTCCGAGTTCGAGCAGGGCTACCACACGCCCGCCTGGGAACTTTTCCCCTACGAACGCAGCGCGTTGTTCGCCACGGAAGGAGGTCTCCGGTGAGCCAGCCAACCGACACCGCAGCCAAGGTGGCGCCGAAACCGGATCTCGTCACCCTCACCATCGACGACGTCCCGGTCAGCGTCCCGAAGGGAACCCTCATCATCCGGGCCGCCGAGATGATCGGCACCGCCATTCCCCGGTTCTGCGACCATCCGCTGCTCGACCCCGTCGGGGCCTGCCGGCAGTGCCTGGTCGAGATCCCCGACGCTGGCAACGGCCGCGGTTTCCCCAAACCCCAGGCCTCCTGCACCATGCCGGTTGCCGAGGGCATGGTGGTGCGCACCCAGGTCAGCTCGCCCGTGGCGAAACGCGCCCAGGAGGGCATCCTGGAGCTGCTGCTGATCAACCACCCGCTCGACTGCCCCATCTGCGACAAGGGCGGCGAGTGCCCCCTGCAGAACCAGGCGCTCAGCAACGGGTACGGCGAGTCGCGTTACGGCGGGGTGAAACGCACCTACCCGAAGCCGGTCAACGTCTCCGCGCAGATCCTCCTCGACCGCGAACGCTGCGTGCTGTGCGCCCGCTGTACCCGGTTCTCGGAGCAGATCTCCGGCGACCCGTTCATCGCGCTGGTGGAACGCGGCGCGCTGCAGCAGGTCGGGTTCTACGAGCAGGACCCCTACGACTCGTACTTCTCCGGCAACGTGGTGCAGATCTGCCCGGTGGGCGCGCTCACCTCGGCGGCCTACCGCTTCCAGGCGCGGCCCTTCGACCTGAAGTCGACCACCACCTCCTGCGACCACTGCGCGGGCGGCTGCGAGATCCGCGCCGACCACCGGCACCACCAGGTCAAGCGCCATCAGGCGGGCGATGCCCCCGAGGTGAACGAGGAATGGCTCTGTGACAAGGGGCGTTTCGGTTTCGTCTCGGGACGCGGCGAGGACCGCCTGACCCGGCCGCTGGTCAGGCGCAACGGGGTCCTGCAGGTCGCGAGCTGGCCCGAGGCCATCGACGCCGCCGTCGCCGGGTTGAAGGCCGCGGGAACCGCGGTCGGTGTGCTGCCGGGCGGCCGGCTGACCGTCGAGAACGCCTACGCCTACTCGCGGTTCGCGCGCACCGTGCTCGGCACCAACAACATCGACTTCCGTTCCCGGGCCGCATCCGAGGAGGAGGCCGAGTTCCTGGCCTCCCGCGTCGCGGGACGGGGAATGGACGTCACCTACGCGGATCTCGAGGCCGCCAAGCACGTGGTGCTGGTCAGCTACGAACCCGAGGACGAGACCTCCGTGGTTTTCCTGCGGCTGCGCAAGGCGGTGCGCAAGCACGGCCTCAAGGTCACCACGCTCGCGCCGTTCGCGTCCCGGGGAACGCAGAAACTCTCCGCGACGCTGATTCCCGTGGCACCCGGAGCCGAGGCGCAGACCCTCGAGGCCATGGACCTGGGGGAGGGCACCATCATCCTCGTCGGTGAGCGAGCCGCCTGCCAGCCGGGTCTGCTGTCCGAGGTTTCCTCCAAGGCGATCCGCAGCGGGGCGCGTCTGGCGTGGATGCCGCGCCGCGCGGGCGACATGGGGGCCATCGCGACGGGCTGCCTGCCGGGTCTGCTGCCGGGCGGCCGCCCCGTCTCCTCGGCGGAGGCCCGGGTCGACATGGCCGCGGCCTGGGGGGTGGGTACGCTGCCCACCGAACCCGGCCTGAGCGCCGCCGAGCAGTTCGCCTCGGCGCAGGAGGGCTACCTCAAGGCGTTCCTGGTGGCGGGTGTCGATCCCTACGACATGCCGGAGGCCGACTCCGCCCTGCACGCGCTGCGCAAGAGTTTTGTGGTGCACGTCTCCACCCGCGCCAACGCCGTTACCGAGGTGGCCGACGTGGTCTTCCCCGCCTGCCTGATGGAGGAACAGGCCGGGCACTTCCTGAACTGGGAGCAGCGCATCCGGCCTGTCGCCCTGGTCAACGAGGGAACCAGGCATCCCATGAGCGATCTGCGGATCCTCGCGGCCCTGGCCGACGCCATGGGGGCCGATCTCGGGTTCCGCACCTCCGCGGCCGCCTGGGCGGATTTCCAGGAACTCGGTGAGTGGGAGGGCGAGCGGGTCGCCGTCCCGCGCAAACTCGACGCCGGTGTGACCCAGGGCGGTGTCGTGGTCGCCTCCTGGCGGGAGGCCCTCGACGCCACCAGCGGCATCGACTTCGAGATCGCGCTGCGCAGGACCGCTCGGCCCGCCGTCGCCCGGATGTCGCCGGCGACGGCCGCGGCGTTCGGGATCGGCGAGCTGTGCCGCATCGAGGCCCCAGGGTCCTCGCAGTTGTTGCCCGTCCAGCTCACGGAGATGGTCGACGGTGTGGTGTGGGTGCCGATGAACCCCGGGGAACCCGGCCGTCTCGGCGTGGTGCCCGGTTCCATCGTGACCGTGGCGCCCGCCTCCAGCGATGAAGGAGATCAGGAATGAACGTGTTCTTCCAGGATCCGTGGTGGCTCATCGCCATCAAGGTCCTCGCCCTGTTCGTGATCCTGCTGGTGTGGACCATCTTCAACGTCTGGTACGAGCGGCGTCTCGTCGGCAAGATGCAGCACCGTCTCGGACCGATCATGAACGGACCCTTCGGTTTGGGCCAGGCGCTCGCCGACGGCATGAAACTGCTCGTCAAGGAGGATTTCCGGCCGAAGCACACCGACAAGTGGGTGTTCAACCTGGCCCCGATCCTCACCGGCATGGCGGCCTTCACCACCTGGACGGTGATCCCGTTCGGCGGCCAGGTGGAGATCTTCGGGGTCTCCACCCGCCTCCAGGTCACCGACCTGCCGGTGGCGGTGCTGTTCGTGCTGGCCATCGCATCCATCGGCATCTACGGCATCGTGCTGGCGGGGTGGGCGTCGAGTTCCACCTATGCCTTCCTGGGTTCGATGCGCAGCTCAGCGCAGATGATCTCCTACGAGATCGCGATGGGGCTGTCCATCGTCGGGGTGTTCCTGCAGGCGGGCACCATGTCCACCTACGGCATCGTCGAGGCGCAGCGCACGCCGATCATCTTCCGGTTGCCGTTCGTGGAGGGCGAGGCGAACATCGGGATGATGGGCTGGTACGCGCTGCTGCTGGCGCCGTCGTTCGTGATCTACGGCATCGCGATGGTGGGTGAGACCAACCGTGCTCCCTTCGACCTGCCCGAGTGCGAGTCCGAGCTGGTCTCCGGCTACCTGACCGAGTACTCCGGTTTCCGCTACGCCATGTTCTTCCTGGCGGAGTACATCAACATGGCGACGGTCTCCGCGGTGTGCACGACCCTGTTCCTGGGCGGCTACCTGCCCTTCTGGCCGCTCAACCTCATCGAGCCCCTCAACAACACGTGGTTCGGCCCGATCTGGTTCGTCATCAAGGTGCAGCTGCTGTTCTCCGTGTTCGTGTGGCTGCGCGGCACCCTGCCCCGGTTCCGCTACGACCAGTTCATGGACCTGGGGTGGAAGCGGCTGATCCCGATCTCCCTGCTGTGGATCGTGATGATCGCGTTCGCGCCGCGCTACACCCTCGCGCTGGCCGTCGCGCTCGTTGCGATCCTGGTGGCTTTCGCGCCGAGGAAGAAGGAACCCGAACGGGTGCCTCCGGTGGATCCGAACGAGCCCTTCGACGCCTTCGCGGGCGGCTATCCGGTGCCGCCCAGGCCCGGGCAGGTGCTGCCCGAGCTGGCGGGGGTGATCCGGTCCGAAATCATTGCGCCGACCGAGAACGAGGAGAAGTAATGGGAATCTTCGATCCGTGGGCCGGATTCGGCATCACCCTCCACACCATCTTCCGCAAGACCTTCACGCAGGGCTACCCGCAGAAGGGCAAGGAGAAGGTGACGTTGCCGCGCTTCCACGGCCGGCATCAGCTCAACCGCTGGCCCGATGGCCTGGAGAAGTGCGTCGGCTGTGAGTTGTGCGCTTGGGCCTGCCCCGCCGACGCCATCTACGTCGAGGGCGCCGACAACACCGACGAGCAGCGGTTCTCGCCGGGGGAGCGGTTCGGGCACGTCTACCAGATCAACTACCTGCGCTGCATCTTCTGCGGGATGTGCATCGAGGCCTGCCCCACGCGCGCGCTGACCATGACCAACGAGTTCAAGCTCGCCGACAAGACCCGCGGGAAACTGATCTACGAGAAGCAGGATCTCCTGGCGC
This sequence comes from Propionibacteriaceae bacterium, assembly GCA_905372155.1. Lineage (GTDB taxonomy): Bacteria > Actinomycetota > Actinomycetes > Propionibacteriales > Propionibacteriaceae > Arachnia. The sequence continues at coordinate 22,819 of CAJPNZ010000018.1, forward strand.
CGCTGGTGGCGGGTATGGAGCAGCCACCGCATCCGCGTCGCCTCGGCGACAACGAGAAGGCCTACTTCCTGGGGCTGCCGCCCACCGGCCAGCCCGACACCCGAACGGCACCCGAACAAGGAGCGGTGAAATGATTCCCCTTCCCCCGCTGACGGGTGAGGTCGTCGCCTTCGTGGTGTGCGCGCCGATCATGGTGCTGCTCGCCATCGGCATCGTCGTCGCTCGCAAACCCGTTCACTCGGCCCTCTGCATGGCTGGAGTGATGGTGGGGCTCGCGGTCCTCTACGCCGCCCAGGACGCCCCGTTCCTGTTCGTGGTGCAGATCATCGTCTACACGGGCGCCATCCTGATGCTGTTCCTGTTCGTGGTGATGCTGATTGGCGTTGACAGCCGCGACTCCGTGGTGGAGACCCTCAAGGGCCAGCGGGTGGCGGGCATCCTGGCGGTGCTCGGCCTGGCGGGTCTGCTGGTGTTCGCCGTCGGGCAGGTGGTCTTCGCCGGTGGCCCGGTGGGGCTGACGCGGGCCAACGAGGCCCAGGGCGGTAACGCCCAGGGCGTGGCGGCGCTGCTGTTCTCCCGCTACGTGGTGCTGCTGGAGGCCACCTCGGCGCTGCTGATCACCGCGGCGGTGGGTGCCATGGTGCTGGCCCACGGCGACCGGCTCCGCAAGCCGAGGCACCAGGCCGAGCACATGGAGGCCCGTGTCGAACGCTACGCGGTCGGTGGCGTGCACCCGGGTCCGGACCCGAACTCCGGCGTCTACGCCCGTTCCAACGCCATTCACGCGCCCGCGCTGCTTCCCGACGGCACCGTCGCCGAGAAGTCGGTGAGCCACGCCCTGACCACCCGTGGCGCGGTGGTGGCGGTCGACGATCTGCGCAACCCGACGACCACCACCTTCGGTGAGATCGAGAAGGTTGCCGCTGAACTGGAAGGAGAGGCCAAGTGAGCACCGAAGCCTACCTGGTGCTGGCGGCGCTGCTGTTTGCCGTCGGCGCACTCGGATTCCTGCTGCGCCGCAACGCGATCATCGCCTTCATGAGCGTGGAGCTGATGCTCAACGCTGCGAACCTGGTGTTCGTGACCTTCGCCCGCCAGCACGGCAAACTCGACGGTCAGGTGGCGTCTTTCTTCGTCATGGTGGTGGCCGCCGCCGAGGTCGTGGTCGGCCTGGCCATCATCGTCGCCGTCTATCGCGCCCGTCGCTCGGCCTCCGTCGACGACGCGAACCTGCTGAAGTTCTGAGGAGGCTGTCGTGCTGTTGTTGGAAACCATGGCGACGGTACCCGCAACGGGGCTGTTCAGCCTCGCCTGGCTCCTGATCGTGATTCCCTTGGCCGGGGCGGCGTTGCTGCTGGTCCTCGGGCGTTTTTCCGACTCGTGGGGTCACTGGCTGGCGACCGCATGCTGTCTGGCCTCGTTCACCATCGGGGTGCTGCTGTTCAGTTCGATGCTGGGAGCTAACGAGGGGCAGCGGGCCGTCACCGTTCACCTCTACGACTGGATCAACACCGGGTCCTGGAACCTCAGCTTCGGGATGTTGATCGATCAGTTGTCGATCCTGTTCGTGTTGCTCATCACCGGCGTCGGATCGCTGATCCACATCTACTCGATCGGTTACATGGCCCACGACGAGCGGCGCCGCAGGTTCTTCGCCTACCTGAACCTGTTCATCGCGGCGATGCTCACGCTGGTGCTGGCTGACAGCTACCTGGTGCTGTTCCTCGGCTGGGAGGGCGTCGGCCTGGCCTCCTACCTGCTGATCTCCTTCTGGCAGCACAAACCCTCCGCGGCCGCCGCGGGACGTAAGGCGTTCGTCGTCAACCGCGTCGGTGACCTGGGAATGTCGATGGCCATTTTCACGATGCTGTCGCTTTTCGGCAGCACCGCCTTCTCCCAGGTCAACGCCGGCATGCCGCGGGCCGACGTCGCCACCGCGACGCTGCTCGGTTTCCTGCTGCTGCTCGCGGCGTGCGGCAAGTCGGCGCAGGTGCCGTTGCAGTCGTGGCTGCTCGACGCCATGGAGGGCCCCACCCCGGTCTCCGCCCTGATCCACGCGGCCACGATGGTCACGGCGGGTGTCTACCTGGTGGTGCGCAGCCACACGATCTATGAGATCAGCGAGGCCGCGACCCTCGCGGTGGCGATCGTGGGTGTCGTGACGCTGCTCGCCGGCGCCTGGATCGGCACCGCCAAGGACGACATCAAGAAGGTCCTGGCCGGTTCCACCATGTCGCAGATCGGCTACATGATGCTGGCCGCGGGTCTCGGGCCGGTGGGTGCGGCCTTCGCGATCTTCCACCTGATCACCCACGGCTTCTTCAAGGCGAACATGTTCCTCGGCGCCGGGTCCGTGATGCACGGCATGAACGACGACGTGAACATGCGCAACTTCGGGGCCCTGGCCAGGGCGATGCGGTGGACCTTCCTGACCTTTGCGATGGGGTATCTGGCCATCATCGGTTTCCCGTTCACCGCGGGCTACTACTCCAAGGACCACATCATCGAGGCCGCCTTCGAACGCAACATCGTCCTGGGTGTCCTGGCGCTCATCGGAGCGGGTATCACCGCGTACTACATGACGCGCCTGATGATGATGACCTTCCTGGGGCGCAGCCGCTGGGAGGAGGACGTGCACCCGCACGAATCCCCGGCCGTGATGACCGTCCCGCTGGTGATCCTGGCCATTGCCTCACTGGGCGCGGGTCTTTTGATGAACAACTGGATCCAGGGCTGGCTGGCCCCGGCCACCGGGTCGCATCCCCACGAGACCGGCCTGCTGGCCTTCAGCTGGATCGGTGCGGTCACGCTGGTCGTCGTGGCGTTGGGTGTCGCGCTCGGTTGGTGGCTGCACAGCGGCCTCATCCCGAAGCGGGCGCCGCGGACCCGCAACCCGCTGGTGCTGATCGGTCGCAACGACCTCTACGGGGACGCCATCAACACCTACGCGGTGATCTGGCCCGTGAGTGGCGTTGCGACCGCGCTGAGCCTCGCGGACCAGGGCGTGGTCGACGGTCTCGTCCGTGGTTCCGGATACGGGGCGAGAGGTTTGGCGGGTCTGTTGCGGAAAGCACAGAACGGCTATTCCCGCACCTACGGCCTCACGCTGGTGATCGGAGTCGTGATCCTCGGTGCCATCGTGGTTTTCGGGCAGCTGGTCTGAGGAAGGAAGAATTCACGTGATCAACGACTCGATTCCCCTCCTGAGCATCCTCGCGCTGCTGCCACTGCTCGGCGCCCTGGTCCTGACGTGCGTGCGCGGCGCAGCCGCCCGCGTCGTCGGCCTGTGTTTCGCGTTCGCCACCACCGCTCTCGGTGTGTTCGTCTTCGTCCTGGGGCTCGGCACCCACCTGTCGGAGACGCTGCCGTGGATCCGGGTGATCGGGGCCTTCTATGCCCTGGAACTGGACCCCATGAGTGCCGTCATGGTGCTGCTGACCGTGATCCTCACCCCGTTGGTGCTGATCGCCGAGTGGCATGTCGGCGACGCGGAGGGCGCCCGCTGGTCGACTCGGACCTTCTTCGCCCTAGCCCTGGCCCTCGAAGGGCTCTCCCTCTTGGTGTTCCTGGCCAGCGACGTGCTGCTGTTCTACGTGATGTTCGAGGCCACGCTGATCCCGATGTACTTCATGGTCTCGGGTTTCGGCGGGCCGGAACGGGCCGCGGCGGCCGTGAAATTCCTGCTGTTCTCGCTGGCCGGTGGGCTGGTGATGCTGGTCGGTGTCGCCGGGTTGTACGCGGTCTCCGCGGGGGCGGGGGAACCCAGCTTCCTGATCCGCGACCTGATGGCCCTCGACCTGGGGGGCGGTATCGGCCACTGGCTGTTCGCGGCCTTCTTCTTCGCGTTCGCGGTGAAGGCGCCGATGGCCGGTCTGCACACCTGGTTGCCGGACACCGCCGAGCAGGCCACCGCCGGTTCGTCGACGATGTTGGTGGGCATCCTCGACAAGATCGGCACTTTCGGGATGATCAAGATCTGTTTGACGATCTTCCCCGAGGCCTCGCACTGGGCCACGCCGGTCATCCTGGTGTGGGCGATGGTCTCGATGTTCTACGGCGCCCTCATGGCGCTCGGCAGCCCCGACCTGCTGCGGTTCGTGTCCTACACATCCGTCAGCCACTTCGGTTTCATGGTGTTCGGGGTGTTCGCTCTTACCACGCAGTCGCTGAGTGGGTCGATCTTCTACATGCTGAACCACGGTTTCTCCACGGCAGCGATGTTCCTGGTAGTCGGTTTCCTCGTGAAACGCCGCGGCACCGCCGCCATCGAGGCCTACGGCGGGGTGCAGAAAACCGCTCCGGTGCTGGCCGGTTTCCTGCTGCTGTCGGGACTGTCGGTGCTCGCCCTGCCCGGCATGTCCAGCTTCGTCTCGGAGTTCTTGGTAATGGCCGGTTCCTGGCAGCGTTACCCGGTGCACACCGCGGTGCTCACCCTCGGAATGGTGCTGGCCGCGGCCTACGTGCTCACCGTCTACAAGAGAACCATGACCGGTCCCGTGCCCGACGACGTGCGCAAACACGTCTCCACGGACCTGAACCTGCGTGAACGCCTCGCGGTGGCGCCGTTGCTGGTGCTGCTGATCTTCTTCGGTTTCTTCCCGAGGCCTCTGCTCCAGGTGGCCGATGATGCGGCACGCAATGTGATGCAAACCGTCGGCGAGACCGATCCCGCCCCCACGATCCAGGGAGAGAACTGATGAGCCCGCTTGAGATCACCGTTCCGGTCATGGAGTGGATGCTCGAGGCACCCCTGATCGTGCTGCTGGTCGGCGCCACCCTGGGGGTGCTCCTCGAGGCCGTGGTTCCCCGCGAGTACCGCTACCCCGCGCAGACGGGGCTGGCGATACTGACGGTTCTCGCTGCCATGGGGTTCACCGCGTACAACTGGGTGGGTGGGGACTTCAAGATTGTCGCTCCCGGAAGCATCGCCGTGGACGGGCCGACGTACTTCTTCTGGTCGCTGCTGCTGCTGGTCGGCCTGGGTGGGGTTGCGTTGTTCGCCGAACGCGCCGTCGCGGGCGGGGTGTCGGCCTTCGCCGCATCCGCCGCCACCGTACCGGGGTCGCCGCTGGAGCGGGAAGCCGAACGCCAGCACCGCGAACACACCGAAATCTTCCCGCTGATCCTGTTCGCGCTGTTCGGGATGCTGCTGTTCGCGGCCGCCAACGACCTGCTGACGCTGTTCGTCGCCCTGGAGATCTTCTCCCTGCCGCTGTACCTGCTCTCCGGGATGGCGCGGCGCCGCCGTTGGCTGAGCCAGGAGGCCGCGCTGAAGTACTTCCTGCTCGGCGCGTTCAGTTCTGCGTTCTTCCTGTTCGGTGTGGCGCTGCTGTACGGCTACGCGGGTACTTTCTCCTACGCCGGTGTGGCGCAGGCCATCGTCACCGATGAGTCTCCGCCGGTGCTGTTGCTGGCCGGCCTGGTGATGCTGGCCGTCGGGCTGCTGTTCAAGGTGGGTGCGGTACCGTTCCACACTTGGACCCCGGATGTCTACACCGGCGCCCCGACCCCAGTGACCGGTTTCATGGCGATCGCCACCAAGACGGCCGCCGTGGCCGCGCTGCTGCGGGTGTTCTACGTGGCCCTGGGTGGGGCGCGCTGGGACTGGCAGCCGATCATCGCCACCGTCGCGGTGGCGACCATGGTGGTCGGTGCGGTGGTGGGCCTGGTGCAGCAGGACATCAAACGCCTGCTGGCCTACTCCTCGATCGCCCACGCCGGGTTCATCCTGGCGGGTTTCGTCGCCGCCGTGGGTGCCACGGCCAAGGGCGGTGTCTCGTCGGTCGGGTCGATTTCCTTCTACCTGCTGGCCTACGGCTTCGCGACCCTCGGTGGGTTCGGGATCATCACGATGGTCCGGCGCGCCGGGGGAGAGGCGAACGGGATCGCCGCCTGGCGGGGGCTGGGCCGGACCAGCCCGTTCGTCGCAGGGGTCATGACCCTGTTCCTGCTCAGCTTCGCCGGTATCCCGCTGACCGCGGGCTTCGTCGGCAAGCTGGTGGTATTCGCCGCCGCCTGGCAGGGCGGATACGGCTGGTTGGTGCTGGTCGCGGTGATCGCGAGCCTCGTGGCCGCCTTCTTCTACCTGAAGGTCGTGGTGGCGATGTGGTTCAAGGAACCCGAACGCGGCCAACAGGGCAGGGTGGCCGGGGCCTCCGGGTGGACCTGGATCGTTGTCGCCGTGTCCGCTGTGGCGACGATCGTTCTCGGTTTGGTTCCGGGTAGCATTCTTGATCTGGCGGCTGGAGCCGCCCAGTTCATCCGCTGACCCCTGGAGTCATCTTGACCCTCGACATCGAAGCCCTCTCAATCCGCTTCGAGGAGCAGCTGCGGCAGGTCGCCGTGGCTGACTCCCCGTTCGTAACCGAGGCCGCCAGCCACCTGATAGCTGCCGGGGGAAAACGGTTCCGGCCCCAGCTGGTGTATCTCGCATCGGGGTTCGGTGGTGAGGTGGACGAGGAGCAGCTACTCAAAGCCGCCCTCGTGATGGAGCTGACCCACGTCGCGAGCCTCTACCACGACGATGTCATGGACGAGGCCGATGTACGCCGTTCCGCGCCGTCCGCGAACTCCCGGTGGGGCAACTCCATCGCGATCCTGATCGGCGACTATCTGTTCGCGAAGGCGTCGATCCTGGTGGCGGACCTCGGCGCCGACTACGTGCGGCTCCAGGCGGAGACCTTCACCCGGCTGGTGCAGGGACAGATAGCGGAGACCCGCGGCCCGGGGACGGGTGAAGCGCCGCTGGAACACTACCTGCAGGTTATCGCCGACAAGACGGGCTCCCTGATCGCCGCCTCCGCGCTGTTCGGGGCGATGATCGCGGGCGCCCCGCAAAGCATTCGGGAAGCCCTGGCGGCCTACGGCGAGGAAATCGGGTTGGTGTTCCAGCTGAGCGACGACATCATCGACATCACCAGCGACGTCACCGGCAAAACCCCGGGCACGGACCTGCGCGAGGGGGTACCGACGCTGCCGACGCTGCTGCTGGAGGCCTCCCGCGACCCAGCGGACCAGCCCCTGAAGGACCTTCTCGCGGGGGACCTGAGCGACGACGCGGCCCTCGCGGAGGCGTTGGCGGTGCTGCGCGCCCATCCCGTCGTCGAGAAGGCGAGGGCCGAGGTTTGCCGCCACGCCGATCTGGCGAGGCAACACTTGGCGCCACTTCCCGAGGGGGATGCGAAACAGCTGCTGCTCCAGGTCTGCGACGACCTGGTGAAGCGTTCCGCCTGATCCCGCCCGCAGGAAATCAGGCCAGGTCCCGGCTGGCCGGAGTCGCGGCGCCGCCGTGGGCCGGACCTGCCGGAAACGGGGCGGGCTTGCGGTCCACGACCACCCCGGCCCGCAGCGAGGGCCGGCACCACGCCGCAGCGGCTGCGCGTGTGCCCGGGGCCGGGAGAACCCTCCGGGGCCGCGTTCTCGACTGCGTGGTGACCTTGCGGTATCTCCTCTTGCGGTACCTCCTTTCGTTTCTTTCGTTTCGGCAACCTCGGCGAAACGATTTCTGAGGGTTGCCTAAGTCGATTGTGGCGAGTTCTCGAGATGTTCCCCGGGGGCTGGACGGCGAACGGCCGGACCTTTGCGTTTCAAGCGCCTGTTTCCGGGCCGTGACGCGACGGAGAAGACCCCGGGGTGGTCGCTCATGAGTGATCGCCAAAAAGGCTTGTGTGTGACGAAAGCAAGGGTCCCGCCCAGCCTGCGAATGTCCTAATGGTGTGAATCCCGACCAACTTGTGTTAACGTTCGTCAGCCCCCGAGTGGTCAGCCGATCGGAGGACAAGAAGCACAAGCATGATTTGGGAGGGAAACTACGTGTTGAAGAGGATCAAACCTCGCAGCGAGTGGAGGCCGATGGCTTTCCTGCTCGCATTCCTGATCGGCGTGGCCGGTCTGGTCGTCGGGAGTCCTGCTGCGCAGGCCACCGAGGTGGACGCCATCGATCCGGGAAGCATCCGCATCACGAGGGTCGACGAGGAGAGTTCCAAGCTCTACCTCTGGACCGCCATCAGGATCGACGCGAACTGGAGGATTCCCGACGGCACCGGAAAAGCCGGGGACACCTTCAAACTCGGCCTGCCCGGGGAACTCGACGGAACCGTCGGAAGCTTCGAGCTGAAGGGCAAGGACGGCGATCCGCTGACCTACGGCACCTGCGAGGTGGCGAGGGGCGAGGTCACCTGCACCCTGAACGCCAACGTCGAGGGCAAGAACAACGTCGGTGGATCGCTGTGGGTGCGGGCCCAGGTGGTCAAGCGCACCGATGCTGACAAGCTCACCTTCGTCCTCCGCAACGGCGTCAAGGCCGAGGTGCCGCTTCCCGGTGGGCAGAAGGGCATCGGCTACAACCCCACGCTTCCCACCGTGACCTTCAAGTCCGGTTGGTTCCCCGGCGATGACCAGACCGCCATCCACTGGCGGATCGTGGTTCCCGGCTCCAAGGTCGCCGACCGTTCCCGTATGACCATCACCGACACCTACCGGGTGGAGGGCACCAAGTTGACCCTGGCCGAGGGCAGCCCGAACATCTATTGGATTCCCAACACCCCGGAGTGCTGGAACGAAACCTATGCCCCGAGCTGCCTCCACAAAATTGACAACTCCACCACCCCGTCGCTGACCCTCACCCACGACGAGGACAAGAATGTGGTCAAGGCCGTCATCGACAACAAGGGCCAGAACTTCCAATCCGACCGGATCTTCATCTTTGACATGCGGGTGAAGACCGAGGGGACCATCGCCCCCGGGGCGCAGTACACCAACAAGGCCACCGTGGATGCCGAGCAGCGCACCGCGACCGCGGTCAAGAACGTCTCGGGCGGCGGCACCGGCTCCGGTGACACCGTCGGGCATCTCGCCGTGAAGAAGACGGTCGTGGGTGGCCAGGTCTCCGGCGACACCACCTACCCGGTGGCCTGGTCCTACCAGTACAAGGGCCAGACGCGCAGCGGCGAGCTGGCTGTGAAGGCCGACGGCACCCTCGAAACCCTCAACAACGTCCCGAACGGCACCGTGGTCACCCTGACCGAGAAGGTTCCCGCCGGCGGCGACATCGACTACGGCGACCCGGTGTTCTCGGGTCAGGGCGTCAAGGACGGGGTTCCCGACGCCAACAGCGCCCAGGTCACCGTCGAGGGCCTCAAGACCGTCGAGGTTTCCCTCACCAACCACGTGAACCCGAAGCTGGCCCCGGTCGAGGTCACCCCCGGCGTGTGTAAACCGGGTTCCAGCGAGCCCTCCGAACCCACCGTCAAGGTGGGCGAGACCGACGGCATCACCTACTCCACCCCGAAGCTCACCACCTCCGGTGACAAGGTGACCGTCGAGGTCACCGCCACCCCCGCATCGGGCAGGGAGATCGATGACCAGCACCTGTCGGAAGGCTGGAAGGCCAACGGTGACGGCACCTACACTTTCACCACCACCATCACCCAGCCGAACTGCGTGAAGACCGTCACCCCCGTGATTCCCACCGTCGGTGCGCAGGTGTGCCCCGTCGACTCCACGACCCCGGTGCCGCCGTCGGTGACCGGTGTCGAGGACACCAACGAGATCGACTACAGCGAACCCCAGGTCACCAGCAGCAACGGCCAGGTCACCGTCGTCGTCACCGCCACGGCGAAACCCGGCTACCGGATCGACACCGACAAGCTGCCCGAGGGTTGGAAAGTCGTCAACGGTGTGGTCACCTACACCAAGACCATCACCCAGCTCGCGTGTGACCTTCCCGTGGCGCCCACCATCGATCCCGGCGTCTGCACCCCGGGTTCCACGACCCCGTCGCAGCCCACCGTCAAGGTTGCCGAAACCCCCGGGGTCACCTACGGCAAACCGGAGATCAAGGTCGCTGACGGCAAGGTGAATGTCACCGTCACCGCCACCGCCCAGGACGGCCACGAGTTCGGTGGCCCGATGCCGGAGGGCTGGAAACGGATCGACGCCAAGACCGCCGTCTTCACCGGCGAGGTCAAGGTGCCCGTCTGCGACGTCCCGGCCGCTCCCACGCCGAGTCCCTCGGTCACCCCGACCCCCACGGTGACCCCGGCCAAGCCCGCTCCGGTGAAGCCGGGTCTGCCGAAGACCGGCGCCTGAGACGCTGAACAATCCCAAGAGGCACGCGGGCCCCAATTCCACGGAATCGGGGCCCGTTGTGCACCCTCGAACAACGATGTTCACGCGTGACCTCCACCAATCTCGTCCCGGTCAGGGGATTCGTTGGTCAGAGAGCGGCCTGTGAACGAGCACCATCGCGGGGCCGGGAGCAGCGACCCGCTCTGCCCTTTCCTCTCCATCGCATCCCGGCTGAAGGGGCCAGGGAACCAATCAGGCGCTGTCCGTTTTCTCTGGTCCCGCCAAGGCACGATGATGACTGAAAGTTGTGACGTCGGGTGAATCCCGTCCGAGAGATCTGGCCATCCGTCGACATCCATGTGCGTTGGTTCATGTCGTCGTGAATGATCCAGTCATTCCGCCGTGCGAGCCTCGGTGAACAAAGTTTTTGTTCATTGCCATTGGTCCTGTGGGTTGACTTTCGGCCCGAAAGCACGGGTTTTCCTGGACGAACGGCCAGAGTTTTCAGGCGGCGCCCTCGCCGAGAAGGATAACTTCTGTTAGGTTGGGTGGTGTTCAAAGAATCAACTCTTTGCGGAGATGGGGGCGAGTTGAAGTTCGGGGGTAGGCGCAAGGCCCGCGGGGCCGATGGTCTTCTGGGGGCAGTCGTGATCGGTGCCTTGGTGGCATTTCTGGTCGCCGGGACATGGGCAGCCACCGATGAAATGGAACGGCAGCGGGGGGCAGGATTTGTTGGAAGCCGCTGGGGGTTCCATGTGAATCCGACAGAAAACGGGGAGTGGATCATGTCCGAGGATGCGATTCACATCTGTTCTCTCAATCGATTCCCCGTCGCGGGTGATCGCGAGGCCAACTCTTTCCGGAACCAGACACCGGGGTCGAACGGCCGAGCGGATTTCTCCGCGGGCGGGATGTCGTCGCGTTGCGAACGCGTCGCGGGCCTTCCAGGTATTTCGGGGGATGCGAGCGCCATCCCGACCGGCGGAGAAGGGGCGCGTTCCGGAGAAAGGACTCTCCGGTTCCCATCCTCTGCGACGCGCATTTCCTTGGCTTCCCGCCACATGTTTGATGCGCACTCGGATGGCGCCGGCAAAGTGCGTGGGCTCTCCTTGCCGGTCGAGAACGGCGAACGTTCCGTGGCCGTCTCCCCGGCAGTGCTTCCCTGGGCGCTCGTCGCCAATCAGCAGGGTCGGACCAGTGCGGAATCCTCGGGAGCCGGGGCTGAGGAGCAGGCCCCGCCCGGGCTGGTGGTGGGGCTGCTGTGCGTGGCTGCGGTTGCCGGTGCGCTGACCGGCAGGTATGCCAGATACCCCGCCGGAAAACGCGAGAGACGGAAATGAGCCGATTCGGTGCGCGTTACGACGCCCCGGGCCCGGTTTCTGCGGGTCGCGCACGGCGCCACGTCCGATGCCATGGGGAAAATGCCGGGAAGACCCTGAATTTCCCGAGCGGAAACCTGCTTTCCGAAGAAAGCTCGATTGAACGTGAAACGTGAAGAGGTTGGTGAATCGCATGCATTCTTGAATGCGCTGTTGGGTGGGGGTAACCACACCGCTCCCGCTGGATCAATGGGGTTTCGTACCGTTACCTGCGGGAGCGGCCCGTGCCCCAATGTGGTGTGATTCCCTCGAGTCGTGACGGCCAGGGGTGGAGTCCTCGCCAAGGGGAGGAAAACCTCCTGCATCCACGGCCCGCCAAACGCGTGGCCGCGAAATGACGTGAAATTGGTTCTGGCTCCCGGGTGAGCCACCGAAACGGGGCGCCTTGCGCGCCCTGGGGGTAAAGAGCCGTATCCCCCCGCGGCTGGCGGCGCAATGACGCACCGCGCCCCCTGAAGAGGGGTGGGATTCAGTTCTGCCCAAAGAATCCCACCCCTCCCCCTCGCGTGGCCGTTCGGTAAGTACTTGGTTGTTGTCCTCCTTTCAGGGGACAGATTTTCCTGATAGCTTCAATCCGCTGCCGGTTCACGCGAGTGAGTTCAGGGGATTCCGGGATGGGGAGATACGTCGACGCGCGAAATGCGCGCATGGCCGTCATGGGGGTGTCGGCCATGCGCGCTGCATCGACTGTCCTTGGGGCGCCGATGCTTCACGAGGAAACCGGTGACCTTGCGGAAAAGAACCTGAATGGCAGCGAGCCGGGGGCCGAATCTGGTGTTCCCGTCCGTTGTCCGGCGCCACTGGTGCCGGACAACGGACAGCGGACAGTGCTGGGCCACCGGCGTACGTGACGCGGGGGTGCGTCCTTGAGGAGGGGCCTTGGCTGGATGAGCCTGGTCCCTCCACAATTTCCTTGTTTCTCCGTCCCCGGTTCTGGCTGAGTTGCAACCAGGCACGGGGAAGAGACCATGAGGGTGGTGGGGTCATCACCAGGCCCTCCGCGGATCATCGTGGCTGCTGGTGAGCCGATCGAATCGTATAGTTCTGGTCGTGTACGGCAGAAGCAAGTGCGTGGGAATGTGGGGAACCCGGACCCAAATCCTCGAGGACCTCCTGCGCGAGAGCTCTGTGTTGGAGTGGGTCTGCGTGACGACCGGGCTGACGACCGAGTTCGATGTTGCCCCGGTTCCCGTGGGCTGAGTCGCTCCGGAAGCGGGTGAGGAAGGAATCAGATGTCAGCACCGCACGAGCCAGAAACCCCCAACAAACCTGGCAGCCCACAGCAACCGGGTGGGCCGCAGTTCATTTCTCCGGGACAGGAGCAAACCCAGCAGGGTCATCAGGGACCTCCCCCGGGAGTCGCGGGAAATCCGAACGTGCAACCACTGGGTTCCCAACAGCCGATGGGGCGACAGGAAGGACCGGGACAGCCACAGCCCCAAGCGATGGGCTACAACATGCAGCAGGGCCCGGGACTGCCCCCGAAAAAGTCGAAGACCGGGTTGTGGATCGGCCTGGGGGCTGTCGCCGTGGTGGTGATCGTGGCGCTGGTGCTGGTCCTCTCGGGTGTCTTCTCCGGTACGAATACTGCGAACGGCGGAGAGGGCGAGCAGGCGAAGGAGTCCAAACAATCTGCGAAGGACATCGCAACGAACTACCTCACCGCGATCTCCGAAGGCCGCGCCGACGACGCCAAGAAGATGCTCGGGCCCACGTCTTCTGACACATCTTTGATGACGAACGAGGCACTCAAGGACTCATTGACCCGTGCGCCGATCACCGACATATCTGTCACCGAACCCACCGGCGGCAACAGTTCCACGGTCAACGTGACTTACAAGGTGGGGGGCGAACCGGTGAACGAGGAGTACACCGTCAACGTTCGAGGGGGAACGATCAGCACCTCGACCCCCCACCTGTCCCTCTACGGCCTCAAAGGGGTCGATATCACGGTCAACGGGGTGACCGTCAAGGAGGGTGACAAGAGCTACGACGTCTTCCCCGGCAGTTATGTCGTCGCCAGCGCCAACAAATACCTCGAGATCGACGGGGAAAGTACTGTTGTCGTCACCAAGAGCAGCAGCGACAACATACCGCGTTTCAAGCTCAAGGTGAGTCAGGCCGGCATCGATCTGTTCCGGGAAAAGGTCATCCCGGAGGCGAAGGCGTGCCTGGAGTCCAAGAACCTCGATCCGGGCTGCAACATGGCCCTCAACGGCACGCTGAGAGACGGGAAAACCTTGGAGGATGGCACCATAACGCGCACTCAGAGTTCCGAGAACGCCAACAAGCTGGAAAACGTCGTTCCCGAGCCCGGTGCCTCCGTGCCGACGATCATCTCGGCCAGCAACCTCGGCAGTTTCAAGGTCACTGGCATCTGCACTGATTCGACCAGGTCGGGTGAGTGCGAGCTCCTTGGCGGTTTCGCCGCCGTCAAGGGGATGAAGTTCCCGAAGGCATCCCTCAACGTTGCCGAGGAGGATCCCAAGGTGGTCTGGGAGGACGTTTAGAACAACTTCCCTCGCGGTGTGGCCCGGCGATCCGTGGATCGCCGGGCCACGATCTTCCCACGACGTTTCAGTCGATCTCCCAGAAGCTCTTCCCGGACATGGCGGCCTGCAGCGCGTCGTGCGGGTTCTCCGCGCGGGCCTCGGCAACCTGCGCGCGCAGCAGGTCGTCGTAGGCGGGGCGTTCCACCTGCCGGAAGATCCCGACCGGGGCGCGGTGCATCACGCCGTGGTCGGTGAGCTGCGCCAGGGCGAAGGCCTGCGACGGGTCCCGTCGTCCCGCGTCGTGGACGACGATCCTCTCCGGGGTGACGGCGGCGGTCTCGGCGACCCGCAGTCCCCCGTCGGGTTCCCGGACCACGCAGAACTGCTCCTCGGTGCCGAAAACCACGGGTTCGCCGTCGCGGAGCCGGATCAGCGCGTTCGCCGACTCCGGGCCCTTCAGGGCTTCGAAGGCCTCGTCGTTGAAGATCGGGCAGTTCTGGTAGATCTCGATCAGGGCGGCGCCGCGATGCCGGGCCGCCGCGTTCATGACCTCGGTGAGCTGCGCGCGATCGGAGTCGACGGCGCGCGCCACGAACGACGCCTCCGCGCCGAGCGCCAAGGCCACCGGGTTGAACGGCACGTCTAGGGAGCCGTAGGGCGTGGACTTGGTCAGCTTGCCCTGCTCCGAGGTGGGGGAGTACTGCCCCTTCGTCAGCCCGTAGATGCGGTTGTTGAACAGCAGGATGTTGATGTTCACGTTGCGCCGCAGCGCGTGAATGAGATGGTTGCCGCCGATCGACAGCGCATCACCGTCACCCGTGATCACCCACACGTTGAGGTCCTCGCGGGCCGCCGCGACCCCGGTGGCGATGGCGGTGGCGCGGCCGTGGATGGAGTGCATCCCGTAGCAGTCCACGTAGTAGGGAAACCGCGACGAGCACCCGATGCCGGAGACCACGACGGTGTTCTCCCGGGCGATGCCGAGGTCGGCCATCATGGCCTGGAAGGTGGACAGGATCACGTAGTCGCCGCAGCCGGGACACCAACGCACCTCCTGGTCGCTGGTGTAGTCCTTCCGGGTCTGCGGTGCCTGCGCGAGGGGAATCCCGGCGAGCCCGTGCATCACTCCACCTCCAGCGAATCGATCTCGGCGGTCAGGTCGGCCTCCAACTCACCCACCGAGATGGGCAGCCCCCGCACCCGCGAATAACTCTGGACGTCCACCAGGTATCGGGCGCGCAGCAGGAAAGCCAGCTGCCCCAGGTTCATCTCGGGCACCAGCACCCTGTCGTAGCCGCGCAGCACCTCCCCCAGGTTGGCGGGCATCGGGTTGAGGTGACGCAGGTGCGCCGTCGCCACCTCGCGACCCGCCAGCCGCACCCGGCGCGCGGCGGCCGTGATGGGCCCGTAGGTGGAACCCCACCCCAGCACCAGCAGCCGGGCCCGTCCCGAGGGGTCGTGGACCTCGACGTCGGGGATGTCGCGGACGATGCCGTCGATCTTCGCCTGCCTGGTGCGCACCATCAGGTCGTGATTGTCGGGAACGTAGGAGATCGCGCCCGTGGCGGAGTTCTTCTCCAGCCCTCCGATGCGGTGCTCCAGCCCCGGGGTGCCGGGCACCGCGAAGGCGCGCGCCAGGTTCTCGTCGCGCAGATACGGATGGAAAACGGGTTTCCCCTTCGGATCGGTCGCGTTCGGTTCGGTGGCGTAGCCGGGGACGATCGGGTCGATGTCGTCGAGATCCGGGATCCGCCACGGCTCCGCCCCGTTGCCCAGGTAGCCGTCGGTGAGCACGATCACCGGGGTGCGGTACTTCACCGCGATCCGGCAGGCCTCGACGGCGGTGGCGAAACAGTCCGCGGGGGAGCGGGCCGCCAGCACCGCCACCGGCGATTCGCCGTTGCGGCCCATGACCGCCTGGAACAGGTCGGCCTGCTCGGTTTTGGTCGGCATGCCCGTCGATGGTCCGGCGCGCTGCACGTCGACGATCACCAGGGGCAGTTCGGTCATCACACCCAGGCCGACGGCCTCCATCTTCAGGGCCATGCCGGGACCCGATGTGGTGGTCACCCCGAGCAGGCCCGCGTAGGAGGCGCCCAGCGCGGAACAGATGCCCGCGATCTCGTCCTCCGCCTGCACCGTGACCACGCCGACGTCCTTGCGGCGGCTCAGTTCGTGGAGGATGTCGGAGGCGGGGGTGATCGGGTAGGAACCCAGGAACAGCTGCATCCCGGCGCGGTCGGCGCCCGCCATCAAACCGTAAGCGGTGGCGAGGTTCCCGGTGATCTGGCGGTAGCGGCCGGGTTTCATGGGGGCAGAGGCCACGTGGTAGCGGTGCTCGAAGACCTCGGTGGTCTCCCCGTAGGCGTGCCCAGCCCGGAAGGCCGCCAGGTTCGCGTCGCGGATCTCGGGTTTTGACGCGAACTTGGTCTTCAGGAAGTCGATGGTCCCGGAGGTGTCGCGGGAGTACAACCAGCACAACAGCCCCAGGGCGAACATGTTCTTCGTGCGGCCCGCGTCCTTGCGGCCCAGCCCGAAGGGTTTCGCCGCTGCCGTCGCCATGCCCGTCAGGTCCAGGGAATGAACCTTCCAGTCGGCCAGGGAACCGTCGGTCAGCGGATTCGCGTCCCATCCGACCTTCGCCAGGTTGCGTTTCGTGAAATCGCCCTCGTCGACGATGATCACCCCGCCCTTGGGCAGATCGCCGAGGTTGGCCTTCAGCGCAGCCGGGTTCATGGCCACCAGCACGTCGGGCCGGTCGCCGGGGGTGACGATGTCGTAGTCGGCGAAGTGCACCTGGAAGGAGGAAACCCCGGGGAGGGTGCCCTGCGGGGCGCGGATCTCCGCGGGATAATTGGGCAGGGTGGCGATGTCGTTGCCGAGCGAGGCCGATTCGGCGGTGAAACGATCCCCCGTCAACTGCATTCCGTCGCCGGAATCCCCAGCGAAGCGGATCACCACCCGATCCAGCGACCGCGTCTCAGCCAACGAACAACCCTCTCACTCTCAAAGCTCCGGGCAAGTGTATAGCGGCTCATCGAAATGGGTCCTTACGGCAGGGAGAAGGAAGGAGGTGAAGAAGCTCCTGACGCCATCGCCCCGTAGTATGCCTTCCATGGCCCAGATCGACCGTTCATCCCGCGAAACGCCGATGCGCGTCCTTGACAAGCCCTCGGGAATGGGTCCGGCGGCCAGTGAGCTGAGCAGTGGTGTCGATCGTCTCGTCCGCTGGATGTGGCAGCGGGGGGAGAGTTGATGCAGGTGGTGCAGGCCGCGGCGCTACGAGGTTTGAGGGCCTTCAAGGACGCCTTCAACGCGCGTGCGGTACTTGCGGGATGCCTTGGTTCGGTGCTGCTGGTGCTGGGGTCACTGACCCCCGCCTACCTGCCGCGGACCTCCCCGCTGACCCGGGCGATGGCGTCGTACGGGCTGGCCGGTGTCGAGTGGACGTGGATCGGCACCGCCATCACCATGGCAGGACTGGCCCTGATGCTCGAGTTCTGGCTGAGAGTGCGCCCGGCGCGGCGGGAGTCGCGGGGGCAACCGCAGCTGCGCCACTGGGCAATGCTCGCGATCGTCGCGGCCCCCATGCTGATCGCCCCGCCGATCTTCAGTCACGACGCCTACTCCTACGCGGCCCAGGGCTGGTTGCTTCACAACGACCTCAACCCCTACCTGGTGGGTCCCGGGATCCTGCCCGGGCAGTTCGCCGACCAGGTGGCCTGGGTGTGGCGCGACACCGCGGCACCCTATGGGCCCCTGGCGCTCAGGATGAACCATTGGCTGATCGTGCTGGTCGGGTTCGATCCCTACTGGTCCGCGGTGATCATGCGGCTTCCCGCGCTGATCGGTGTGGGGATGATCGGCTGGTGTGTGCCTCGGATCGCGGGACGTTTCGGCATCAACCCGGCCGCCGCCAGCTGGTTCGTCCTGGTCAACCCCATCGTCATCATCGACTTCGTGGGCGGCGCTCACAACGACGCCCTCATGATGGGCCTGGCGATGATGGGGATCTGGGTCACCACCAAGTGGCGCACCTGGTGGTGGGGGGCGGTCGCGGTCGGGACGGGGG
>CAJPNZ010000019.1 GCA_905372155.1 Propionibacteriaceae bacterium
GTTCCTGACGGCCTCCCGGGCGGGGGTGGCCTCGGCGGGGGTGCTGCTCCTGGTGCTCCTGCTGAGGTGGCGTCCGCGACGCCACGCCGTCGCCTTCCGGTTGGCCCTGAGCGGGGTCGCGGTGGCGGCGGTCGTGGGGTTGGCGGTGCTGCACCCCGAGTTCTCGCGGCTGCTGAGCCTCACCGATGAGTACCGGGCCAGGAACACCGCAACGGGTCTGGCGGCCGTTTCCCAGAACCTCGCGACGCTGCTGTTCGGCACGGGCGAGGCGACGATGTGGCCGTGGATGGCCTACGAGTCCGCTCTGGTGCGCCTCGAACCCGACTGGGACCTGTGGACCCCGTTCGGCCCGGTGCTGCCGAACCCGCACTCCACCTACCTGTGGGCGTTCGTCGAGCTGGGGGGTGTGGGCCTGGTGCTGCTGCTGGCCGCCTTGTGGCCGGTGCTGCGGGGCGGCCTGCGCCGGGGGCTGCCGCCGCTGGTGGCCCCGATGGCGATGGCGCTGCTGCTGTCGCTGGTCTCGTTCGCCACCGACACCCACCTGGTCAAGAACTTCCCCGTCGCCCTGGTGTGGTGGTTCGGGGCCTTCGTGATGTTGCGCGTCATCACCGAGGACGACGGAACCGGGGCCGGGATCCCCGTCGAGGAAAGGAAAAGGTCGTGAGAATCCTGCTGCTGGGCAATGCCGCGTCGATACACACCGTGAAGTGGATCAACGGGTTGGCCTCCCGCGGCCACGAGGTCCACCTGGCCACCCAGGACGACGCCGCCGAGCACCGGATCTCGGACGAGGTGACGGTCCACCGGATGCGTCACGGCGGCGGGCTCGGGTATTTCCGCAACTCCGGGCAGCTGCGGCGGCTCGTCTCCGCAATCGGACCGGACGTGGTCAACGCCCACTACGCCAGCGGCTACGGCACCACCCTCAACCTCGCCCGCCTGACGGTTCCCACCGTCATGAACGTGTGGGGTTCGGACGTCTACGACTTCCCCCACGTCTCGTGGCTGCACCGGGCGTTGATCCGTTCGAACCTGCGCCGCCCCACCCGGATCGCGTCGACGAGCCGCTGCATGGCCAAGGAGATCGTTCCCCTGATCGAGAACCGCGACGTCGCGATCACGCCCTTCGGTGTGGACGTGGCGGTCTTCTCCCCCCCGGAACCCGACGAGCGGCCGACGGGGCTGATCGGGACCATCAAGAAACTCGACTCCAAGTACGGCATCGACACCCTCATCGAGGCGTTCGCGAAACTGGAGTCGCAGGTGCGGCTCGTGATCGCGGGCAGCGGCCCGGACCGGGAGTCCCTGGAGGCCCTGGCCGCCCGGCTCGGGGTCCGGGATCGCGTCGACTTCCTGGGGGCGATCCCGAACTCGGAGGTCCCCGACCTGCTGCGCCGGCTGGACGTCTACGTCGCCCTGAGCCGCCTGGACTCGGAAAGTTTCGGGGTGGCGATCGTGGAGGCCGCGGCCTGTTCCTGTCCGACGCTCGTCTCCGACGCCGCCGGGCCCGCCGAGGTGGTCGAGGACGGGACGACGGGGATCATCGTTGCCCGCGACGACGCGGACGCGGCCGCCGCGGCCCTGACCCGGCTGCTGCAGGACCCCGGCCTGGCGCGCGAAATGGGCGGGGCCGGCAGGCGTCACGTGGTCGCCAACTACTCGTGGGATCACTGCCTGGACGTGATGGAGAACGTCTACGAAACCGCCATCGCCGACCACCGGGCCGGCAGGCGGCGCTGAGAGGCGCGACGGGGTAGCATCGTCGGCCACCACAGGAAGGATCCCCATGAGCGCAGCACCGAGCCCCCCGGGCTCGCACCGTCACGTCTGGATCGTCAACCACTACGCCGACATCCCCTCCAAGGACGGCGGATCCGCGCGGCACCTGGACCTGGCCCGCTACCTGCCGGGCTACGGCTGGTCGGCCTCCCTGATCGTCGCCAGCACCACCTATCCGCAGGGGAAGCAGGCGATGAAGGGTTTCCGGCTCAGGAAGATCACCGAGGAGCTCGGTGTTCCGGTGCTGTGGGTGCGCACCATGGCCTACGGCACCTCGACGGCCCTGCGTTTCGTCGGGATGGTGATCTTCGCCCTGATGACCCTGATGCCCGGCATGACCCGCGGGTTGCGCCGCCCCGATGTGGTGATCGGCAGCACCGTGCATCCGTTCGCGGCCTGGGCGGGCATGCGACTGGCCCGCCGGTACCGGGTGCCGTTCATCTACGAGATCCGTGACGTCTGGCCCGAGACCCTGATCCATCTCGGCAAGCTGTCGGAGAACAGCCCGCTGGCGAAGGTGATGTCGCGGTTGTCGCTGAAGCTGTGCCGCAGGGCCTCGCTGGTGCTGTCCCCGCTGCCCCACGTCGACGAGTACCTGCGGGAGAACGGCATGCCCGACAAACCCTTCCTGTGGGTTTCCAACGGTTTCGACGGCGCCCCGGAGGATCCCGAACCGACCCTGCCGGAACGCGACACCTTCACCTTCATGTACCTCGGAAACCACAGCACCGGCGACGTCCTGGACGGCGTGATCGAGGCCTTCGACAAGGCCAGCGCCGCCCGCCCCGACCTGGAGTTGAGGTTGCGGCTCGTCGGCGACGGCACCCTCAAACCGGAGTTGCAGAAACAGGCCGCGGCCCTCCCGTCGGCGGCGAACATCATCTTCGACGACTGGATTGCCCCGACGAAGGTGCTGGAGCGTTCCCGGGAGGCCGACTGCCTGACGGGCAGCCTCCTCGACAGCCCCCTCTACCGCTACGGGATCAGCCTGAACAAGATGTTCAGCTACATGTACGCCTTCCGTCCGGTGGTGTTCGCCACCAGCGCCCCGAACAACCCGGTGCGCGAGGCGGACTCCGGGATCGTCGTGGCGGGCGACGACCGGGAAGCCTTGGCCGAGGCGATGGTGGAGATGGCCTCCGCCCCGATCGAGCGGCGCAGGCAGTGGGCGAGGAACGGGTACCGCCACCTGCAGGAGCACTACACCCCGCGGATCCTCGCAGGTCTGCTCGCCGAGGGTCTCGACTCGGTGACCCGCTGAGAGCTTCCGCGCGCGGATGCCGCCGCGGGCCGGGGAAAGGTATCCTCGGCCCGTGACCGAACGCATCTTCCTCTCCCCACCCGACATGACCTCCCTGGAGCAGGAGGCGCTGTCCCGCGCCTTCGCGGGGGGCTGGATCGCGCCGCTGGGCCCGGAGGTGGACGCGTTCGAGGCGGAGCTGGCCGCCTACTGCGACCGCAAGCACGCCGTCGCCCTGTCCTCCGGCACCGCGGCCCTGCACCTGGCGGGCCTCACCCTGGGTTTCAAACCGGGGGACGTGGTGGTCACCGCGTCGATGACGTTCGCCGCCACCACCAACGCGATCCTCTACACGGGCGCCACCCCCGTGCTGGTGGACTCCACCCCCGAGGGCGACATCGACGTGGAACTGACCCGCAGGGCCGTCGCCGAACAGCGGGACAAGGGACGCGACGTCGTCGCGATCGTGCCCGTCGACCTGCTGGGCCACGTCGTCGACCAGGAGGGCCTCAGGTCAGTGGCCGACGAGTTCGGGTTGCGCATCCTCAGCGACGCCGCCGAGTCGCTGGGCGCGGTGCACAGGGGCCGGCCCGCCGCGGCCTACGGGGACCTGGCGGCCGTGTCCTTCAACGGCAACAAGGTGATGACCACCTCCGGTGGTGGCGCGGTGCTCACCGACGACCCGGGGCACGCCTCCCACATCCGCTACCTCGCCACCCAGGCCCGCCAGCCGGTGCTGCACTACGAACACACCGACGTCGGCTACAACTACCGCATGTCGAACCTGCTGGCGGCGCTGGGACGTTCCCAGCTGGAGCGGCTGCCCCGGATGCTGGAGCGTCGCCGCCAGCACCGCCTGTTCTACCGCGCCCTGTTCGACGGGGTCCCGGGGGTCACGTTCTTCGGGCAGCCCGACGGCTCCGAGCACCCCATCGGCCAGGGCGACCACGACAACTTCTGGTTGACCTCGATCGTCATCGACCCGCGGGTCGCGGGCTTCTCCCGCGACGACGTGATCAAGGCCCTGGCCGACGACAACATCGAGTCGCGGCCGTTGTGGAAACCGATGCACCTGCAGCCGGTGTTCCAGCACCTCGACGCCTACGTCAACGGCAACTCCGAGCGCCTGTTCACCAACGGCGTCTCCCTGCCGAGCGGATCGGCCCTCGACGACGCCGCCATGGAGCGCGTCGCCGACCGGTTGCGCGCCGTCATCGGACGGTCCCGATGAAACGCCGCCCCTACGACCTCGTCAAACGGGCCATCGACATCCTGATCGCGGGCCTGGCGCTGATCCTGAGCCTCCCGATCCAGTTGGTGGTGGCGCTGCTGGTGCGCATCAATCTGGGTTCCCCGGTGCTGTTCACGCAGCAGAGGCCGGGCCGGAGCGGTCGCATGTTCACGATGTACAAGTTCCGCACCATGCGCGACATCACCGAGGATCTCGTCAGCGACGAGGATCGCATCACCCCGTTCGGTTCGTGGCTGCGTTCCACCAGCCTCGACGAGCTTCCCGAACTGCTCAACGTCCTCAAGGGAGACATGTCGATCGTGGGTCCCAGGCCCCTGCTGCCCGAGTACCTGCCGCTGTACACGACCCGTCAGGCCCGCCGCCACGAGGTGCGGCCCGGGGTGACGGGCCTGGCACAGGTCAAGGGCCGCAACGCGATGCCGTGGGCGGAGCGCCTGGCCTGGGACGTGCGCTACGTCGAGACCCGCTCCTTCGCCCTCGACTGCCGCATCGTCCTGGACACATTCAAGGTGGTACTCAAACGCGAAGGCATCACCGAGGAGGGACAGGTGGCCATGACCGACTTCGAGGGCGCCCCGGACGTTGAGGTCTGACGAATCGCCCATTTCGTGGACATTTTTCCGTTTCCCATCCCGGGCGTACTAGGTTGAAGCGTTCGTCGTGAAGGTTTCGCGTTCCTCGGGGCACCGCCCGGCCGTGGAGCATCACAAAACCCTCGGAGCTGAATTCAATGGAAAAGCGTGCGCCCAAGCAGGAGAGCTTCAACTCCCGCAACTACTTCATCCTGGCGGCCATCGGGTCGGCCGTCGGGTTGGGCAACATCTGGCGCTTCCCGTACGTCGCGTTCAAGAACGGCGGCGGGGCATTCATCCTTCCCTACCTGATCGCGCTGCTGGCGGTGGGCATCCCGCTGCTGTTCTTCGACTACGCCCTCGGGCACCGCTACCGCGGCTCGGCTCCGCTGTCGCTGCGGCGGATGGGGCGCTGGACGGAGAGCCTCGGCTGGTGGCAGGTGATGGTCTGCTTCGTGATCGGCATCTACTACGCGGCGATCATCGGCTGGGCCGGGATGTACACCCTCTTCAGCATCAACCAGGCGTGGGGGTCCGATCCGAAGGCCTTCCTGATGCAGGATTTCCTGCACGTCGCGGACGCCCCGGGGGTCGGCCTCGACTTCGTGCCGTCGCTGTTCGTCCCGATCCTGGCGGTGTGGGCGGTCACCCTGATCACCGTCGCGCTGGGCGTGAACAAGGGCCTGGCGATGGTGAACAAGATCTTCATGCCGCTGCTGGTGGTGATGTTCCTGGTCCTGGTGGTGCAGTCGCTGTTCCTGCCCGGCGCGGGCACGGGACTGGACGCCCTGTTCACCCCCGAGTGGGGCGCGCTCGGCGATCCCGCGGTGTGGGCGGCGGCCTTCGGGCAGATCTTCTACTCGCTGTCGGTCGGGTTCGGCATCATGCTGACCTACTCCTCCTACCTGAAGCGCCGCACCGACCTGACCGGCTCCGGCCTGGTCGTCGGTTTCGCCAACTCCGGCTTCGAGCTGCTGGCCGGCATCGGTGTCTTCGCCGCGCTGGGTTTCATGGCGAACCAGGCGGGCCTCGGGGTCTCCGACGTCGCCGGGCAGGGCATCACCCTGGCCTTCGTGGCCTTCCCGACGATCATCTCCCAGGCCCCCTTCGGGTCGCTGATGGGCGTGCTGTTCTTCGCCTCCCTGACGGTGGCGGGGCTGACCTCGCTGCTGAGCATCGTCGAGGTGGTCGTCTCCGCGGTGCGCGACAAGCTGGGCATCCCCAAGGTGCAGGCCACCCTCGTCATCGGCATCCCGATGACCATCCTGTCCATCTTCCTGCTGTCCACCACCACGGGGCTGTACTTCCTCGACATCACCGACGAGTTCGTCAACAAGTACGGCATCCTCGGCGGGGCCCTGGCGTGCATCGTCGCGACGGTGTGGTTCGTCCGCAAACTCCCGGTGCTGCGCGACCACCTCAACCGTTTCTCCAGTTTCAAGGTGGGCCGGGGCTGGATGGCGCTGGTCGGTGTTGCCTCGCCGCTGGTGCTGGGCTACATGCTGATCAACGACTTCATCGGCAAGCTCGGCAAACCCTACGAGAACTACCCGCAGCACCTGCTGGTGATCTTCGGCTGGGGCATGTCCGCGGCGCTGATCATCATCGCAGTAGTTTTGACACTGCTTCCGTGGCGGCGCAGCATCCGCACCGATTTCGACGAGCAGAACAACGAACACGAGGTTTCCGAAGAGGTGTCCGCATGAGTGCAGCAGCCATCGTCATGATGATCGTCGCCATCCTCACCCTGTGGGGTGGCTTGGGGGCGGCGGCCGTCAACCTGTTCCGCAGGCCGGACCTGTCGGCCTTCGACGACGAAATCCCCCAGGAGGCGTGAGCGGTGGCCTGCTACGAACCTCACGTACACTTTGGCCCATGAAGACGCGCGCGCCCCGAAGCAAGGGCAAATCCGTGGCCATGTTCCTGGCCATCAGCGTACTGTGCGGGCTGCTGCTCTCGGGTCTGGCCGTGCCGTTCGTCGCTCTCGCGAGCGGCCTCGCCAAGGCCGCGTCCGACAGCATGCAGTACCTGCCCGCGGAGTTCGAGACCCCGCCGCAGTCGCAGAAGTCCAGGATCCTGATGGCCGACGGTTCGGAACTGGCCACCTTCTTCGCGGAGAACCGCACCTACGTCGCCCTCGACGGCATCTCGCCGCTGATGCAGAAGGCCCAGGTCGCCATCGAGGATCACCGGTTCTACGAGCACGGCGCCATCGACCTCCAAGGTTTGGGGCGCGCCGTCCTCCGGACCCTCAGCGGCTCCACCCAGGGCGCATCCACCCTCACCCAGCAGTACGTGAAGCAGGTGCAGATCGAGACGGCCCTGGCCCGCGGTGACGAGGAGGCAGCAGCGGCCGCGCAGGCCGTCAGCATCGAACGCAAGATCCGTGAGATGCGCTACGCCATGGCGGTCGAGGAGCGTCTCAGCAAGAACGAGATCCTGGAGCGCTACCTGAACATCGCCTACTACGGGGACGGTGCCTACGGGGTCGAGGCTGCGGCACACCACTACTGGAACACGACCGCCAAGGACCTGACCCTCGCCCAGTCCGCGATGCTGGCGGGCATCGTCCAGAACCCCGTCGCCTTCAACCCGGTCCAGCACCCGGAGAAGGCCATCGAGCGCCGCAACCAGGTGTTGAAGCGGATGGCCTCCTCCGAGGTCGGGATGAT
Organism: Propionibacteriaceae bacterium; assembly: GCA_905372155.1. GTDB lineage: Bacteria > Actinomycetota > Actinomycetes > Propionibacteriales > Propionibacteriaceae > Arachnia. The sequence continues at coordinate 7,516 of CAJPNZ010000019.1, forward strand.
CACGCAGGAGGAGGCGAACGCCGCCATGCAGGAGGGCTTCGACAAATCCAACGTGCAGGGGGCACGGAATGGCTGTAAAGATGACGAAGCATCGCCGTTCCCGGTCCTCTGCGACTACGTGAGGCGCGTCCTGATCTCCGATCAGATGCCCTCGCTGGGTTCCACCCCAGAGGAGCGGGAGAACCGGCTCAAGCGCGGTGGCCTGACCATCAAGACCCTCATCGACCCGAAGGCCCAGCAGGCCGCCGAGGAGGCCGTCGCCAAAACAGTGGGCCCCACCGATCCGGTCTGGGGCGGGTCGGTGCTGATCCAGCCGGGCACCGGCCTGATCACCGCCATGGCTCAGAGCCGCACGAAGCTGGGCGACGGTGAGGGCGAGACCTGGCAGAACGTCAACGTGTCCACCCAGTACGGCGGCATCGAGGGCTTCCAGCCCGGATCGACCTTCAAGCCCTTCGTGATAGGCGCCGCCCTGGAACAGGGCGTTCCGACCAGCACCACTTTCGACGCCCCGCAAACCATGCAGTTCAGGGGAACGAAGTTCAAGAACTGCGAGGGCACGTTCACCTTCCAGGGCAACTGGGAACCCAAGAACTACGACAAGGCCTACGGCGTCATCGACATGCTGAAAGCCGCCCAGAACTCGGTGAACACCTACTTCATCCAGCTGGAGGCCAAGGTCGGGATCTGCGCCTCCATCGACATGGCTCAGAAACTCGGCGTGAAACTCGCCGACGGTGAGGACATGCGCAAGATGGCGGAATACCCGTCGTGGGTGCTCGGCACCGCGTACGTGACGCCCCTGTCGATGGCGGAGGCCTACGCCACGTTCGCGAACCGGGGCGTGCACTGCAACCCGATCATCCTGCAGAGCGTGCAGACCAAGGACGGCACCGAGGTCGAGATCCCCTCGGCCGACTGCAAACAGGTGATCAGCCCGGAGGTGGCAGACGGCGTCAACCACGTGCTGTCGACGGTCATGACCCAGGGCACGGGCACCAGGGCGCGCATGCCGGACGGCAGGCCCCAGGCGGGCAAGACCGGAACCACCGATGGCGCCATGTCCGTGTGGTTCGCCGGCTACACCCCCGACATGGCGGGCGTGGCCTACATCGCCGTCGACAACATCAACCCTTACTACGAGAACCACAGAAAGTCGGTCGACGGGTTGAGGATGTCGACCGGCAAGGTCTTGGAGGGTTCGGGCGGCCAGGATGCGGGCGGTATCTGGAAGTCCGCGATGTCCGCGGCCCTCAAGGACATCCCCGCGAGCAGCTTCCAGGAGCCGAACAAGCGGATCCTGGAGGGCGAGAAGGTCCCGGTGCCGAACGTCACGGGCATGACCGAGGAGCAGGCGCGGCAGGCGCTCGAGGCCGAGGGCTTCAGCGTCGGCAGGTTGGAACAGTTCAGCCCCCAGCCCGCCGGGACCTACCTGGGCAAGGTGTTCCCCAGCAGCAGGGCGGCGAAGTACTCGACCGTCCAGTTGGTCTACTCCAAGGGCCCCATGCCGACGGGCAACCCGACGATCGGTCCCGGGCAGCCAAGCGCTCCGGCCACCCCGGAGGGCGAGCGGTGATCAAGGCCTTCAAGGTGGCGAAGGGGCTCGCCGCGGTGGCGGCGGGCTGCTTCGCCTGGGGGCTGGTGGAGGCCACCCGCTTCCGGGTGCGTCACGTGACGGTTCCGGCGCTGCCCCCGGGTGGCTCTGAGTTGCGGATACTGCACCTCAGCGACATCCACCTGCTGCCCGGCCAGCAGCTGAAACTGAACTTCCTGCGGTCGCTGGCGGAACTGGAACCCGATCTGGTGATCAACACCGGCGACAACATCGCCAGCGACACCGCGACGTGGCCGTTGATGTCGGCGCTGGGAAGGCTGCAGGAGGTGCCGGGCGGGTTCGTCTTCGGATCCAATGACTACCACAAACCGGAGTTCAAGAACCCGCTGTGCTACGTCGCCCGGGGACGTTCCGAGACCTCCGGGACCCCGGAGCGGCTGGCCACCGAACAGCTGCGGGCGGCGCTGACCAGCAGCGGCGCCTGGCGCGACCTGAACGACCGCCGCGCCGTCGTCGAGGCCGGTGGGTACCGCATCGAGCTGCGAGGCACCGACGATGCCCACCACGACCTGGACCACTACCCCGCCGTGGTCGGTCCCCCCTCCGACGGCGTGGATCTCAGCCTGGGTGTCACACACGCCCCGTACCGCCGCGTCCTGGACGCCATGACCGCCGACGGGGTGGAGCTGATCCTCGCGGGTCACACCCACGGCGGCCAGGTGTGCTTGCCCGGCCACGGGGCGTTGACCACCAACTGCGACCTCCCGACGGATCGCGCCAAGGGCCTGTCGGAGCACCGGGTCGAGGGGCGTCGCGCCTGGTTGCACGTATCGGCCGGAATCGGCACCTCGCCGTTCGCCCCGTACCGTTTCGCCTGCCCCCCTGAGGCCACGGTCCTGACCCTGGTGGCACGCTGACCCCTCAAGCTGGTTGAACCCAGCTTCGGGCCGGCTCACCCGTAGATGAACGACCCTTGGGGTGTGAAGAAGGTCGAGAGGATCATGTCGGGGCCGCCGACTATTTCGGCGACGGTGTGGTTGGGCAGCCGCCAGGCGACGGTGGGGTCCTCGCTCGGGTCGGTGTAGAACGGTTTGCCCCACGCCTGCGTCCCGGTGGTCTCGTAGGAGACGAACAGCTCGTTCAGCTGCGCGGCATCCTCCGCGGATTCGCCCGGGGGTTTGATGAGCGGGAAGGACATGTTGTGGATTCCCCCCGACCTGCCCCCGAACAGCACCATCCGTCTCGTCCCGTTCGAGAAATCGACCACGAACTCCCAGGGCCTGTCGGTCGGGGACCAACCGAACCCGACGGCCGCCGGCCGGAAGGCATCGAGAGTGAGCGGCCATGACAGCTTGGCGAGCCGGTCGGCCCACGCGACGAAGTCTTCGGCACTCAGCGGATTCACGATCCCTCCCTGGGTCAAACGGCAACCGCGCTGTCCCCCGCCGCCAGCCTATCCTGCTCCCCTGGCCCCTTACCCTTGGGACATGAGCAGTCAAACAGGCCTCCTACATCAGGATCTACTGATCTTGCAGCAGTTCCGCAACGGCCTCTCCCCCGAGTTCGACATCCTCGACGACCAGGAGCAGGTCGTCGGCATGGTGGGCGGCACGGAGAGCGGCGCTCGCCGGTTCTTCCTGGGGCCCCGCGAGTTCGACGTGCTGGATGCAGATGGTAGCCTCTTGGCGCACGTCAGTGACGTTCGTGACTTCTGGCGGGACACCTACGAGATCGTGCGAGGCGACGGTTCCGTGCTGGCGACCATCGCCAGGAAGATGGGGTTCTTCTCCCACAGGTTCTCCATCGCGCTCAGCACCGGGGAGGTGTTCATGGTGGAGGGAGATTTTTTCGGCCGCGAATTCAATGTGGTCGACGCGGACGACGAAGAGATCGTCGCGCAGGCCAGCCGGGAGCGGGCAGGCTTCGTCAAGGCGCTGCTCGGCCACGACCGGTACGCCCTGTACTACCCGGCCGGCACCTCCCCGGACCGGCGGCTGGCAATTCTCGGCGGCATGATCGCCCTGGACCTGATGCGGGCCAAGGACGCCAGCTCCGCGACCAGCTACAACAGCACGTGAGCCGGACCGTGACGCGTCCTTCCCCAATCGGTCGGCTGCATGCTGCCCAGACGATCCTGGCCCCACGACCTCGCTGAAAGCAGAGCTCAGGATCCGGCGAGTGTGTGGAGTCATGCCCACATGTCAGCGACCCTCCTTGAAGGGCAGATGCGTCTTCGATCCCTCCCTGGGTCAAACAGCAACCGCACTGCCCCGCCGCCAGCCCATCTGCTTCCCTGGCCCCTTACCCTTGAGATATGAGCATCCTGAATCACGACCTCTTAATTCTGCAACAGTTCCGCAGCGATTCCTCCCCCAGGTTCGACATCCTCGATGCCCAAGGACAGGGTGTCGGCGTGGTGAGTGGCACGGAGAGCAGCGTCCGCCGCATTTTCCTGGGAGCCCGTGAATTCGACGTGCTGGATGCCGACGGCAGCCTCCTGGCGCACGTCAGTGACGTTCGGGACCTCTGGCGGGACACCTACAAGGTCATGCGCGGCGACGGCTCCGTGCTGGCGACCATCGCCAGAAAGATGGGGTTCTTCTCCCGCAAATTCTCCATCACGCTCACCTCCGGGGAGGAACTCGCGGTGAAAGGAGACGTCATCGACCGCGAGTTCACCGTGGTCAACGCGAACAGCGAAGAGGCCGTCGCACAGGTCAGCCGGGAACGGACAGGCGTCATCGAGGCATTTTTCGGCCGCGACCACGACCGATACGCGCTGCACTACCCGGATAGCACCTCCCCGGACCTGCGGCTCGCCATCCTGGGCAGCATGATCGCCCTGGATTTGATGCGAGCCAAGGACGCCCGCAAGGGCACCCACTCCGCGACCAGCAATACGTGAGAGGCGCTGGGATCACCTGCTCACAGGTCGACCCTCTCGAACTCACAGGTCAACCCTCTCGAAGCGGGCGGCGGCGATCCGGTAGGTGAGGATGTTGCCCGCGACGAAGACCGCGGCCCCGATCGCGAGGACGATCAGTTGCGTCCCGACGTGCTCACCCACCACGTCCAGGTGGGTTCGGAGGAAGGGAACGATGTGGATCAGGACCTCGGCGACGCCGATGTAGAGCAGCACCGCCACGCCCGCCACCACGAACGGCACCCCGATGTTGTGGGCCGTCTTGTAGTGCATCGTCAGCAGCAGGAAGTTGAAGATCGTGAACATGATCAGCGCGGAACCGAAGAGAGCCGGATTGGCCTCGATTCCGGCGGGGTTCGATTCGTAGAGCACGTTGCGCAGCACCGCGACGGGGATGGCGATCACCAGCTGGGCGGTCTCGAAGAGGCAGCAGAGCAGGACCCGAGCGCGCACCGTGTCGCGTTTCCGGATCGGCAGCAGCATGGAGAAGTAGACGTCGTTGGCCTCGCGGAAGTGCATGACGGTGAAGAACACCGCGAGGCACATGTACATGAGCCCGACGTAGAGGGGATAGGTCGGGATGAGCATGAGGAGGCAGAGCGATCCCATCACCGCGGGAAGCACCAGGTTCGCGAGTTTGAGTTCCTTCAGCAGCAGGTTTTTCACGGCGGTGGTCACTTCCGTTCGAGGTGGATCATGATGGATTCGAGGTCCGCCGCACCCACCTGGAGGCCGTGGGCCTCGGCGGCGGGGGCGTTGTCGGCGCGGATCAGCGCCTCCAGCCGGCCGTCACGTTCCCGGCAGCCGATCAGGAGTCCGCGAACGGCGTCACCGGTTCGAGCGGATTCGCCGCTGACGGTGCGGTAGGAGCCGGTGAACTCCCCCAGGGTCGTGCTGGCGAGGATCCTGCCCTTGTGGATGTAGGTGATGGTGTCGGCGCATTTCTCCAGGTCGGTCATGATCTGGGTGGAGAACAGGATGCTGGCGCCCTCGTCGGCGACGACATCACGGAACGCGTCGAGCAGGTCGTCGCGGGAAACCGGGTCGAGGCCACTGGTGGGCTCGTCCAGGAGAATCAGTTCGGCCCCGTGCGACAGCGACAACGCCACCGCGTATTTGACGCGCATGCCCTGGGACAGTTCGTCGAGTTTCTTGGTCTCGACGAGTTCGAAACGCTCCAGCAGGCAGCGGTAGGCGGTCTCGTCCCAGGCCCGGAAGAACCGGCGGAACACGTCGGTGACGTCCCGGATCCGTTTCTTCGGGTAGAAGTTCACCTCTCCGAAGGTGAAGGAGATGCGCTCCTTGATCTCCAGTTCGTGGCTCCGGAAATCGAGCCCGAAGAACTCGACACCGCCCGAATCGGGGTGGACGAAGTTCAGCATCGACTTCAGCGTCGTCGATTTGCCCGCACCGTTCCTGCCGACGAATCCCATGATGGTGCCGGACTGCATCGTGAATGAGACGTCCTTCAAGTCAAAGGACGGGTATCGCTTGCACAGGCCGTGGATGTTGAGTATTTCCACCGAAGTTGTTCCCTTCCAGTCGCGTTGGATCAGGTCCCGGGCCCGGGTGTCGTCCCCGCATCTCCGCCGGAGCGCGCTGCGTGACCGGCTGGCCCTGCTTCAACGCTGAGCCCCGGTCTCACCGTTGACCATTTTACGACATCGATTGAGCGTTATTGCCCGTCAGGCGACATACTGGGTTCGTGAGTGATCCCCCCGTCATCTGCCCCTGCGACACCGGTCGCCCCTACGAGACGTGCTGCGGCCCCCTCCACGACGGCACCCGACCCGCGGCCACCGCGGTCGCCCTCATGCGCTCACGATACAGCGCCTACACACTGGGACTCAGGGACTACCTACTGGAAACCTGGCACCCCAACACCCGCCCCGAGAAGATCGATCCCGAACCCGAACTCCGCTGGACCGGCCTGACCATCGAACACAGCGGAGCGGGCAAGGCCTGGGACGACGAAGGAATGGTCGCATTCTCCGCCACATGGGAGGAGGGCAACCAGACCGGCACCATGCGGGAGGTCAGCTCCTTCCTCCAGGTGGACGGACGCTGGTTCTACGTCAACGGCATCCCCCACACCGCAGGCCACCACACCCCCGAGGAGCACGAGAAGACGTGACGACACGGGTCGGCCCCACCGGCTCCCACGCGAGGCGGGTGCTGACCGTCTCGGTGGCGCAGGCGCTCAACGCGTTCGGCAGCGGCATCGCCCCCATAGCGGTGGCCTTCGCGCTGCTGGGTGACCGCGACGGGGTGGCGAAGTTCTCGGCCGTTCTGGCGGTGGGTGCGCTGGCCCCGGTGGTGATGACCCTCGCAGGGGGTGTCCTGGCGGACCGGGGACGCAGCCCGATCCGCACCACCCAGGTGCTGCGGTGCCTGGCGGGTGTGGTGCAGGTCCTGCTCTGGGTGGGTCTGCTGCACGCCAGGTCGAGCATCGTCGTGATCGGCGGCCTGCTGTTCCTGGGGGAGGCGTTGTCCTCCCTGACCCTTCCGTCGTCGCGGCGGATGATCGCCGAGATCGTCGAGGGCGAGGAGCTGACCAGGGCCGTCGCGACGCAGGCGACGCTGGTCAATCTGGCGCGGATCGCCTCGCCGGCCGTCGCCGGTGTCCTGATCAGCGCGGTCTCCGCCGAGGTGGCCGTCCTGGTCGACGCGGCGACCTTCCTGCTCTCCGCGGCGCTCCTGCTGGCGGTCGGGAAAGGCGCCGGTCCCACCGGCGGTGGCGGGGGCGAACCGGATGCCGGGGTTCCTGCCGGGGGGTTTCGCGCACTCCTGCGGGGCTCGCCGTGGCTGGTGGCCTGCGCCGTCTGTGGTTTCCTCGCGGCCGGCGCGTGGCTCTCCGGTTATCAGCTGCTCGGGCCCGTGCTGGCCGCCCGCAGCTACGGCGGCGCCGCCGGCTGGGCGATGTTCTCCACCGCCCATGTCGCGGGCCTGCTGGTGGGTGGTGTCGTGACCCGCTGGGTTCCCGATTCGAGGCCGCTGCTGGTCTCCGCCGTCTGTTCCGCGGCGGCCGCCGTCGCTTTTCTCCCGCCGGGTCTCGGCCTGCCCGGTGCGGTGGTGGTCGCCGGGTTCTTCCTGGCGGCCGTCGCGTTGGGGATGGCGATGAACCTCTGGTTCGTCGGGTGCGTGAAGGCGCTGCCGAAACGCTTCCTGGGTCGCGCCATGGCGGTTTCCAGTTCGAGCGAGCTGGCGGGCGGGTTCGTCCTCATCTGGGTTTGCGGGCTGCTTCTTCCGCACGTCTGTCCCGCTCTGCTGGCCCTCGCGTGCGCCGGGATGCTGCTGCTGTCGGGGATCGCGCAGCTGTGGGCGCTGCGGGTCTGGCCACCCACCCCGACGACCCCACGAGCCAACAACTGACCCCGCCCGCCGGTCGCCCCTCTCGTCGGGGTGCCGTTCCGCGTGGTCGGGACCAAGCGGCTACCGGAACTCGACGCGGATTTCCCGGGCCCAGGCGGCCACGGCCGGTACCGGGTGGGAGCGGGCGGTTCGCAGCCGGGCGCGCCAGGCATCGTCCCAGCCCACCTCGTCGCCCGCGTGTTCCAGCAGCGCCAGGGCGATCGCTCCGGTGACCGCGTCGCCGCGGGCCAGCAGCTCGTCGATGGTGGTGGTGAAATCGACGTGCAGCCGCGCGTCGCGCAACTCCTCGAGTGTCTCCTCGGTGAGTTCGAGGATCTCGCGGGAACGCATCGGGTCGGCGACGTCCTCGGCGAGATCGTTCAGGTCGGCCAGCGGATCATCCCAGTCGATGGCCGCCAGCAGCACCTGCCAGCGTTGCCGGGCCGTGTGCGGGAACTCCGCCAGCGCCGCGGCCAGCTCCTTCAACCGGTCGCGCTGCTCCATCCGCGCCCGGGAACCCTCCGGCAGAAGCGCTGCGATCACGTCCTCCAGCAGGCGTTGACTGGGCAGCTCCTCCGTGGAGTCGACCGGTTCGTCGGCCGCTGCCGCCGCGATCCCGGCCACCACCACCAGCAGCATGCCCCACCGCAACCCGGAGCCCGCGCTCCCCAGCGCCCACACCGCCGCCCGCTGGACGGGAAGTTCCTTCGAGGAGAGCAGCTCGAGTATCCGCCCGGCCACTTTCGGGGTCCAGAAACTCCACCTGGGCAGGGCCCTCACCAGTGCCGGTTCCGGCGAGGCCTTCGCCAGGATCTCCCCGAACCGGGCCCGGTGCCTGACCGACATCCGTGCCGGGGTGATGCCGGCGAGCACGAGAGCGGCCTCGCGACCACCGGCGGCCGCATCGGACAGCGCCTCCCACGCCCACTCGTCGTCGAGGAGTTCGATCAGACCCGTGGTCGCCGCGAACCGCACGTCACGATGAACGGTGACGTCCATGGCCAGGTCCACCAGCATTTCGGCGGCCTCGGGACGGTGCAGACGCGCCACCTGCCGCACGGCCTGTTTGCGGACGCTCACCTTCCGCCACTGGTCGGTGGCGACGACCATGAGGGCCTCGGTGGTCGCAGCGGGTGACAGTTCGTCGATGACACGGGTCGCGGCGAGCATCGCGGCCGGGGCGAGATCGGTGTCCAGCACCGTCAGGAAGTCCGTCAGCGACCACTCCACCGCGGGCGACCGGAACGCCGCCGCCAGCTGCGCCTCCCGAATCCCGATTTCCGGGCTGTCCGGTTCGAGTGCCTCGGAGGTGACCCAGGGAAGCCGTCCCAGCACGTCCACGGCGGCCAGCCTCCGCCACCGATCCTGGGTGGTGTCGTCGACGAACCGGGCCAGGGCCTGCGCGTAGGAACGGCTCTGCTCGGGCAGCCAGCCGTCGAAGGGCCCGGGCGCGATCCCGACGTAGGGGGTGTCGTCGTGCAGCCGCCCGGAGATCGGGATCTTTCGGTACAGGATCCCGGCCAGGTCGGGACGGTGACGGCAGATGTGTTCCTGGACGTGTTCGAGGGTCGCGAACGAGGGGTCGAGTTTCAACAGCCCCGCGAGCCGCTCGCTGCGGGTCCGCGGGGCCGCCAGCCAGGTCAGGATCGCGCGGTCTATGGTCCGGGGATCGTGGGACCTGATGGCCCGGCGCATGATGCTGGTGATCTCCGGAAGGTCCTGGCGTCCGCGCCCGAGGATCGCGGCCAGGCAGTTCGCCTGGTCGTACTCACCGCGGTCGGCCTCGGTTCTGAGGGTCTGGGCGAACCCCGTCACCAAGGTCTTCGCGGCGACGACCGGGATGGGCAGGAACGGGCTTCCCGCCAGCACCCGGCCAGCGGCTGCGAGCGCGGCGCCGGAGCAGGAATTGGGCAGCCGGGTCAGCAGCTCCACCTGCTCCTGGACCGGTGCGCCCAGCTGGGCGCGGTGGATCATCAGCCGCCAGAGCGCGCCCTGCAGGTGTGCGAAGGTCTCGGACGAGGTGTCGCGGGCGCCGGCCAGCACGTCCGTCAGCTTTCCCAGGCGTTCGGCCGGAATCAGGTCCAGGAGCTGTCCGCTGGCCACCGCCAGGGCGGCCGTCGCGGCGTTGCGCACCGGGTCCTGTTCGGTGGCGAGGATTTCGATGCGGGCGAAGGCCACCACGATCGCCCGCGGATCGCGACTGCGCAGCGCGGACGCGAGAATCGCATGCCAGGCCGCCCCGCGTTCCTCGGTGTCGCTGGAGTTCAGGCAGGGTTCGGCGACGGCGAGGGCCTGGTCGGGGGCGAGCTGGGCGGCCAACCGCAGCTGCTCCTCCCGCCCCTGGTTGACGGGCAACCCCGCCATCCGGGCCGCCTGCGTCTCCCGCAGTTCCCGGGGCAGGGCGTCGAGCATCTCCTCGCCCCAGTCCCGGTCGCGCAGCTCGACTCCCTCGTAGGCATCGGCGAAGGCCCGGGCCCGTTCACCGGGCGGCAGGCCCCGCAGGAGACAGGCGACCTCTCGCTCGTCGCCGCGCGCGGCGCGCAGGATGCGGGTCCGTTGTTCCCGGGTCAGCTCCCGGAAACGCCGACGGATTCGCCCACAGATCCCGTACCTGCCCGAGAAGTGGTGTGTGGGGGTGAGGGTCAGGAGCCGGGACATCTCGTCGGGGGCGGCGGACAGCAAAGGTCCCGCGACGTCGCGGAACAGCGGTGGGAGCCCCCGCGTGGCCTCCGCCGCGGACACCAGGAGCGCGAGTTCCCGCGGCCTGGCCCGGGCCAGGTGACGAACGGCGGGCGCGATCCACCTCCAGATGGCGGCGCGGCGATCGGCAGGGGCGCCGTCGAGGCGCCGCCGCACCTCGGCGAGAACGACATCGGGATGTCGATGGGCCAGGGCGGCCAGGTTCGGTACCAGATCACCCAGCTCGGGCATGTGATCCGCGATGGTGTCGGGGTCGCAGGCGATCAGCATCCCGGCGCGCTCCCGGTCGGGAAGGGGCGCCTCCAGCAGCGCCGCGGCCAGGTCGCGGTGGCCCTCGTCGATGATCCGGCGGCGAAGGCGTCGCCGCTCCGCGATCGGCCGGGTGGCGTAGTCGGTGGCGAAGACCGTCGGGTCGGTGACCCTGAGGGGAAGCAGGGCCGCGGCCCGGAGCCGAACGCGTCGCGAGGAGTGCTTCGCGAGCTCCTTCAAACGAGCCGTGTCGCCCAGCACCCGGGCGGCCTCAACCGCCAGCAGGGCGTGATAGCTGGATTTCCCCACCAAGGCGTTGAGCAGCACCGGTAGCCGCGGGTCGTCGGCGTGCGCACGAAACAGCTCCACCACGTGCCGCACCCGGCTGGAGTGCGACGTGACGGGCAGGCTGCGGTTCAGGGCCGGCAACGATGGCAGGGGCACCCATCGAGGCTATCGGATGATCAGCCGCCCCGGGGCCCGGGCCCAAAACCGATGGAGGGGTGCCCGCGCAAAGTACACGGTTGCGCAACACTCAACGCCACCTCGAGACCGAGAAGACGCACTCTTCGCGTCGAGTTGTTGCGCAACCGCTGTTTCACCGCCACCGAGGATCAGGTCAGGACGCCACCGCTGATACGACTCTGAAGCGCCCGGATGGTCGGAGAAGGACCGTCCAGAATCCCGTCCTGCACCTGCCCGAACTTGGCCTGGAGCGCCCGGATGGTGACCGGACCGATCAGACCGTCCTGGGCGACACCCACGTACCACTGCAGGGACCTGATCACCTGTGCGCCCTGCGCGGCGTCGTCGGGAACCCATTCCCAGCCGCTGGCCAGGCCGGGATTCGACCCGGCCCAGGAAACGGGTTGGCTCTCCACCCTGCCGGTGGGAGCGAGTCCGAGGAAATCCTGCAGGGCCTTGGTCGTGGAGGTGCCCCACCAGCCGTCGGCGACGACGGTGCGGGCATTCGCGGCGGGGGAGCCGAAATAGTTCACCGCTCCGAGCACGCCCATCGCGGGCACACCCACCGCGGCGGTGGTCAGTAGATGTCGACGGGAGATTTCAGGTTGTTTCATGATCATTCCTTCACCTGTCTTCATGCGGGATGGACAGGCACCGGGCCGAGGGAAAAGCAGGGGCCGACCGCCACTTCCCTGGCCCGGTGTCGTCGCACCGACTAGAGGTAGCGGTTGATCTCGGCCTGGAGCGCGGCAATGGTCGGGGAGCCTTCATCCAGGACGCCATCCGTGACCTTGCCGTAGTGGGCCTGCAGGGCCCGGATGGTGGCAGGGCCGATCAGACCATCCCTGCCGACTCCCAGCCAGCGCTGCATGAGGTCGATCGTCGCAGAGCCACTCGCCAAGCGATCAGGCACCCACTCCCAGCCCGATCCGAGGCCGGAATTCACCGAACTCCAGGAGGAAGGCTGGCGGCGGATCTGCCCGCCGTCGTTGAGGTTGGCGCCTGGGAACACGACGCGGCTGAGGAAGTACTCGAGAGCCCTCGAGGTGCCCCATCCCCACACTCCGTCGACGGGCAGCCGGGCGGCCTTCGCGGCGGGAGCTCCGAGCAGGTTCACCGCCCCGAGGACACCCATAGCGGGTACCCCCACCGCGGCGGTGGTCAAGAGGCGCCGACGTGACATACCGGTTCGCTCGATGGTCATTTCGATTCTTCTCCTCACGGTTTTCGGGCGCGTTTCACTGCCGGCAGACATACTTATGCGCGATCGGCAATGAAGCATCACCCGGACACCTGACAACGAAACAGGCGTCTGATTTTCTGGGCATTCATTTGTGACCAGAACGGGAACCACCCGGGTTGATTCATCCCGAGCGTCAACCGTCCGGAGGAGCACCACACGATCCCTTGGACCGCACCCGACACGTCAGGTTTGCTGGTGCAACTCCTCGTAATCCACGGTAAAGGACGAGGGGGTCACCGTTGGCTCTCTCCACCGGTTCTTCTCGGGCCCTCATGCGATTGAAGCCTGCACCACAGGGCTGAAAAAATTTCTCGACCACAGGAGTGGCGCGGAAATCCCGCTTGCCCATCCATCGGTCACGGTCACTCCGACACATTCGGCTGAACCGGCTCGGCGATAGCCTTGTCCCTTGAAAGCACAACCAGTCGCGGAAAACGGCCAGCACCGGGAGGTGGGTATGCCCGACACCAAGAGTGAGGTCCGTAACGCCGCGGAGGAGCCCGTCACGATTGAAATCCTCTGCCGCTGCGTGACAGGTCTGCTCCTCGGTGGATTCCTCGGGATCGGTCTGGTGTTTCTCAGTGCATCCTTCGACCCGCGCAAGGCACCGATCAGCCCCGTCCCCGAGGTACAGATCGGTGTCAGCATCATCGCCAGCGTCCTCGTCTCGGTACTGGCAGGTTTCGTCTCCCGTGGGTACGCTGCTGCGTTGCTCTCGACCGGCACCGGCATTCTCCTGGTCGTCTTGTCACAGTCCTTGACCGTGCCGTTGAACTCCCCACTGCCCTGGATGGGAGGAGCGGTGTTCATGACACCGGGGTTGATGTTGCTGTCCCGTCGATCATGGTTGCAAGATCCGTCATCCACCGATGACGGACCCGACGGGCTCCGGCACGTGAAATCGGTGGTTACCGGGATCATCGCTGGATTGCTGCTCCAGATTCCTCTGGCCGGCCAGGAGATCATCGCTCAGACCGGGACAACGGCCTTCAACCCCTATCTTCCGGTTTATCTGCTGATCGTGGCGGTGACGATGCTCAGTTTCAGGATGGTCGTCAGCAAGAGTTTGGCCACCCCCATCGTCATGATTGCCACCTGTCTGCCGGCGGCTTGGGGCACCAAAAACGCCATGCCGATCCTGCTGTTCGGCGTGCTCGTCCTGTCGGTGACGGTTCCCCTGAGGTTGAAGGACGCCAGGTAGCCTTGCCCCGCGCACAGGGTCAGCGCGGCCGGTTCCTGGCGGTGTGGTGGGCCTTCGCGGCGACCTCGTCGACGGGCAGCGACGCCAGGTCCGCCGGCATGCCGCGGCGTTCGAGGGCCTTGGCGATCAGGAAGTCCGCGACCCTCGGATTGGCGGGCAGGATCGGGCCGTGCAGGTAGGTGCCGATCACGTTGCGGTACCGCAGCCCCTCCTGCTGGTCCTCGCCGTTGTTGCCCGCGCCCCGCAGCACCTTCCCGAGGGGCTCGTGACCGTCGTCGACGTAGGTGCGGCCGGAGTGGTTCTCATACCCGACGACCTCCCCGAACTCCGGGGACTCCAGGGTGACGTTGCCGATCAGCCGGTCGGTGCCGGCGCGGGTGTCGAGCGGCAGGATGCCCGCTCCCTTGATGATCTTTCCCTCGCCGGTGACGAAGGTGCGGCCCAGCAGCTGGTACATGCCGCAGATCAGCAGCATCGGCGCGCCGTCCTCGACGAGGCGGGCCAGTTCGTCGATGTGGTGTTGGAGGTCTTCCTGGATCTTGTCCTGCCCGGCGTCCTGGCCGCCGCCGCCGAGGAAGATGTCCCCGGATCCGAGGTCGGTGTCATCGCCGGGGTTGTGGTCGACGATCTCGGCGTCGATTCCGCGCCATTCGAGGCGTTTCTGGAGCACGCGGGCGTTGCCCCAGTCGCCGTAGAGGTTCATGTCGCGCGGGTAGAGCTGGACGATGCGGATCATGCCGCCGCCTCCTGGTCCTGGCCGAGGGCCAGTCCGGACATCAGTTTCCGCAGGGCCGTCATGGCGGTGTAGGTGGTGTAGATGCGTTTCGGTTTGCCCGGGTTGAGGGCGGCGAAACGGTCGAGGGCGTGCTGCAGGTCGGCCTCGATCTCCCCGACGGGGACGTCGTCGTAGGCCAGGCGCAACGCCATCCCGTCGGCGCGGGTTCCGGTGACCAGCGCGACGGAGTCGAGGGGGGTGAAGTCGACGTCCCACAACCAGCTGATGTCGCGACCATCGGCGTAGTTGTCGTTGATGGCGATCATGTTGTCCGCCCTGCCGTCGGCGAAGGACAGCAGTGACAACCGGAAACCGCTGGGGTTCTTCACCAGCACCAGTTCCATCGGGACGCCCTTGTAGGTGATGGTCTCGCCGCGGCCGAACGCGGGTCGCACGTTGCCGAGGGCCTCGAGGAGTTTCTGCGTGGGCACCGCGTCGCCGACGATCCGCCGCACCAGGGTCAGGGCGGCGGCGGCGTTGATGAGGTTGTAGACACCGTTCAGGCTCATCTCGACGACGTGCTCGACCCCGTCGATCTCGTAGGTTGCGCGTCGCCCGTCGATGGCCTTCAGCAGCACGTCGGCGCGGGCCTCGTGGTTGGCCCGGGCCTGGCCGCCCTTGAGGGTGTCGTCGGTGGGCATCAGCGCCAGCAGTTCGTCGGTGGTGCCGAAGTAGACGGCCTCCGCCTTGGCGCGTTCCCGGATCCGGTAGACGCGCGGGTCGTCGCGGTTGAGGATCACCGCCTCGGTGGCGGCCTCGGCGTTCTTCGCGAGCATCTCGGCGGCGGTGTCGATCTCACCGAACCGGTCGAGCTGGTCGCGCATCACGTTCAGGAACAGGCTCATGCGCGGCTTGACCTGGCGGACGAAGTGCACGGCCCAGGCCTCGTCGAGTTCCAGGACGGCGATGTCGGCGTCGAGCCTGCCGCGCCAGTTGACCAGCGGCAGCAGTTCGGAGATCACGCCGCGGGAGAAGTTCGATCCGGTGCGGTTGGTGAACACCTTGTACCCGACGGCCTGCAGCAGTTCGGTGACCACCTTCGTGGTGGTGGTCTTGCCGTTGGTGCCCGAGACCAGCACGACGCCACCGGGGAGGGGTTCCAGGGTGCGCCTGAGGTATCCGCGGTCCATCCTCTCGACCACCAGCCCGGGCAGCGCCGAACCACTGCCCCTAAGCCGTGCCACCTGTTTGACGAGCTTCCCGATCATGGTGCTGATGGTGTGACGAGGCATGAGGGGAATCCTAGCTCCTGCCGCTCACCCGAACGACCGGGTCACGTTCCTCCTCCCCCGCCCGGTTGGGCCGGGCCGCGATGAACCTTCCCAAAGCTGGATGAGCCGGGGCGCGAGGAACGAGCGACCCGTATCGAAACCACCCCTGAAGCCCGGTTGAGCCAGCACGTGAGCGAAGCGGACAGCCGAGTCGAAACCACCCCGGCTCCGGGGGGACGGCTATGTGTTCTCGGGTTGTGTGTACTCCTCGCCGTATTCCTCGCCATTGGGTTCTTCCGTGCGGGGTTCCTCGGGTTCGGATCCCTCGACCGGGGTGTCCGTGGTCTTCTGCCCTTCCTCGGGGGTTTCGGACCTGGTGGTGTTCATCACCTTGCGTCCCTTGTCGCTGAGGTCACGGAAACCGCGGCTGATCTCGTCGACGAATCGGTTCAGGTGGTTGCCGAGCTGTTCGAGGAACTCCTTGGCGCCGGGCGATTCGACGTCCGGGTGGGTCCTGGCGTACTCGGCGCGCTGCTCGTCGTAAAAGGTCCTCGCCTTCTCCCCGACGAGCCCGGCGAACCCGGCGACGGCGTAGGCGGCGTCCGTCATGAACCTGAGTGCGGCGTCGTCCAGCTTCTCGTTGTCCGTCCTGCTCCGCGGGTTCTCCTCGGGAATCATCTCCCCCTCGGGAGCCCCGGCGTCCCCGGGCCGGGTGTTCTCGGCCTCGTGGACCTCCCGGCCGTGTTGCTCTTCACTCATTTCGTCCTCCATTTCACAGAACTTCAGAACTCCAGTGTCGCCGCGCAACCGCGGCGACACCAGAGCTGCACGCCCCTGAGTTTTCCCGGAACGATCCCTGAGGTCGCTCCAGCGGCGTAGGAGCCGCCGGCACGATCCTGTCCGGTTTCGTGGTGGTGGCCGAGGCGCCCACGAGTCCGCTGGCAGCCGCGTGCCGACTCCCCGCACACGCGGCGGACCGGTTCAGAGGACGCCGCTGTTGAGTTTCTTCTGCAATTCCTTGATGCAGGCCGAGGCCTCCCCGAAGTACCCGTCCTGGGGGGTGCCGCAGTACTTCTCGAGGGCGAGGATGGTGCCGGCACCGATCAGTCCGTCCGCGTCGATTCCCAGCCGCTGCTGGAGCGCAGTGATCACCAATGATCCAGACGCCTGGTTGTCGGGAACCCACTCCCACCCTCCGGTCAGTCCCGGGTTCTTGGCCTTCCAGGACACCGCCTGGCTGGAGACCTGACCGTCCACGGAGGTTTTGAGCACCTCTTGGAGGCGCCGGGTGGTGCTGGGTCCCCAGTAGCCGTCGACGGTCAGGACCGTGGAAGGCGGTGAGGCGTAGCTGAGCGCCGGGATCAATCCGCCGTTGGTCCAGCTCTTGGAGCCCGACGGTTCGGTGGTGAAGTAGCCGACGAGGCTGTTCTCGTCGCGCGCCTCGAAGGTGGTCACCCCGTCACCGCAGGAGACGGCGATTGTGCCGGGGAGCCACAGGAGCGCCCCGGGGGTTTTCTTGGCCTCGTTGAGATCGATCACTGTGCAGGCGTTGATCTGTTCGCCCGAGGCTCCCGGGAAGGAGATCCCGAGCTGCGCCAGTGCCCAGTGGATCAATCCGGGGCTGTCGAAGACCTCCGGCCCGGAACCGCCCGCGGTATAGGCGCACCCGGCCTTGCTCGTGACCACCTGGAGGAAGTCCCGTCCCGACGCGGCGGCCACGGCCGGTGGCGCACCGAGCAGGTTGGCCGCACCCAGGCAGCCCGCGACCGGCCCCCCTAGAACGGCGGCGGTGAGCAGGCTCCTGCGGGATAATCGTGGGCGCACAATCGTCATGGCGGACTCCTCAACCTCAAAGATCACGGCCGACCCCTGGCGGATCAGGTCCCTCCCCCAGGGAATCGAGCCCTGTTTCCACGCCGAACCTCACGACGCTGCCGTGAGCTTAACACCGTGGGAAACGGATCCAAGGGAAACCCCGGACATCACCTGGGAACATCGGAAGCTCCAGAGGATGCCGCCGACGGCCTTCCTCGGCAGGAAAAGGCGTCACGGCCGCGATGCGCGTCGAGGAGGAGACGGTGTCCCGCGAGAACGGTCGGGCCTCGTCACGCGCCGAGAAACGCGCGACGAGGTCCGACCGTCAGGAATGGCCGGGGCGTAGGTCCCGCTTCGACTCCACGCCCCGCGACATCAATCAGAAGGTGCCGCTGTTGAGGGCCTTCTGCAGCGCCATGATGCAGGACGACTGCTCCGAGAAGCACCCGTCCTGGACGGTTCCGAAGTGCTTCTGGATGGCCTTGATCGTGTTCGGGCCGATCAGCCCGTCGACCTCGGCGCCCACTTTCTGCTGGACCTGGCGGATCACCTCGGAGCCCGTGGTGGATCCCTCGGGGACCCACTGCCAGCCGCTGACCAGGCCGGGGTTCTTGGCCTGCCAGATCTTGCTCTGGCCCGAGACCACACCGTCAACCGGGGTTCCCAGGACCGATTGGAGGAGCTTCGTGGTCGAGGTACCCCACCATCCGTCCACCTGGAGCGAGCTGGGAGGAGTCGCCGGGTCCTCTGGAGCGTTCCCGCCGGCGCCGGGATCCGGCTCCGGGGGGACGGGCATCGGATCGCCGGGGGTCGGTGGAATCTGATCGGCGGACCCGGCTGCCAGGATCTTGAGTTCCTGGATCTTGTTCACGTAGGTTCCCGGACAACCCGTCGGGACGAATGCCTTGTGGGGTTCGAGCCAGAGCGGGCCGAAACGTCCGTTGAGGTTCTGGATCAGGCCGCGTAGCCGTTGCAGGGTGCCCTCGTCCATCTCGGGACAGCACTCGATGCCGATGCTCTGCGCGTTGATGGAGTAGACGCCGGCGTGGTAGGCGGTGTCTCCCAGATCGACGATCTGCGTGATTCCCTCGTTACTGACCACGTAGTGGGCCGACACCTCGGCCCCGTTGTCACCAGCCAGGTAGTCGACGACGCCCTGATGCGTCTGACCGCTGGGTTCTCCCCACCAGTGGACGACGATGCCCGTCACCGAGGCGGCCGCTCCGGATGCGAAGGCACGGCCCGCGTCGTAGTTGATCGCCTGCTGGAAGTTGTCGGCGAAATCAGCGGCGTGGGCCGACAGGGACCCCGCACCCACGAGCCCGAAACCCGCCAGACCCAGGACAGATGCGGACCGTAGAACCGCGCGACGACTCAATCCGCGACCGGTGGAATGTGAATCGATTGAATGCATGGACTATCAGTTCCTTCCAGCTTGGCCCGCTGCCGGCGGCTCCAAGCTGAGCTCAGTTGAAATGAATCAGAAATGGTTAGGGAGCTGACGGCGGATTCAGCGATGTCAACGACATCGACTCACGGTGGAACATCCCTCAGGGATCAGGTGAGGGTGCAGGAAATCCTGCCGTCAGAATTTCCAGCTTCATGAAACAGGTTCGAGACGCATCATGCCATTATGGAAAGCAGCCCCGACGGCGAAACTGGAACACCGGTAAGATGGTGAGGAATTCGGTGCGGACCCCGGTGATAAAGGGGTCCGCACCAAGAAGATCAGAAGGATCCGTTGTTGAGCGCCTTCTGCATCGCCATGACGCAGGAGGACTGGTCCGAGAAGCACCCGTCCTGAACGGTTCCGAAATGACCCTGAATGGCCTTGATCGTGTTCGGGCCGATCAGGCCGTCGGCCTGGGCACCCACTTTCTGCTGGACCGCGCGGATCACTTCACATCCGTTGGCGGAGCTGTCGGGAACCCACTGCCAGCCACTGGCCAGACCGGGGTTGCTGGCCTTCCAGGACTGGGCCTGGCTGGCGACCGTACCGTCGACGGAGACCCCGAGCACCTCCTGGAGCTTGCTGGTGGTGGCGCTGCCCCAGTAGCCGTCAACGCTCAGCGAACCATCGCCGCCACCGCCGCCGCCGGAGCCGCCGTCACCCGGCGCGCCGCTGTAGTCGAGGCCCGGAACCAGACCGGCCGCGGTCCATCCCGTGCCGGTGAAGTAGCCAACTCCGACCTCTTCGCTCTGCGCCTCGAAGGAGGTTCCTCCGTCACCGCAGGAGATGCCGATGTGGCCGGGGAACCACAGGATGGCGCCCGGGGTCGCCAGGCCCTGACCGAGGTCGATCGGGTAGCAGGAGTTGTACTGCTCACCGGAGGTGCGCGGGAAGGAGATTCCGAGCTGGGTGAGCGACCACAGAACCAGTCCGGAGCAGTCGAAACTCGAAGGCCCGGCATCGCCCCAGATGTAGGGGCAACCATTCTTGGTGGCAGCGGTCTGAAGGAAATCCGAGCCCGAGTAAGCGGCGGCTGCGGAGTTTGCGCCAACAAGGTTGATGGCTCCCAGAACTCCCATTGCGGGAACACCGACTGCGAGGGTGGAAAGGATGCTCCTACGAGACATCCGCGGTTGCATAATCGTCATCGATCCATTCCTTGTTCGTTGACCTTGTTCATTCAGTGATAGCGATCCGTGACGAATGGGCCCCTCCGTCAGAAGATCAAACCCTTGTGTGCATCGAAAACCTCACGACGCTCTGCGAGCCTAACACCGAGAGGGTCACCCCCTGAGGAAATCTCAGGCTCTCCCCAGCCTTCCCCGTTCGGCCTTTTTATCTGCGTGAAAGTTGGAAGAAGAACGACGGAGGCGCCGGCGCCACCAGGGCAGCCGCCCCCCGGACTCGACCATGTGGACGCAATGTGGCTTTGACTAGGGGGTTTACCCGCTGGTCCGCTCAAACCGCGGGCTCGAACCGGCACACGAGCGACCTGGGGGGCGGCCCGGACGGGGCACCACCGGGGCCACGAAGGCAACCGAAAGGACGACAAACCAACCCACTTAACTTTGCAACTGAAAATAAACAGCGGGCAATCTGAGCGAGCCCCGGGGCCCTCCAGAACCCCCGCCGCATCGGCTCCGCGGACGTCCCGGCGTTCGGTCCCGGCCCGACCGGACGCCGACGGCGGATCGGTGGGTTTCGACACGAACACCGCTCCTCAGCGGGAGCCAGACCGGATCGGGCTCGCGGCATGCGACTCGCCGGCGTTCACGCGACGCCTCACCGGTTTCAGGGAATACAGGCCCCGTGGCCCTCATCGCAGGACATCGCCCGTTCAGGACACGTCCTCCCGCGCGGCCACCACGGTGTGGCACACAAGGACCCGGGCCGCCTGATCGTGCTGGTCATCGCTGGTTCCGGTTCTCCAGTTCCGGTGTCACCACCCGGTCCCCGGTGACGCCGGAGGCTTTCCCCCGTTGTCTCCCTGGCACCCCCCCCGAGGCGACGGAGTCGACGGAACTCTGCGGTCGCGGTCAGGTCGCGGGTCCGTTCCCCTGTGGATCCCACGCGCCGCGGCAGTCGATCAGGCGACCCAGGCGAGGTCGGAAACCAGGATCCCCGGTACCGACCTCGTCTGTTCGGAGGCGCTGCACTCAGTCACTCATGCGCATGCCTCTCAGAACTTTCCGGCGTTGAGGGCCTTCTGCATCTCGGCGATGCCGGCCGCCCCCTCCGGAAAGCTTCCATCCTCGGTGACACCGAAGTGCCGTTGAATGGCGCGAATCGTGTCCGGGCCGATCAAACCGTCGACCTCGGATTCCACCACCTGTTGGATCGCCCGGATGACGGCCGACCCCGTCGCGGCGGCTCCGGAGACCCATTCCCAGCCGCTGACCAGGGCCGGGTTGGCGGTCTTCCAGCCGGTGTACTGCTTCGACACCACGCCGTCGGTGGGTGTGCCGAGCACCTCCTGGAGCCGGCGGGTGGTGGCGGAACCCCAGTACCCGTCCACGTCCAGGAGCCCGTCGTTCTCATCGACCACGCTGGGGGTCGACGGAAATTCCGAGGAGCCCGCCGCCAAGACCTTCAGTTCCGGAATCCTACTCATGTAGGTACCCGGGCAGCCGGTGGAGGAGAACGCCTGGTGCGGTTCCAGCCACAGGGGACCGAAACGACCGTTGAGCTTCTGCACCAGGTCGCGAACCCTGTCCACGGTGGCGTCATCCATCTCGGGGCGGCACTCGATGCCGATGCTCTGGGCGTTGATGTCGTAGACGCCCGCGTGGAATGCGGTGTCCTCCAGGCCGACGAGCTGGGTGACGCGCTCCCCACTCACCACGTAGTGAGCGGAGGACCAGCGGACGTTCTCGCCGGACAGGTAGTTCACCACGCTCTGGTGGGACAGGCCACTGGGCTCCCCCCACCAGTGGATGACGATTCCGCTGGCCCTGGTCGCCTCACCGGATCTGAGGTTGCGGCCCGGCGCGTAGCGGACGGCCTGCTGGAAGTCATCGGCGAAATCTGCTGCCCGGGCTGCGGTGGCGGCGCCTGCCGCGAACCCGAAACCGGCCACACCCAGCATCGAGGTGAAGCGCAGGATCTCACGTCGGCTCGGCCCGCAGGCGGGCCCGGAGCTGGTCGGATTCACGTGTTCACATCCTTTCCGCGGGGCACTGAATCTCGTCACCGTGCCGAACATGCCGGCATCGCTGCGAGCGTAACACCGGCGACCAGGTTTTTCTAAAGATTCTCAGCCTTCCGTCAGGAGCGGACCGGGCCTGCCAGAGACCCTCCGCAGCCTCGCGAACCCGCCCTGATCCAACATCATCAGCCCCTCCCAAACACCCCTCGGGAAAGCATGAAACACCCTTTGACTAGGAACTTCAGGAAATCGTCGGATCGTCACGACGGGACCGGGCGCGCCGACCGGGCCGTCCCCTCCGGCCACACCAGCTCCCGCTTCGTAAGCCCCCGCGCCATCCAAAAGTACGACATGGACCACTTCCCCGCGCATTATCTGAGGAGTATCTGAGAACAAACTGAGACACCGTTCCGAACCGCGTGGGAGGACGGAGGTCCCGATAGGTCCCGATCGGCGCAGGTCGGCCGTCAGACGCGGGTGACCGCGACCCCCTCGGGGATCACCTGGCCGTCGCGGTAGGGGATGACGGCGTGGAACTGGGGTCCGCCGTCGAAGACCAGGGGCAGGAAGTGGCGGTCACCCTCCCACATGGGCAGGTCGCCGAGCCCGGCCAGGGGAACCCAGCGCAGCGGGCCGTCGTCGTTGCGCTCCGGGGGTTCGCCGTCGAAGGCGTCGACGAGGAAGACCAGCCCGAACCAGTCGCTGCCGTCCGAACCGAACCCCGGCCAGGCGACGGTTCCGCGCAGCCGCAGGGAGATCGCGTCGATCCCGGCCTCCTCGCGGAGTTCCCGCTTCAGGCAGGCGGCGGCGTCCTCGCCGGGTTCCAGTTTGCCTCCGAGGCCGTTCCACTTGCCGCGGTGGTCGTCGCCGGCGCGCTGGCGGTGCACCAGCAGCACCCGGCCGGCGCGGACGACGTACCCGAGGGTGCCGATGACGGCCCGGAACACCGCCGGGCCTCAGGCCACGCGGCGCAGCCAGCCGTGCCGGTCCTCGGAGCGGCCGAACTGGATGTCCAGGAGGTGGGCGCGCAGCTCGCGGGTGCGCGGGCCGGGCTCTCCGTTGCCGACGGTCTGCGCGCCGTGCTCGGGGGAGTCGAAACCGACGATCGGGGTGATGACGGCCGCCGTGCCGCAGGCGAAGGTCTCGGCCACCCGACCCGAGGCGACGCCGTCGCGCAGCTCGTCGATGGAGACGGGCCGCTCGACGGGGGTGAGGCCGTGTTCGGGCGCGAGGGTGAGCAGCGAGTCGCGGGTGACGCCGTCCAGGATCGACCCGAGGGCGGGGGTGACGAGCTGGTCGTCGTTCGTGACCATCATGAAGTTCATGGTTCCGCACTCCTCCAGCCAGCGGTGTTCGGCGCCGTCGAGGTAGAGCACCTGCCCGCAGCCGTGGGCGGCGGCCTCGTTGGCGGCGGCGAGGCTGGCGGCGTAGTTGCCGCCGCACTTCGCGGTGCCGGTGCCGCCGGGCGCGGCCCGCGTGTAGTTGGGGGTGATCCACAGCTTCACGGGGGCCGGGTAGTAGGCGCCGACGGGCGAGGCGAGCAGGCCGTAGCGGTAGTTCTTGGCCTCGCGCACCCCGAGGTAGGGTTCGTCGGCGATCTCGAAGGGACGCAGGTACAGGCTGCGTTCACCGTCGGGTTGCGGCACCCACGCCTGCTCCAGCGCGACCAGTTCGTCGAGGGAGGCGAGGAACAGCTTCTCCGGGAGGGGTGCCATCTCGAGGCGTTCGGCGGAGGAGATGAAACGCCGCGCGTTCCTCTCGGGACGGAACAGCCACACCGAGGAGTCGGCGTGGCGGTATGCCTTCAGCCCCTCGAAGATCTCCTGACCGTAGTGGAACACCGCGGCGGCGGGGTGCAGCTGCCACTGGCCCGTCGGGATGATGCGGGCGTCGCGCCAGCCGAGGCCCTCGGTGTAGTCGGCGACGGCCATGTGGTCGGCGTAGAACTTACCGAACACCGGATCCGCCACGATGGCGGCGCGCTCGGCCTCGGGCGTGGGATGGTCGGTGCGGCGGAGTTCGAACAGTGACATGACCGCAGACTAGTCCACCGGTGGGGACGGAACCGGCATCACACTCATTCCCGGGACAACCCGACCGGCGGGGCAGCCTGAACCATTTCGGCGGGGCGGCCAGAACCATTGTGGACAAAAGTCAACAACACAGCACACCGGGCAGGGCCTCCCCCGAAGCACCCGGCGTTCGCGGGCCGGACGACGTCCTGGCACGCATTCCGACAAAAGTGATTAGACCGGGGTTCATCCCGACTCTCCCCTGAACTTGACTTCCTGAGAATCCTGAGAGACCCTTTCCAAGTCCGTACCCGAAAACAGGAGATGCGATGCGCAAACTTGTGATCTGGCTCACCGCCGCAGCAGTGGCCATCGCAGGAATTGTTCTAGCAGCATCAGCAACGGCCGAGGGCGAGAAACCCACGGTCGGGCCGTCGGTGGTCGGCATCCACGCCCCCTGCCCCGTCAGCCACCCCTGGCCGGGCGACAAGGCCCCGATCTCCGAGATCACCAAGCAGCTGTCCGACAACTTCGGCGTGACCCTGGCCGGCGACGGATGGACCGACGCGAACCGCACCCAGATCAGCGTCGTGTGGCAGGCCCTCGACTCCGTCTCCTGCACCGACTTCCTGCCCAACCTCAAGGCCAAGGTGTCCGGCACCATCGGCATCAACGCCGCGCACATCAGCGGATTCGCCTGGGGTGACTGGTCGCTGACGAAACCCGGGTACCTGACCTTCGACTTCACCAAGTGGAAGGAAGCCGTCGATCTCGGCGACATCGGGCGCCTGTCGCGCATCGTCATCCACGAGTTCACCCACATCTTCAACGCCGACCGCGACTCCAACCCCAAGTACTGGACCGAGTTCCAGAGCCTCGCAGCCAAGCAGGGCGTCTTCAGTTCCTACGCGGGCAAGAACAACCTGGAAACCCTCCCCGAGGTGGTCGGCTACTACGTGGCCCGCTGCGCCAAGGACAACCCCTACGACACCGGCAAGTTCAACGACTACTACGAGTGGGTCAAGACCAACATCTTCGCGGGCCGCGAGTTCGGCCCCGCCCCCGGTACCAAGGCCAGCTGCGACGTGACCCAGGACCAGATCCCCACCCCCGAACCCTCCACACCTGACTGGGTGAAGGCGCTCAGCGGCGAGTGACGGCCGACTCCGGGTATCGATAGGCTCTGGGGCATGAGCAAGACCAACATGCCCTCCGTGCAGGGCTCCAAGGGCTCCAAACCGACCCTCGCCTTCCCCGGTTCCGACGCCCCCGACGGCCTTCACGTGCAGCTGCTCGACGCCGGAACCGGCCCGGAGGTCAAGGCGGGCGACACCATCTCGGCCCACTACCTCGGCCAGTCCTGGAACGGATCGGTCTTCGACAACTCCTACGACCGGGGCCAGCCGCTGAACTTCCGCGTCGGCGTCGGAGAGGTCATCCGCGGCTGGGACGACGGCCTCGTGGGTCAGCGCGTCGGTTCCCGGGTCCTGCTCTGTCCATCCCCGCCGAACTCGGCTACGGCGACCACGGCGTCCCGCAAGCCGGCATCAAGGGCGGGGCGACCCTGGTCTTCGTCACCGAGATCCTCGGCATCGCCTGAACGGCCCCCTTCCCTGAAACCGGCTGAGCCAGCACGTGAGGCTCACGCGAACGGCTGAGTCGAAACCCCCTGCGCCCGAACGACAGACCCGACCCCAACACCCACACCATGGTTTCGACACGACCTGCTCGCAGAGCGAGCAGGTCGGCTCAACCAACTTCCACCCCCACAAGCCGGTTGAGCCGGGTCGCGAGGAACGAGCGACCCGAGTCGAAACCAACTGCACCGCCTGGAGCCTCTACACTTTCCGCGGACGTGGTGGGAAAGGAGCACGAGGTGGCAAGGACCGGGCGGCTGGCCTGGATCGTGTGGGGCGTCGGCATCCTCGCCTACTGCGTCGCGATCATGCAGCGCACCAGCCTCGGGGTCCTGGGGATCCAGACGGCGAACCATTTCGGCACCAGCGTCGGCATCATCTCCACCTTCGTGATGCTCCAACTCGCGACCTACGCGCTGGCGCAGCTGCCCGCCGGGGTGCTGGTGGACCGCTACGGGTCGCGGGTGGTGATGATCACGGGCTCCGGGGTGATGGTCGCCGCGCAGGTGATCATGGCCTTCGCCGACTCCCTTCCGCTGGCCTTCGCCGCCCGCATCCTGCTGGGGATCGGCGACGCCTGCATGTACGGTTCGCTGCTGCGGCTCATCCCCGAATGGTTCGCGCCGTCGCGGGTGCCGGTCCTGACGCAGCTGGCGGGCCTGCTGGGGCAGATGGGGCAGGTGGCCTCCGCGACCGTCCTGCTTCCCCTGTTCAACGCCCGAGGCTGGGCGTGGGCCTTCCTGGGTGCGGCCCTCGCATCCGGGGTCGCGGGGGTCATGAGCGCGGTCTGGGTTCGCGACGTGCCCCCTGGCCGGACCCGTCCCGCACCGAAGGAGGAGAGGCTCTCCGACCTGCCCCGCGGCATCGCCGACGCCTGGCGGCATCCCGCGACCCGGCTCGGGTTCTGGGTGCACTTCACCAGCGGTTTCAGCGTCAACGTGTTCGCGATGATCTGGGGCATCCCGTGGCTGCAACGGGCGGAGGGACGTTCGGAGGCCGAGGCCGCCTTCCTGTTCAGCCTCACCGTCTACGGCGCCATCGTCTTCTCACCGCTGCTGGGTTGGCTGACCTCGCGTCACCCGCTGCGTCGCAGCAACCTGGCTCTCACCGTCATCGGGGTCAATGTGCTCGGATGGGCGGCGGCGCTGCTGTGGCCGGGAAGGGCGCCGTGGTGGCTGCTGATCCTCCTGGTGGTCGCGATGTCCGCGGGCGGTCCGGGCACCGGCATCGGGTTCGACTATCCCCGCACCCTGCTGCCCCCGCACCGCCTCGGCGCGGCCAACGGCCTGGTCATCACCGGTTCCTTCACGGGCGCCACTCTGAGCCTGCTGGCCATCAGCGCCTTCCTGGGCTGGCTCAACCCCTCCGGCGACTACACCGCCGAACAGCTCGACCAGGCCATGGCGTTGCAGTTCCCGTTCTTCGCCGTCGGCCTGATCGGCATCTTCAGCACCCGCCACCGGCTGCGCACCATGATGCGCCCCCACGGGGTGATCGTCCCGACCTGGCGGGAGGTCGCGGAGAGAATCCGCGCCGGCAGGCGTCGCTGAACAACCGAAATCAGAACAGGCCCTCGGGTTCCTGGGGTTGGGCGTAGGCGGGATCGACCCCGTTGAACAGTGTCGAGACCGAGTTGCCGCTGTGGATGCGGGCGATGGCCTCCGCGAACAGCGACGCGACGCTCAGCACCTTCAGGCCCGGGAAGTTCTCGGGTGCGGGGACGGTGTTGGTGGAGACCACCTCCGAGATGTGGGTGGCGGAGGTGAGACGTTCCACCGCCGAGCCTGCGAACAGGCCGTGGGTGCAGGCGATGGAGGCCTCGGCGCACCCGAAGTCGGCCAGCCGGGAGACGATCTCGACGATCGATCCGCCCGTGGCGATCTCGTCGTCCAGCACGATGGCCTTCTTGCCCGCGACGTCACCGACCACCGACGAGATCACCACCTTGTCGTCGGCGAGGCGCTGTTTGTTGCCGGCCGCCACTGGCAGCCCGAGCAGACGCGCCAGCAGCGTCGCCTGTTTGGCGTTGCCGAGGTCCGGGGAGACGACGACGTGGTTGCCGAGGTCGCGTCCACGGTAGTGGTCGGCGATGACGCCGAGCGCCGTGAGGTGATCCACCGGCACGGAGAAGAACCCGTGGACCTGCGGGGCGTGGAGGTTC
Organism: Propionibacteriaceae bacterium; assembly: GCA_905372155.1. Taxonomy (GTDB): domain Bacteria; phylum Actinomycetota; class Actinomycetes; order Propionibacteriales; family Propionibacteriaceae; genus Arachnia. Next base: position 35,409 of record CAJPNZ010000019.1, read on the forward strand.
ATCGTCAGCACCCGGTCGACGCCGGCGGTGACCAGCAGATCGGCGACGAGACGACCGCCCAGGGAGATGCGGGAGGCGTCCTTCTTGTCGGAACGAGCGTAGGCGTAGTGCGGGATCACCGCCGTGATCTGCGCCGCCGAAGCTCCGCGGGCGGCGTTGACCATCAGCAGCAGCTCCATCAGGTGCTCCTGGGTGGGTGGCACGAGAGGCTGCACGATGTAGACGTCGCGTTGCCGGCAGTTGGCGAGCAGCTGGGCCTGGAGGCAGTCGTTGCTGAACCGGGAGATCTTCACGCGGCTCCGGGGAACCTCCAGGTGGTCACAGATCTCGTCAGCCAGCGCATGATGGGCGGAACCGGAGAAAACGACGATGCCCTTCACGGTCTCTCCTTGGTAGACGGCTGTACGTCCCCACCCTAGTGGGGAGGCCGTCGCCGAGACCGTCAAAGGGCGTCGCGACACGGTACCCGTCAAAACTCCTGTCAGCGATCGCCCGCGAGTCGACGGCGCAGAGCGCGACCCATCCGGGTGAAGTCGTCGCCAAGTTCGTTGTCGGTGACGGTGTAGGCCCAGGTGGCGCTGGGGATGCGGGACCCCAGCGATTCCAGGTCCAGCCGCCCGTCGACGACCGGGGCCTCCAGGAGGGCGGCGACGGCGTCGTCGAGGATGCGTCCGGAAAGGCCCTGGTAGGCCACCCCCATCTCCTTCTCGAACTCGGTCAGCGGATCCTCACGGGCCAGCACCCGCAGGTGGATGCCCTCGCGCAACTCGGCGGCGTGCCCGAGGTGCGCGCTCCAGGCGGCGTCGAGGGCTGCGACCAGCGCCAGTCGCGCCCCTTCCTCGAGTTCGTCCTCCCCGACCCGCTCGCACAGCTCCGCGACCTCCTCGGGCGCGTGGTCGGCGAGCCGGTCGAGGGCCTCGGGCCCCTCGAGACACGTTTCGCGCACCTCGACGAGGTGGGCGCGTTGGCGGCGCAGCAGTTCGCCGTAACGCCACGACAGCCACCTCAGGTTGCGCTGGTCGCCGTCGCTGATCCGCTGCGCGTGGTCCACGACCCCCAGGACACGACGGTTCGCGCGGCACTGTTCGACCTCGCCGCCGCCGTCCACGACCGCGGGTTCGGGATGGTCGGGGTCGTTGTCGGTGACGAGGCGGTCCGCGAGGCTGGCGAGGAACACCGACTCCCCCGGATCGCCCTGCCGGCCGGCGCGGCCGCGGAGCTGGTCGTCGAGCCGGGCGCTGGGGAAACGCCCCACCCCGACCACCAGCAGCCCGCCCGCGTCGACGGCCTCGGGTGAGGGCACCACGTCGGTGCCGCGCCCGGCCATCTGCGTCGAGACCGTGACCCGGCCCGCCTCACCGGCCCGCGAGATGATCGCGGCCTCCTCGGTGGCGTTGCGGGCGTTCAGCAGCACGCATTCGACGCCGAGGCCGCGCAGCAGGTCCGCGATCCGCTCCGATTCCCTCACGCTCTGGGTCGCGACCAGCACGGGTCGCCCCCGCTTCCCGGATTCCCGGACGAGGTCCGCCAGGGCCGCGTCGCGATGCTCGGGGGTGGCGTGGAGCCGGGTGGGGTGGTCGGTGCGGCGGCACGGCAGGTGCGACGGGATCACCGCGACCTGCAGCCCGTACAGGGATTCGAGTTCCTCGTCGGCGGCCCGCATGGTCGCGCTCATGCCGACGAGTTTTTCGTAACCGCCGACCAGTTCGGCGATGACGAGCTGGTCGAGGACCTGGAGTCCGGGGGCGGTATCGAGGGCCTCCTTCGCCTCGACGGCGAGCTGCAGCCCGTCGGGCCAGCGTTGCAGCCGGTCCACCCTTCCCCGCGACCCGCTGACGAGCCAGACGCGGTCGTCGGCGACGAGGTAGTCGACGTCGCGTTCCAGGGCGGCGTGGGCGTGGAGGGCGAGGTTCAGCGAGACGAGGAACTCGGAGTCGGTGCCGAACAGGTCGCGGCCGGGGTGGTCGTCCTCGACGCGGCGCAACCCGTCGTCGGTGAGGTGGACGGTGCGGCGGTCGGGCGCGACGACGTAGTCGCGGCCCGCCTCGAGGCCCCGCACGTAGGCGGCGAGCCCCAGGGCGTGTTCGTCGCGGTGCGGTTCGGCGTCGGCGGCGAGCACCAGGGGCACGCGGGCCTCGTCGAGCAGGACCGCGTCGGCCTCGTCGACGAGCACCACCTCGCGGCGGGCCCCGGTGCGGTCCCCGGGCCGGGCGGCGAGGCGGTCACGGAGCAGGTCGAAACCGGCCTCGGCCACCGAGGAGTAGGTGATGTCGGCGGCGTAGGCGACCTGCCGGGCGGTGAGGTCCTGGTCGGCCTGCACGGCCGCGCAGGTCAGTCCGAGGCCGCGGTACAGCGGACCCATCCAGTCGGCGTCGCGGGCCGCGAGGTAGTCGTTGGCGGTCAGCACGTGGACGTGTCGGCCCTCCAGGGCCCAGCCGGCGGCGGCCATCGCCCCCACGAGGGTCTTGCCCTCCCCGGTCGCCAGTTCGATGGAGAACCCTCGCAGCAGGGCGGCGGTGGCCAGGTACTGGTTGGGGAAGGGAGCGAGACCCACC
>CAJPNZ010000020.1 GCA_905372155.1 Propionibacteriaceae bacterium
CCAAAAATGGCATTGACTTAAAGCACGCTGTTGAGTTCTCAAAATTCGGAAGCCATTAAGTTTGGCAACTCGGACAACTTTACTGCATTCCTACCGAATGTCAAATTCGGTGCTCCCGCATCGAGTTGTACCGTTTCTGGTGTCACCACCCCGAAGGGCAGCTTCTCCATGCTACTCCCTCACCCCTGGTTTCGCAAATCGGTTTCCCGTCCTGGTCTTTTCGGGGCATCGCGGAGTCCCGTGGCCTTGAGTGGGATCCACGCGACCGCACACTCGCCCCGGACTCTTCGATGGGGGAGAGCCCTGGCCGGCCACTTCCCAGCGGCTTCCGGGGCGAGTGGCAATACTACACCCACCCCCGGATGCGCGCAACTCCTTCCTGACAAGGCGCGAAACCCCTGGTTTGCACAACGAAGGATCGTGATATATCGTTGAGCTATCGACTACGAAAGGAGTTGCCATGAACAGGCACAGTCACATTCCGCATCGCCCGGAGAAAGAGCACGACCACGACGACTTCCGGGAGGGTCCCGGCCCGGCGGACGGCCCACGAGGCTGGTGCCGCGGTCCCGGCCCGTTCGGCGGGCATCCCCGGGGAGGCCCTGAGGGCCACGATCGGGGACGCCGCCACAACCGCCGGTCACGTCGCCGCGGCGACGTCCGCGTCGCGGTCCTCCTGCTGCTCGCCGAGGAGCCGATGCACGGCTACCAGTTGATGCAGACCATCGCCGAGCGCACCGACGGGGCATGGGCCCCCAGCCCGGGCGCCATCTACCCGACGCTCAGCCAACTCGAGGACGAGGGCCTCGTCCGAATCGACACCAGCGGTGGCCGCAAGGAGGTTTCCCTGACGGAAGCGGGCCGGACCCACGTCGAGGAACACCGCTCCGAGTGGCCGAACCCCCTGGCCGGCGAGGACGGCCCCCGCCTGCGGGAGCTCATGCATTCGCTCGGCGAGGCCGTGCGCCAGGTCGGCCGCACCGGAACCGAAACCCAGCGCCAGCAGGCGGCCAAAGAGCTCACCGATGTGCGCCGCCGCATCTACCTGATTCTCGCCGGGAACGAGGAGTAGGCCGGTTCATTTTGAAAAGCGGGGAGTCGCAATCCCGGCGACGAGGGTACCCCAACTAGTACTGAGAATGTATCGCATGTTAGGTTCCTCGTGATTTCGTATTGAGACAAGCTAATTTATGCTTTGACAGTAAGGAAGCCCATGCGACCCACTACTTTCACCCGCCGCTCCCTCATCGCCGCGCTCTCCGCGGTCCCCGCCGTCGCTCTCGTCGCGGGATGCTCCAGCAACTCCAGCGGCTCCGCCTCGGAGAGCGCAGGTGGCGGGAAGAAGCTCGCGATCTTCGCCACCACCGGTTACCTGGCCGACGCGGCCAAGGTGCTCGATCCCGACGCCGAGATCACGACGATGGTCAAGCCCGGCGGCGACCCCCACACCTACGAGCCCACCACCCAGGACATCGAGAAGATGCAGTCCGCCGACGCGGTCTTCTCCTCCGGCGTGCACCTGGAGGCCAAGATGCTGACCCAGCTCGAATCCCTGGGCTCCAAGCACATCGCCGTCGGCAACAAGATCGACCAGAGCGAGCTGCTGCCCTGGCCGGAGAAGGACGAGCAGGGCAACGACCTCCACGACCCGCACATCTGGAACAGCACCAAGATCTGGCAGCAGGTCGTGACCCTGATGGCCGAACACCTCAAGACCATCAACTCCTCGAAGGCCGCCGACTACGACAAGAACGCGGAGGCCTACAAGAAGCAGATCGAGGAAACCGACACCTGGGCCAAGCAGGAGACCTCGAAGATCCCCGAGGAACGCCGGGTGCTGGTCACTGGCCACGACGCCTTCAACTACTTCGGCCGGGCCTACGGCATCGAGATCCACGCCACCGACTTCGTCACCTCGGAATCCGACATGTCCGCCGACGACATCGCCGAACTGGCCGACCTGATCGCGAAACACAAGCTGCCCGTCATCTTCCAGGACAACCTCAAGAACCCCCAGGCGATCCAGTCCGTCAAGGAGGCCGTCGCGGCCAAGGGCTGGCAGGTCGAGGTCTCCGACAAGGAACTCTACGCCGATTCCCTCGGCAGCGAGGCCGGCGTTGACTCCTACCTCGGGGTGATGAAGCACAACGTCACCACCATCGTCGAGGCATTGAGCCGATGACGGCTGCCCTGAGCGTCTCCGGGCTGAGCTTCGCCTACCGCGACTCGCTGGTTCTGCGGGAGGTCACCCTCGACCTCCCGCAGGGCGTGGTGCTGGGCGTCATCGGGCCCAACGGGGCAGGGAAGTCGACGCTGCTGAAGGCCGTGGTCGGGCTGCTGAAACCCGCGAAGGGAACCGTCGCCTGCTTCGGCCAGCCGTTGCAGAAGGTGCGTCGCCGCGTCGGCTACATGCGGCAGGCCAGCAGCGTCGACTGGGACTTCCCGACCACGGTCAGCGACGTCGTCCTCATGGGTACCTACGGTGGCCTGGGATGGTTCCGCCGGCCCGGGACGAAGGAACGCGACGTGGCGGCGGCCGCGCTGAGGCGGGTCGGCATCCCCCACCTGGCGCACCGGCCCATCAGCCAGCTCTCCGGGGGTGAGCGCCAACGCACCTTCCTGGCGCGGCTGCTGGCCCAGCAGTCCGACCTGCTGCTCCTCGACGAGCCCTTCGCCGGGGTAGACGCCGCCAGCCAGGAAACCATCACGCGCGTGCTGCACGGGCTGCGCGACGAGGGACGCACCGTCGTCATCGTCCATCACGACCTGGCCACCGTCCCGACGCTGTGCGACTGGACCTGCCTGCTGAACCGGACCGTGATGGGTTTCGGCCCCACGAAGGAGGTGTTCACCGACGAGATGGTGAAACAGGCCTACGGGTTGGCGACGACATGAACCCCGCCGAGCTGCTGACCAACCACACCTACCGGATGATGCTGCTCGGCACCGTCATCATCGGGTTCACCACCGGGGCCATCGGCACCTTCGCCTACCTGCGGAAACGCACCCTCCTGGCGGACGTCGTCTCCCATTCCTCCATCGGGGGAGTGATGCTGGCCTTCATCATCGCCGCGTCCTTCGGGATCGACGGTCGCAGCAACTGGGTGCTGATCCTCGGCTCCGCGGTGGTCTCCCTGGTCGCGGTGCAGCTGGTCGACTGGCTGCCCCGCGTCTCGGTGACGAAGGTGGACGCGGCGATGGCGATCGTGTTGGCGCTGTTCTTCGGCGGCGGCATGGTGCTGCACCGCATCATCCTCGCCGGGCCCTACCCCAACAAGGGCGGATTGGCGGAGTACCTGTTCGGCAACTCCTCCCACCTGACGATCGAGGACATCGTCTCCAGCGTCGTCGTCTCCCTCGCGACCTTCCTGGTGGCGGTCATCGCGTTCAAGGAACTGAAGCTGAGCTGCTTCGACCCCGAGTACGCGGCAACGCTGGGATTCTCCTCGCGGCTGCTGTCGGTGCTGCTGAACGCGGTGGTGGTGCTGTCGATCGTGATCGGCCTCAAGGCCGTCGGACTGGTGCTCATGGTGGCGCTGGCCATCGCCCCGCCGATCGCGGCCAGGCAGTGGACCACGCGCGTCGGTAGCATGTTGCTGCTGTCGGGGCTGATAGGGGCCTTCAGCGCCGTCGTCGGGTCGTGGCTCGCGGTCTCGATCGGTCGCGTGCCCACCGGCCCCATGATCGTGCTGGTGGTCACGGTCATCGCCTTCGTCTCGATCCTGTTCGCCCCCAACCGCAGCCTCCTGCTGACGATCCGGGCGAGACGGCGTCACCGCGAGGAGGTGGCGGCATGAGCTTCGTGCTGTGGGTGATGATCCTGGCGATCGTCACCGCCGTCACCTGTGCCCTGCCCGGGATCTGGCTGGTGCTGCGGAAGCAGTCGATGCTGACCGACGCCATCAGCCACGCCGTGCTGCCGGGCATCGTCATCGCGGCGGTGGCCACGGGAACCATCCAGTCGCCGTGGTCCATCGTCGGGGCGGCCGTGATGGGCACCGTGGTGGTGCTGGGGGCGGAGCTGCTCGAATCGACGGGACTGGTCTCCGGGGACGGCCCCCAGGGGCTGGTGTTCCCGGCCCTGTTCAGCATCGGTGTACTGCTGCTCAGCACCCGCTTCAGCGGGGTCCAGATCACCGAGTCGGCGGTGCTGGTCGGGGACCTCAACCTGGCAGCCTTCCTGCCGCTGAAGATCGGAAACACACTGCTCGGCCCGCAGTACCTGTGGGTGATGGCTGGGGTGCTGGTCCTGAACGTCGCGTACCTGACGGTGCTGCACACCCGCCTCAAGCTGATCGCCTTCGACCCGGAACTGGCCCAGACCATGGGCATCCCGGTCAAGCGCCTGGGTCACCTGACCATGCTGGTGGTCTCGGTGACGATCACCGCCGCCTTCAACGCGGCGGGAGCGGTGCTGGTGATGGCGCTGATGATCGTCCCCGCGGCCATCGCGCAGCTGCTGTCCCACAGCATCCACGGCATGTACCTCATCACCGTCGGCGTCACCGTCGCCTGTTCGGTGGTGGGATTCTGGGCCGCCTACGTCCTCGACGCCTCCACCTCATCGGGTCTGGCGTTCTTCTACGGGATCGTCTACCTGGCGGTGGTGGCAGGGACGGTGATCATGCGGAAGCTCCGCACTCCGCGCACCGGCTGAGCCGAAAACCCTCACCATGGTTTGAGACGGCCTGCTCGCTGAGCGAGCAGGCCGTCTCAATCAGTTTCAGCCCTCGAAGAGCTTGATGAGGTCCTTGGTGTACTGGTCGCGTCCGTCCTCGAAGAGTTCGTCGCGACCGAACCGGTCGACGATCTCGCCGCCGCGCAGCACGATGGAGCGTTCGCTCATGAACTGCACCGCGCTGAGATCGTGGGAGATGAACATCGACGACAGGCCGAGTTCCTCCTTCAACTCCTGCAGCAGGTTCAGCACCCGGGCCTGGATGGAGACGTCGAGGCTGGCCGTGGGTTCGTCGAAGATCAGGAGGGTCGGCTCCACGCTGATGGCCCGCGCGATCGCCACCCGCTGTTTCTCGCCCCCGCTGAGTTCGTGGGGTTTGCGGTCCAGGCAGGAGACCGGCAGGCGCACCAGGTCGACGAGCTGTTCGGCGACCTTCCGTTGCGTCCCCGGCTGCACGAAACTCGGAGAGACGAATCCCCGGGTGCGCAGCGGCTCCAGGAGGGAGTCGTACATCGTCAGCCGCGAGTTGAACGAGCTCGCCGGGTTCTGGAACACCACCTGGAGGCGGCGGCGGATGTCACGCAACCCCTTGCCGCGACGCTGGAGGAGGGGTTCTCCCTCCAGCGTCGCCCGGCCTGCGGAGGCCGGTTCCAGGGTCAGCAGGCACTTGGCAAGCGTCGATTTGCCCGACCCGCTCTCCCCGACGACCCCGAGGCATTCACCCTTGTTGATCGTGAACGAAACCCCTTTGACGGCTTGGGTGCCGCCGGGATAGGTCTTGTGCAGGTCCTCGACCTCCAGGACAGGGGGAGCCCCGACCTGCTCGACGGATTCGCTCATGAGGCGGCTCCTTCCGTGAAGACGGGCAACCGGGACGGGATGTTGCGAAGCGGCGGGATGGCGGCGATCAGGTTGCGGGTGATCTGCTCCTTCGGGGACTCGAAGATCTCCTTCGTGGCGCCCCGTTCCTTGATCTCGCCGCCCTGCATGATCACCATCCGGTCGGCGAACCGGCTCAGCACCCGCAGGTTGTGGGTGATGAACAGCACCGCGCAGCCCTCCCGTTTCTGGATCTCCGCGATCTGGTCGAGCACCAGCGACGCGTTGACCGCGTCGAGAGCCGTGGTGGGTTCGTCGGCGATGATCAGTTTGGGTTTCAGCAGGATCGCGGCCGCGAGGGCGGCGCGCTGCAACTGCCCGCCGCTGACCTGGAACGGGTAGCGTTTCAGCAGTTCGGCGGGGAGCTGCAGTTGTTCGAGGACCGCAGCGGCCCGTTTCCCCCGACGCTTCTCGTCCCAGTCGGTGTGGCTGCGCATCACCTCGTCGAGCTGCCGCCCGATCCGGTAGTACGGCGAGAACGCCGCCTGGTAGTCCTGGAAGACGTAGGCGATGTCGTTGCCGCGCAGCTGCCGCATCTCCTCCTTCGAAACGGCCAGCAGGTCCTTGTCGCCGAAGCGCATGGCCTTGGCGCGACGTCTCAGCCCGCGCGGCAGCAGGTTGGCGATGGAGAAGGCCGTCAGGGACTTGCCCGACCCGCTCTCCCCGACGACGGCCAGCCACTCGCCGGTCTCGATGCGCAGGTCGATGCCGTGCACCAGCTCCCTGGTGCGGGTCGTGACGCGCAGTTCGTCGATCCTAAGCAGCGACACCGGTCTCCTCCTTCCGCTCCCCGGAGATGGCGTAGAGGCTCTGCAGCTGGTCGCCGAGCCAGTTCGCGGCGCACACCACCAGGAAGATCGCCAGGCCGGGCGCCAGCATGAGGTGCGGGGCCTGGGTGAAGAACGTCTGGGCCTCGTTGAGCATGGCACCCCACTCGGCGGAGGGAAGTTGCACACCCAACCCCAGGTAGGACAGCGATGCCACGAGCAGGATCACCTTGCCGATGTCCACCGTCGCCAGGGCCATGACCGGGCCGACGATGTGCGGCAGCAGGTGGCGTCGCATGATCGAGAGGGTGGAGGCCCCGCTGATGGTGGAGACCATCAGGTAGTCCTTCGCCTTCTCCTGCATGACGACGCTCCTGGTCAGGCGGGTGTAACCCACCCACTTGATGATGAGGATGGCCAGCAGCAGGTTCCCGAATCCCTGGCCCATCAGGCCCGCGATGATCATGGCGACGATGTACTCCGGCAGCGCCAGGAAAATGTCGACGGCCCGCATCAGGGCCCAGTCGGTCCGTCCGCCCAGGTATCCGGACAGCAGACCCAGCGGAACCCCGATCAGGATGGAGATCCCCAGCGCCAGCGCGCTGAGCCCCACCGTGGTGAGCCCGCCGGTCAGGATGCGGGAGAACACGTCGCGGCCCAGGTCGTCGGTCCCGAACCAGTGGGCGGCGCTCGGTCCCTGGAGCTTGTCGGCCGTCGCGGTCAGGTTGGGGTCCTGCGGCGCGATCCAGGGACCGATGATCAGCAGCACCAGGAAGACCGCGACCGCGATCACGACGATTCGTTTTCCGGTGCTCATGCCTTCCTCCCCTTGAGCGCGATGGCGGGATCCAGCCAGCGGTAGGACAGGTCCACCAGCCCGTTGATGAGGAAGACCACGATGCCGATCAGCAGGATGAAGGCCTGGATCGTGGGGTAGTCGCGTTTGGTCAGGGAGTCGAGCACCAGCATGCCGATGCCCTGGATGGCGAAGATCTTCTCCACCACCACGGTGCCCCCGAGGAGGCCACCGAGGCTCATGCCCATGATGGTGACCAGGGGGATGAGGCTGGCCCGCAGCACGTGCTTTCCGAAGACCGTCGATTCGTGCAGGCCCCGCGAACGCGACGCCCGGACGAAGTCCGCCTCCTGCGCGTCGACGAGGCTGTTGCGGAACACCTTCACGTAGGGCGGCACGATGGCGATGGTCATGCAGATGATGGGCATCACCAGGCCGCCGGGTCTCGTCGCCTGGGAGGGCAGCAACTTGAGGCCGATCGCGAACACGTTCAGCAGCAGCAGGCCCAGCCAGAAAGTCGGCATGGAGGAGGAGATCAGGGTGAATCCCTGGGCCAGGTGGTCCGGCCATTTCCCGACGTTTCGGGCAGCCAGGGTGCCCAGCAGGCCAGCGATGATGAAGGCGGCCACCAGGGACCACCCAGCCAGGATGAGCGTGCTGGGGAAGGCGTTGGCGATCCCCTCGATGACCGGTTTCCCGGTCATCGAGGAGGTGCCGAAGTTCAGCCTCAGCAGGTTCATCAGGTAGGCGGAGTACTGCTCCCAGATGGGCGCGTCCAGGCCGCGTTCCTTCCGGAGGGCCTCGATGTCACCCTGGGTGACCTCGATGGTGTCCATCCGCAGCAGCGAGCGGGTCTCGTCACCGGGCGCGAGCTTCACCACCAGGAAACTGACCACCGTCAGCAACAGGACGAAGACCGCGACCTCGACCAGTCTGATCAACCATTTCCTCATGGCTCAGGAGATGTCCAGGTCCTTGGTGATCATCTGGAACTCGAACTCGTTGCCGGGGGTCACCCAACCGGTCACGGTCTTCTTGCTGGCGCTGGTCTCGTAGGGGGCAGTGATGTAGGAGTTGTAGTACTTGGTGTCGATGTACTGGGCGATCTCCTTGGCCAGCGTGGTGCGGGCGGTGGTGTCGGCCTCAGTGTTGTACTTCTCCAGCTTGGCCAGCAGCTCGGGATCGGCGAGTTTGCCGTGGTTCTGGGCCGCGCCCTCACCGAAGGAGCTGTTAAGGAAGAAGGAACCGTCGCCGCGGGTGATGGTCAGCAACGAGTAGGTCGCGAGATCCCAGTCGTTCTGCGGAAGGTACTCGTCGATGTTGTCGGCCTTGGCGATCTGCATGTCGATGCCGACCTTGCGGGCCTGGTCCTGGACGACCTGCGCGATCTTCGGCAGTTCGGGACGGGCGTCGTAGGTGACGAGCTTGAGGGTGAGCGGCTGGCCGTCGCGGGTCACCTTGCCGTCGCTGACCTGGAGTCCGGCGGCCTCGAAGTGCTTGAGGGCCTCCTCGGTGCTGAACGGGTGGGCCGCCACCTTCGGGGAGATCGGGTAGTCGCCGGGGAAGACGTCGTAGGCCACCTGGGCCTGGCCGCCCATGACATCCTTGACGATGGATTCACGATCCACCAGCGCGTCGATGCCCTTGCGGAACTCCTCGTTGCCCCAGAGCGCAGCATTGGAACCGGAGTAGTTGTAGAGCATGTGGTAGACGCGGGTGCCGGGCCTGCTGTCGACCTGGAGCGTGGAGTCAGCCTGGAGGGCACTCAGGGAGTCCAGGGAGGGACGGTAGATGATGTCGGCGTCCCCGGCCTGGAGGGCCGACCTGCGGCCGTTGGCGTCGCTGTTGGCGGTCATGACCACGCGGTCGAGCTTCGCCTTGCCGTCGTAGTAGTCGTCGTTGCGCACCAGCACGGCCTCACCGTTGATGTCGAAGCTCTCGAACTTGAACGCGCCCGTCCCGATGGGGAACTTGGAATCCTTGGCAGAGGTGTCGACGATCACCGAGTTGTAGTGCACCAGGCTGGACGGCAGGGCCGGGTAGACGGTTTCGGTGACGATTTTCAACGTGTACTGGTCCGTCGCCTCGATGGACTGGACCCGCAGCGCCTTCTTGATGCCGGGGTTGACGGCTATTGAGTTCTCGAGGCTGGCCTTGACCTTCTCAGCGGTCATCTCGGTGCCGTTGTGGAACTTGACACCCTTGCGGAGAGTGAAGGTCCAGTTCTGGGCGTCGCTGGTCTCCCACTTCTCGGCCAGCCAGGGGCGGATCTGCAGGGTCTGGGGATCAACGCCCACAAGGGTTTCGACCGTTCCGGAGTTGAATATGAAGGCGGTCTCGTTCTGATGGGCGTCGGTGCTCTTGGCAGCGAGGACGGTGATGAGCCTCAGGGTCTTGCCCTCCGTGGACGCCTGGTTCGAGGGAAGACCACAGGCGCTGAAAAGCAGGGTGACGGCGGTCAGTGCCGCAGCCAGCCACGTGGCGGGTCGTTTGAGCATTGTCGGGTGCAGCCTTTCATTGGGTAGCGGCGTTGGGTGGTGCTCAGGTTGTTCGACGGTGCTGCCACGATTGCTCCATCACGATGATTCCGCGAGATGCGCAGGGCGCACCCGGGACATCGCCGCTCCGAAGCCTGACCGCGAAGCTCGTCGACGTCGCGAACCGGCTGTCTTCGGACTCAGGATCGCCCTTCCCCGGCACCTTCCCGGGATTTCTCCCAGTGGCCTGCTGCCGGTCTCGTCACCTTCACCGCTGCGCGTCAGTCCCGGATTTTCACCGGGTTCCGTGGTGAGTGAGACCACTCACCACCAGTTCGCAGGCTGAGCGTAACATGAGACTGATACATACCTCTACTATAACGAGAATCGGTATCAATTTGGTTGCGCCGCTGGCCATTGCCGGTTGCGATTCTCATCACCTCGTCATGCTGACCAAGGTCAGGAACCCCAGTATCAACCGCAGCAACGACAGGAACCCCAGAACTATCCCGAGGGTCGCGAGACCGCGACCACCCGTTCCGGTTTCACCTGCGCTCGACCTGCCCTTGACCCCGCACACGATCGCGATGACACCGGTGACGCCAAACAACGGGAACAGGAGGGCGATGACCCCCGCGATGGCGCTGCCCACACACATCGAGTCAGTTCCCGCTTGCCGGGGCGAGTAGGGGTTGCTGTCACTGTGGCTCGATCCCCAGGACGTGCTGCTCCCGCACTCGGAGCAGAACTTACTGCTCGATGAGATTTGTTCGCCACATTCCTTGCAGTACATGGGATTTCCTCGGATCAGATTTCCTTGGCAACTTCGCCGGGAAGCGTTCTTGAAAGAGGTTAACAGAGGCCCCGCTCATGGGTGTGGGACCGGAGTCAGGTGGAGCGGAAGCGTTTCCGGGTTTCCGGCACGGTGTGGGCCTAGCTGGACTTGAACCAGCGACCTCATCCTTATCAGGGATGCGCTCTAACCGCCTGAGCTATAGGCCCGTCGTCAACGACGCTGAACTCTACAACACCCGTCGTTGACCTGACAAGTTGGGTTTCAGTCCTCCGCGAGGGTGACCTCCAGGCCGCCGATGACGGCTGCCGCCAGGTTGTACAGGAAGGCGAACAGCGTGGAGACCGCGGTGATGATGACGACGTTCAACGCTGCCAGGACCGCGGAGAGTCCGATGACCCGTCCGGCGTTGATGTAGTCCTCGATGTTGAACTTGGTCCCGGAGTCACCGATCAGCTGGGTCATGGTCGAGTTGATGGACTGGAGCGCACCGGAACCTGCTACGACGGCCCACAGCACGGCGACGATGATCACGAGCATGATCCCGAAAGCGATGGAGAACAGGAACGTGGTCTTCATCACCGACCAGGGGTCTATGCGGGAGATGCGCAGCCTGGCCTTGCGGGTACGGCGCACCTCGCCGACCTTCGAAAGCCTTCCCTCGGGTTTGTGCGACTTGTCCCTGGCGGTGCTCGACGCCCCGGCCGCAGGGGCGGCGGACCAGGGAGCGGCTTTGGCCGATGCGGCAGCAGCTGTCCCAGCGGACCCGGCGGCCGCGCCGGCACCCTGCGACGCCGGTTTCCCGGTCCGGGAACCGGGTAGGGCGGCCCTGGCCTGGTGCGGCATCGGTCGCGGGGTTCTCTGGGCGGGTTTGCCATCCTGTTCGGCGCCTGCCCCCGCTTCCGGGAGGGCCTGGGGGGCGCCCTTGGGTCCGGCTGGTTTCTTGCCGTCCTGCCGCGCTTTTCCACCGATTCTGCTCACCTGTTTGGTGTTCTGGCCGGGCACTGCGAGCTCCTGACCCGGATGATCCTTCACGGTGGTGCCCTGCGCCGTTTTCTCGGTCGCGTGTTCGCGGGCGGCGGCAGCATCGAGACGCGGGGTCGCGGAATCCTTCTTGGCCTCATCCGGAGCATCGGTTTTCACGTCCTCGCTCTCCGGGAGTGACTTGGGGCCGAAACTCACACCCGGCTTCCCATCCGGTCCGGGCCAATGGGGAGACTTGTCACTCATCGCCGCTTACCTCCTCGGCCTCCTCGGCCATCTCGACTGCTGTCTGGTTCACCGTACCCGGTTCCCCAGTCGTTTCCGCACTCGTATCAGGCAGCTCAGCCGCGGCCTCCGGGTACAGGGCGATCGCCGCGACGGCGTCGTCACCCTTGACCCCGACGAACTTGACCCCCATGGTGTCGCGTCCCTTGACGGGAACATCGGCGACGGCCGAACGGACGACCTGCCCCGATTGTTTGATCGAGATCACCTCGTCACCGTCGCCCACGATCAATCCACCGACCAGGGAGCCGCGGCCGTCGGACAGGCGCATCGCCTTGATACCGAGGCCCCCGCGGCCCTGCTGACGGTACTCGCCGACGGCGGTGCGTTTCGCGAAACCGCCGTCGGTGACGGTGAACACGAACCGGCCGTCGAGGTCGTCGTCACCGCCCAGGACCGCCATGGACAGCAGCTCGTCGCCGTCGCGGAACCGCATCCCGGTCACCCCGGAGGTGGCGCGACCCATGGGCCGCAGCTGGTCGTCGGAGGCCTGGAAGCGGATGGCCTGGCCCTTGCGGGAGATCAGCAGCACGTCGTCAATGGACGAACACAGCGACGCCCCGATCAGCTCGTCGCCCTCCTCGCGGAAGTTGATGGCGATCAAACCCGCCTGCCGCGGCGAGTCGTAGGAGCTGAGCGCGGTCTTCTTGACGAAACCTCTGCGGGTGGCCAACAGCAGGTAGGGGGCATCGTCGTAGGAACGCAGCGTCAGCACCTGCGCGATGTGCTCGTCCGGCAGGAAACTGAGCAGCCCCGCGACGTGCCCGCCCTTCGCGTCGCGGCCCGCCTCGGGCAGCTGCCACACCTTCGCCCGGTACACCCGACCCAGATTGGTGAAGAACAACAGCCACTCGTGGTTGGTGGCCTTGAACAGGTGCGCCACCTCGTCGTCGGCACGCAGAGTGGCGCCGCGAACCCCCTTGCCGCCGCGTTTCTGCACCCGATACTGGTCGGCGCGGGTGCGCTTGGCGTAGCCGCCGTGGGTGATGGTGACCACGACGTCCTCGTCGGCGATGAAATCCTCCTCGGAGAAGTCCCCGTCGGCCGCGACGATGCGGGTGCGCCGCTCGTCGCCGTACTTGTCGGTGATCTCCTGCAGCTCGGCGCCGACGATGGCGCGCTGCCGGGCCTCGGAGGCGAGGATGTCCTTGAGGTCGGCGATGAGCCGTTCGATCTCGGCCAGCCGGTCGATGATCCTCTGGATCTCCATCGACGCGAGCCGCCGCAGCTGCTGGTCGAGGATGAAACGGGCCTGGAGCTCGTCGATGTCGAGAAGCTCCTGGAGGCCCCGCGAGGCCTCCTCGGCGGTGCGGGAGGCCCGGATCAGCGCGATGACCTCGTCGAGCATGTTGAGGGCCTTGACCAAACCGCGATCCAGGTGGGCGCGTTTCTCGGCGTCGGCGAGCTGGAAGGCGGTGCGACGGCGGATGACCTCGATCTGGTGCTTGACCCACTGCGCGATGAACTGGTCGAGCCGCAGGGTGCGGGGCACGTCGTCGACGAGCGCCAGCATGTTGCAGCCGAAGGTGTCCTGCAGCGCGGTGTGCTTGTACAGGTTGTTCATCACGACCCGCGGCTGGGCGTCGCGTTTCAGCACGATCACCAGGCGCAGGCCGGTGCGGGCGGAGGTGTCGTCGCGGATGTCGGAGATGCCGGTGAGGCGCCCCGAGTTCACCAGTTCCGCGATCTTGGTCGCCAGGTTGTCGGGGTTGCACATGTAGGGCAGCTGCGTGATCGCGATGCGCTGGCGCCCGGAGGAGTCCTCCTCCAGCTCCATGACGGCCCGCATGATCACCGATCCGCGTCCCGTGCGGTAGGCGTCCTCGATGCCGTGTCGCCCGACGATCAAGCCGCCGCCGGGGAAGTCGGGGCCCTGGATGCGGGCCATCGCGGCCTCGAGGAGTTCCTCCCTGGTGGCCTCGGGGTGGGTCAGCGCCCACTGGACGGCGTCGTTGACCTCGCGCAGGTTGTGGGTGGGGATGTTGGTTGCCATGCCCACCGCGATGCCCGTGGACCCGTTCACGAGGAGGTTCGGGAACCGCGACGGCAGCACCGTTGGTTCGGAGTCGCGGTTGTCGTAGTTGGGTTTGAAGTCGACGGTGTCCTGTTCGATGTCGCGGACCATCTCGACGGCGAGCGGAGCCATCTTGCACTCGGTGTAGCGCATGGCGGCAGCCTTGTCGTTGCCCTGGGAACCGAAGTTGCCCTGCCCTGCGACGAGGGGATGCCGCATCGCCCACGGCTGCGCCAGGCGCACCAGGGCGTCGTAGATGGCGCTGTCGCCGTGGGGGTGGTAGAGGCCCATCACGTCGCCGACCACGCGGGAACACTTGTTCCAGCCCCGGTCGGGTCGGTATCCGCCGTCCCACATCGCGTACAGGACGCGGCGGTGCACGGGCTTGAGGCCGTCGCGCACGTCCGGGAGGGCGCGCCCCACGATCACGGACATGGCGTAGTCGAGGTAGGACTTCTGGATCTCCACCTGGAGGTCGACTGGGGTGGTGTGCCCCTGCATCTTCTGCTCGAGGCCCTGCGCCTCGGCCTCGAGCTGTTCGTCGACGCCCTCGGGGCGCTCGGTCTCGTCAGCCACGGGTAACCAACTCCTTGCCTTCCGGTCGCGGGGATCAGACGTCCAGGAACCGGACGTCGCGGGCGTTGTGCTGAATGAAGCTGCGCCGCTGCTCGACGTCCTCACCCATCAGGACGGAGAACATCTGGTCGGCCATGGCCGCGTCCTGCAGGTTGACCTGCAGCAGGATGCGCTTGGCCGGGTCCATGGTGGTCTCCCACAGATCCTCCGCGTTCATCTCACCGAGCCCCTTGTAACGTTGGATCGGGTTGACGTTGGGCAGTTTCTTGCCGTCGGCCAGCCCGGCGTCGCGCATCGCGTCGCGTTCCTCGTCGGTGTAGGCCAGTTCGTGAGGGGCGTTGGTCCAGCGCAGCCGGAACAGCGGCGGCTGGGCCAGGTAGACGTGGCCGGCGTCGATGAGGGGACGCATGAACCGGAACAGCAGCGTCAGCAGGAGGGTGCGGATGTGGGCGCCGTCGACATCGGCGTCGGCCATCAGCACGATCTTGTGGTAGCGCAGCTTGTCGAGGTCGAAGTCCTCCTGGATGCCGGTGCCGAGGGCGTTGATGATCGCCTCGACCTCCTTGTTGGCGAGGATCTTGTCCAGGCGGGCCTTCTCGACGTTGAGGATCTTGCCGCGGATCGGGAGGATGGCCTGCGTCTTCGGGTCGCGCCCGCCGCGTGCCGAACCGCCCGCGGAGTCACCCTCGACGATGAACACCTCGCAGTCCCCGGGGTTGCGGGACTGGCAGTCGACGAGCTTGCCGGGCAGGCCACCGCCGCCGAGAAGACCCTTGCGGTTGCGGGCCATGTCACGGGCCTTGCGGGCGGCAATCCGGGCGAGTGCGGCCGCCTGCGACTTGCGGATGATGTCCTTGCCCTCGGCGGGGTTGCGTTCGAACCAGTCGCCCAACCGGTCGTTGAGGACCTTCTGCACGAACGACTTGGCCTCGGTGTTGCCGAGTTTGGTTTTGGTCTGGCCCTCGAACTGCGGTTCGGCGAGCTTGATGGAGATGATGGCGGTCAGGCCCTCGCGGATGTCGTCGCCGGAGACCCGGTCCTCCTTCTTCTTCACCAGACCCCAGGTTTCGCCCCAGCGGTTCACGGTGTTGGTCAGGGCCGCGCGGAACCCCTCCTCGTGGGTGCCGCCCTCGTGGGTGTTGATGGTGTTGGCGAAGGTGTGCACCGAGCTGGCGTAGGAGGCGTTCCACTGCATCGCGATCTCCAGGCTCATGCCCTGGGCATCGTCGTGGGACTCGACGTCGATGACGCTGGGGTGGATGGGATCCTTCGACTGCGACAGGTAGCGCACGTAGTCGATCAGGCCATGCTCGAAACGGAACGAGTCGTGGCGCTGCTCCTCCTCGGCGTCCTCGCCCTCCCGGTCGACGGTGCGCAGGTCGGTGAGGGTGATTCTGAGCCCCTTGTTGAGAAAGGCCATCTCGCGGAACCGCGTGGCGAGGGTCTCGTAGTTGAAGACGGTGGTCTCGAAGATCTCCGGGCTGGGATAGAAGGTGACGGTGGTGCCGGTGTCCTCGGTCTCCTCCAGTTCCTGGAGGTCGTAGCGGGGCACACCCAGGTCGAAGGTCTGCACGTAGCGGTGACCGTCGCGGGAAACTTCAACGGTGAATTCCTGCGACAGCGCGTTGACCACCGACGAACCGACGCCGTGCAGGCCGCCGGAGACCTTGTAGCCGCCGTCTCCGAACTTGCCGCCGGCGTGGAGGACGGTGAGCACCAGAGTCACCGTCGGGATCTTCTCGACGGGGTGCTCCTTGACGGGGATGCCGCGGCCGTTGTCGGCGACGCGCACGCCGCCGTTGTCGAGCAGGGCGATGTCGATCTGGTCGCAATAGCCTGCCAGGGCCTCGTCGACGGCGTTGTCCACGATCTCGTAGACCAGGTGGTGCAGGCCGCGTTCACCGGTGGAACCGATGTACATGCCGGGGCGTTTGCGAACCGCCTCCAGGCCCTCCAGCACCGAGATCTGTTCCGCGTCGTAGGCCGCGTCGGTGTGTGTGCTGCCGGACTGTCCGGCCTCGTCCTGGGGTTCCAGCTCGCTGGCCTGCTCTTCTGTCACGCGGCGCTCCCATTCCATGAAACAGCCGCCGGATGAACCGACGGCGTGTACAACCTTGGTAAGTCTACCCCGAAACCTGCTTGACACGCCCCCTGAACACCCCGCCATCCGGCCAGAATCCGCTCTCTGACCTCCCGCCAGGGGTGAGGACGACTCGGGATACAGCCCCAGGGGCGTCCAGAGCTCGTGAGGCGTTTGCCAGATCCACGACACGGAACTCGGACACCCCGAACCTGAGGCGAGTCCACCGAAAACTCGGGAACCGCACGCTTGTGGTGGGCCGCCCATCCACCGCGCACCCGCTACCGGTCACGCCCCATCGAGCCCGGTCCCTCGGCCGGAAGCATCGGGCCCCGATCGATCACGTCCACAACCACGCAGGAGACCACCACTTCGAACAGGTGTTCACAAAATCCAGTCCACAGCTTCCCGCTGGGATGCTGGCGCTTGGATTCGCGGGTGTGCAGGAGGGACAACCCTTTAACATGGACGTGCGCGCCCCATCGACCCGAGGAGCACCGGATGATCCGCAACTTCTTCGCAGGCATTCTTCTGCTGGCCGCCACGCTGTGCGTGCTCGCCGGTTCGGTTCTGCAGTGGGCCGATCGCACCGCCGGTTCACCGGATTCGACCCGGCAACTGGTTCAGGAAATCGCCAAGGACGAGACCATCAGGGGAGCCGCCACCGACGTGATCCGAAGCTCGATCGAGCAGCGATTCCCGGACTCGGTGGACAAGGTTCCGGGTCTTCGTGCGACCCTGAAGAACACCATCGACGCCGGGGTCGGTGCCGCCATGTCCAACGCCGAGGTCCAGTCGGCGTGGGAATCGACGCTGAACGACACCCGCGAGACACTGCTGAAGGACCTCACGGAGTACGGTTCGGGCAGAACCAGGACCCCACCATCGGTCACGATCAACCTCGATCCGCTCATCTCCAGGGTGTGGCAGACCATCCGCTCGACTGCTGGTTCCGACGTCTCCGGACCGATGGACAAGATCGAGGTGCCGACCGGCGTTCAGGTCAAGGTGGCCGACATCCCGGCGCAGCAGGCCGACCAGGCCAGTCAGATCCTGGCCCTGGCCTCGTACTGGTGGCTGTTCCACGTGGCTGCCGGGTTGTTGCTGGTCGGGGGGTTGCTGCTCGGGACGAGGATTGGTCGTTGGGTGCTGCTGGCGGTGTTCTCCCTGATCGGGATGCTCGCCGTCGTGGCGACGCGCAGCGTGAGCGGAATGATCACCGTCCCGAACCTGGGCAACCAGCTGATCTGGGCCTTGGAGAACCGGATCGCGAACCACCTGACCGCGTCGCTGGCATCCTCGCTCGACCCGCTCTGGTACGGCTACCTGGGTTTGGCGGTTGTTGGCCTGGCACTCGCCGTCGTCAAGGGCGTGCGCAAACCTGCTTGACCCAAAAGAATTGGCGCTTCACACCGAGGTCGGCTCAGTCATCGAGGGTCACCCGCTGCACATCGGTGTGGGCGAAATCATCACCAACGAACAGCAATGGCTCGTCGAGTTCGATGGCCAGAGCGTAGGAGTAACAGTCGCCCATGTTCAATCGCGCCGCCGACCCGGAACCTGGGCCGTAACGCCGGTGCGCCTGCCGCGCACGCCGGGCCTGGGCCACGGATAGAGGAACAAGGACGATGCCCAGGCCGTCAATCATGGCATCGAATCTGTGCTGATTCACCTCGGACAGCCGACGATCAGCAACCACCCCCAACTCAACCCATGTGGCGGTGGACATGTGGAGTTTGTCCTCAGCCCTCAGGACACGGCCGATCTTCTGGTGTCCTGGTTCCTGCAGGATCAAGGCGATCAGCGCCGACGAGTCCACGATCATCGCGGCAATCCGTCCTCATCGTAGATTTCCTGGTCCACGTTTCGGAGGGCCTCGCGTTCCTCATCGGTCATGCTGTCATGGATTTCCCCAGCAAGTTCCATGATCCTGTCGAATCGAGCCTGCCGGAGCTGTTCCTCCTGATTGAGCAGTTCCAACAGCGCCCGTTCAATGACATCGACCTGTGTGGTCTCGAACCGGTCGGCCGCCCGCCGAGCAAGTTCACAGACCCGTTTGTTCTTGATGTTGAGCGCCATGAACGAATTTTACACCCGCACATTGGAGTCATTACACCCGATGGTTTCGCGTGAAACGACCTTCACCCGTAGGTGTCCGCTACTCAGCCTTGGATCGAGCAGCAACGGTTTCCAGGGCACTGCCAATCAGCTACGGATCGCTGTTTGTCTCCTGGCTCAGTCCGCTCTCGACTCGGTGCTCAGCGCCGGTTGAAGCGCATGTGACGCCGCGCCAGGTAGGCGAACAACACCAGCCACACGGTCAATGCGGCCAGAGGCTGCCCGGCTTGGATCCACGACTGGAGGAAAGTGATGCTCTGGTTGGTCAGCGGGTCCGTCCCCGAGCTGAGGGTCAGAAGATGGTTGACGGCGATTAATGGGCTCCACCTGGATATGGTCGGTACCGGTTCAGGAAACAACTGGAGCGGAATGATGAGGCCTGAGAGGAAGTAGAAAAACAAAAACCCGGGCAACGCCCCGTACTGGGCCGATTCGACGGTTCGGCAGAACGACGACGTGAAAGCGGCACACGCCGCGAACAGGGCGAGGGACAACAGCAGGGCCAGCATCAGGAGCAGGGGATTTGCGACGGGCCATGTCCTCGCAATCAGCCCGGCCAGGAGCAGCCCACAGAGCACTTGGAGCAACAACACAGCAGCACTGGGCACGGTGGTGGCCACCACGGTTTCCCATCGGGTTGCTTCTCCGGTGTCCATACGTTGGAAGACACCGTCCTCTCGACGTGCCACGAAGATGGCCGTCAAGTTGAAATACACGACCAGCAGCAGACTCGTGTTCACCACCAGCTGAAGGACCATTGTGGGTATGGAGACGTTGTTCTCCTCCCGCAGGATCACGGGGCTGCTGGCGAGCACCAGCAGGGGAGTGAACAGGAGCGCGGTGAGCGCAATGGAGCGATTCCGCACATAGAGGCTCGTCTCGGCCTTGGAAATGGCCCATGTGCGACGGAAAACTGTTGCGATCATGAGTGGCTCCTCGATGTGATGTGAAGGAAGGCCGATTCCAGGGACGCCGCCCGGGCGTTGAGCCCATCCAGGTGAATGTCGCGGCTGTCAGCCAGAGCCAGCAACTCGCGCAGCGTGGCGTGGAGGTCCGTGCTCAGCACGCGGGTGATCCCCCGATCACGACTGACCGGGTACACCACGTGCGAGAGTCTTTCGAACTCGCCGTCGCTGACCTCGACGTCCCTGAAGGTGATCTCACAGGGATGCCGGGCCACGATGTCAGCGACTGAACCCTCGGTCAGGATGCGTCCCCTGTCCATGATGAGGATGCGGTCCGCGAGTTCCTCGGCCTCCTCCATGTAATGGGTGGTGAGCAACACGGTCGATCCCTCATCGAGCATGCGCCTGACCAATTCCCATGTGTGCTGGCGGACCGCAGGATCGAGCCCGGTGGTGGGCTCATCCATGAACAACAGTTCGGGACGCCCGAGGGTCGCCATCGCCAGGTCCAGGCGGCGTCGTTCCCCTCCGGACAGGCTCCCCACCCGGATGTCGGCACGACCCTCAAGGCCACACATGGCCAAGGAGTCCGCCACGGGACGAGGAGATGTCAGGGTTCCGGCCCACATGACCAAGGTCTCCCGCACGGTGAGGTCCTTGGCGAACCCCGCCTCCTGGAGCATGATGCCCGTGCGTTGGCGAATGGCGGCTCGATCCGCTACTGGATCGAGCCCAAAGACCCGGACACGACCATCGTTGGAACGCGTGCTCCCCTGGAGCACCTCCAGCAACGAGGTCTTGCCGGCACCGTTCGACCCCAGCAACGCGACCAGCTCACCCTGTGCGACATGAAACGACACCCCGTCCACGGCCGTGAACTTGCCGTAGGTGCGAGTCACGTTGTCAGCGACGATGAC
Organism: Propionibacteriaceae bacterium; assembly: GCA_905372155.1. Classification (GTDB taxonomy): domain Bacteria; phylum Actinomycetota; class Actinomycetes; order Propionibacteriales; family Propionibacteriaceae; genus Arachnia. The sequence continues at coordinate 20,270 of CAJPNZ010000020.1, forward strand.
CTTCTTCATGCTTGCTCCCAATCCAGTAAACAGTTCCAGCCACTATGGCACGTCATGCAGGAATTTTCTCATGCACATCCCCCAAAGTTGATGCACTCCAGTTCGCCTGCACCACAGTGAGCGGATGTGGCGCTCCACCCGGAAGGCTCAAACCAACCAACCATCACGTAGGTCAAACACCAGCAAACATTGCTCTGACTAGGCTTCTTGATCAGATTTACTGGATACCCGAAGCCCATTGCATCAACTTAGGGAGACGGATGGTTGTGCTCACCCAAGACCTCCGCATAAAGTTCTAGCCATCGCAACGAAGGAGGTGAAAAAATGCAGAACACGAACGATTTCCAGGACGTCACCTGGATGCAAGAAGTCGCCGAACAGGAATTCGACACCGATGTTTTTGGAGCATGCACGACCAATACGTTCTCCCTCAGTGATCACTGGGGAAACAAAGGGGGATGGTGCACCATCACTAAGGAATGCATGAACTGGTGCTAGTGAGCCTCACCCTCTTATTCCCAGAATGAATATACACCCAACCCCTAAGGAAAGAAAATGAAGGAAGAAAATCTGGAGCTCGGTCAGTACCTCGAGTCGGACATGCTTGCCCTCTCGGAGGAAGATGTTGACGGTGGCGGTACTCCCTCGATCATTCTCTCGGCAATCACGGCCTACATCTCCACCAACACCTGCCCCACTACCGCCTGCACTAGGCAGTGCTGACTCAGGCGGTAGGCAATGATCACCTTCGAGAAGGGGATGTACCCCGAACTGACGAAAGATGACTTTGATAAACATGTCACCCCGCTTCTTGAGTGCATGAATGAATATTCATTTTTCACTCCAGTTCCACTCACATGTCACGAAGTCTCCCTCGCGAGGGAGGAGTACCCATTCCACCTTCTGTGCAAGGCGATCGCAACCGGACTGTGGAAGGAACTCTGGGATCCGTTTCTGGAGCCCTTCCTTGAAAGTCCACCAAACTTCTGTGCTGCCAGCTGTGACGAGCTTGCGCAGCTGGCAGCACAGAATATGGTGAGAAGTTTCGCCGAAGATGTCAAGCGACATCCGGGGCACCGCGAGGATCCGAGAGAACAGTACAGAGACTACGAACAGTTCACCCTCGCGAACGAATTCGTTGATTTCTCCAACCAGTATCCGATCATTTGGAGCCGAGCGATAGAACTCCTGCGCCACCGGGCCCGCGCCATCATCGAGGTTGTCACAATCGTTACCAAACACCGGGCGGAGCTGGCAAAGACCTTCGGAATCCCTCACGATACACGAATTCGAGCGATCGATTCCACGGGAGACACTCACAACAATGGCAGGGCAGTGGCACTGATTGAGTTCGAGGACAGAAGCAAGGTCGTTTTCAAGCCCCGCGCAGTCTCCGGAGAAGCCGGATTCGCCCGGCTCGTTTGCGGACTGAGCAGAATACTTGGACAAGATCTTCCCAGCCTCCGGGTCCTGGACCTGGGAAAGTGTGGGTTCACCGCATACCTGGCGCAGGTCAGCCAAGAACCGGACCTTCATCAGGTCGGACGACTGGCTTGTCTCATGTACATGCTGGACGCCATCGACATGCACTACACCAACATCATGTGGACCGGTGGAGGGGCGGTCTGCATCGACCTGGAATCCCTCTTCCATCCGACCCGTGTAAGGTTGGGGAAGCCTGAGTCCTCCTCCAGCGCCTACAACGCCCTGCACCGCTCAGTTTACGGGACCGGCGTCCTGCCCATGGTCATCTCGTCGCAGAAAAACGCGGGAAGCATTGATGTCGGGTTTGCCGGCTCAGGCAAGCACCACGGAGGCAGTCCATTCCGTGACTACAAAGTCCTCAATCCCTTCTCCTCCGAGATCCGGGTCGTGTGGGAGCCTGCCCAGGAACCACCAAGTCCGGTGGACGACGCAGCTGCCCGGACCTTCGTTAATCAAGCCTGCAAGCAGGTGGAGACCGGATTTCTCGATACCTACCGCAGGATCCTTGAACAGCAAGACGATTTCATCGCATTGGTTCTCAAATCCTTCGAGGGAGCTGAGCTGCGCTACATCCACAACCCGACGGTCAAATACATCCAACTGCTGCGCACTCTCACTGGCCCCGAGGCCTCGCGTACCTTGACTGTTGCCAAGGGTTTGCTCTCAAGAGCAGTCATCCTCAGCATCTCCAGTGATCCTGCTATCGTCGAAGCTGAGTGTGAGCAGCTCTGGCAGGGCGATGTACCTTACTTCAAAACCCAGTTCGAGCACAACGGTGTTTACCACCGGAATCAGAAGATCGCAACATTGACCACGAGTCCACGTCAAGCCTTCCTGGAAAAGATGACTCGGCTTGGCAAGGAGGACATGGCTTTCCAGGCGCGCCTGATTCGGCTCGCTTTCGTAGCAAAACTGACTGACCCTCATGCGAACAACCGTTTCGCTCTCACGAGCGACGATGTGGCAGAGCGGTCGCAGACGGTCTGTCGTGATTCAAGCCGCGATGCGGTCGCTGCGTCCCTGCGCGAGTTGGTGAATACACTGTCCGAGCGCATCAAAGATGACAGATACGATCATCTCCCACGAACATGGATAGGCCCCGTCGCTCGGTTCGGAAGTGGACAGTGGTCCCCGGGCGTTCTGGGCTACGACCTCTATGCAGGTCGAGTGGGACCGGCGATGGCTCTGGCGATAGCCGGAGAGATCTTGGGAGATCGCAAAGCTGCGGCCTGCGCCAGGTCCGTGTTCGACCGGGCTGCTGAAATCCTTGGGGATGCCACATACGAACTCCGCAGCGTCCTAGCCTCGGGAACCGGTGCTTTCTCGGGTGTCTCTGGGCTTCTGTGGGCGATGCACGCCAGCGGCAGGGTTGCCGGGAACCAGGAGTGGATCCGACAGGCCAAGAGCTCCTGGGAACTTCTACCAGAGAAGATGCTTCACCTGCTGCCGGCTTCGTTCGACATGATCAGCGGGGACAGTGCTTCACTGGTCATGAGGTTGCGCAGCATCGGAAAACTGCCCGTAACTCCCGACATCGTGGAGAGTTGGGTCGCAGCTGCTCGCAGCCGGATCCTCTCGGAAGGTCCGAACCTGCCATCTGGTTTGGCCCATGGTATCGGGCAAATCATCTGGTTTTTCAGTTCAATCGAAGCCACTCACGGAAATACCTCCAGCCGGAACCTCGTCGGCGAACTCGTGCAGCTGATTGAGTCCGAGTACCGAACGGGCAACGGCCCCACGCAGCTGTACCAAGACTTCGCTGACAAACACTCCGATTCCTGGTGCAATGGGATCGCAGGGTTGCTGGTCGCCTTCGGTCAAGCTCACGAGGCAGGGCTCATTGAACGCGATCGAGTAGTGGATCTCATCCGCCAGCTTGAGATTGTCAAGGTAGGTGCTCCACCGGTCCTCTGCCATGGAGCACTGGGCAGCGCCCAAGTCCTGCGAGATCTGGAACCAGTTTTTCCCGAAGCGAAGCCCCTGAGAAGCGGCCTGGAGGAGACGTGGTGCTCTCCTAGCCAGATCGTCGAGTACTTCAGAACCGAACAAGGTCGTTATGCCCTGAGCCCCGGGCTCATGTCCGGTAGGGCAGGTGCCGCACTGCAGCTCAGTCACCGGCTCGAGCCAGGACTCGTCCCCTCGCCGATCAGCCTTCGATTCGGAGACCAGCCATGAGATTTTTTTCCAGACACCTCAAACTTGAACCCACTCTCCAAGTGGCACAGGCCGAATGCGGTCTCTGCTGCGTCCGCACTCTATTGGCAGCGCATGGGCTGAACATGAGCCTCACGGAGCTGAGACAGGTCAAGGAACCCGGCCGCGATGGACTCGGAATCCAACAGCTGAAACGGCTGCTGATTTTCTTTGGCATGGATGCGAATGTTTACCGGGTTTCGAACACCAAGGTCCTTGAAGGTATTAACATGCCCGTCATTGCCTTCTGGAAGGGTAGTCATTTTGTCTGCATCGAATCCGTTGAGCGAAACTCTGCTGTTCTCATGGATCCATCCGTTGGTCGACTAACCATTTCGCGTGCAGATCTTGACAAGGATTTCTCGGGCTACATCGTCACCGCTCGTCCGACAGCCGAGCTTGTCCCGTCCAAGCGCTCTTGGAGCAAGCGCTGGACGAAGGAGTACCTGTGGCCCGAGAGCATCGGAGGGGTCTACGCCAAGGTTGGATTCACGAGCGTCGTACTGGTTCTCCTCACGCTGGCAGCCCCTTGGGCCACGAAGTATCTCATAGATCACGGCTTCCAAGGGCAAATCACACTCGCCTGGGTGCTGATAGTCCTAGGAATCGGAGCCCTGATCATGGCCGGGGTCTCTTATCTGCGGACCGTGGTCGCTGCTCAGCTGGTGTGCCGTTTCGCCTGGCACCTGTCGAGCAAGGCATTTGAACGGCTACTCAGTCTCCCGACCCGGTACTTCAACGTTCGGGCCCCCGGGGAGATTGTCTACCGTCTCAATTCCCTCAACCGCATCCAAGATCTCTTGGGATCTGCACTTATTCAAGGGGCTCTTGAGATGTTGAGCGCGATCACCGTGCTCGCATACATCTATTTCCTCTCTCCACTATTGGGAATTATCGCTTCGGCCCTCTTGTTGATGGTGTTCTTTTTCCTTGGCTGGAGTCAGCCCAGAATCAGCGCGGTCACCGATGCTGAGTTGCACGAGGGAACCTCCGCCCAGAGCATTCAGTTAGACGCTGTCGTCTCGATCAACAGCGTGAAGCTCGGGGGATACGTGGGAACATACCTCAAGGACTGGCAGGGAAGTTTCAAACGCCTGCTCGACGCCATGGTCCGGCGCATCCGGTTGCAAGACGGGCTCATCGGTTCCCTCTTGGCTGCCACCCAGGTCTTTGCACCGATCGTTCTGCTCGTGGTCAGCGTCGATCTGGCCATGCGAGGCCACCTGACGATAGGGGATGCGGTGGCTGTCCAGTCGGTGGCATCGCTGTTGTTCTCCTATGCGCGATCGGTCTTCTCGACCTGGAATCAAGTTCAGGTTGCCGAACGCTACGTACAACTCGCGGAGGACATCTTCGAATATCCGATGGAACAACCGGGCTCAACTCGTCACGCGCTGAGCGGTGGCCAGATCACCATGGTCAACGTCGAGTTCAAGTACTCCTCCGAGGTTGAGCCGGCCGTGAGTGGCGTCACTCTCGGGGTGCAGCCTGGCGAGACGCTGGCGCTCGTCGGCAAATCAGGATCAGGCAAGACCACCTTGGGAAAAGTGATGGCCAGCCTTTTCGAACCCACATCGGGCACCATCCAGTTCGATGGTCTTGACCTTAGCGCATACGACCTCGACCATCTCCGATCATCGATCAGCTATATCCCTCAGGAATCCCATCTTCACAACCGGTCGATTCTCGAGAATCTGCAACTCGGGTGCGACCGCTCCGAGGACGAGATCATCGAGTTCTGCCGGAAACTCGGCTTCCTCGATTTCATCGATGAGTTCCCCATGGGATATCACACGGTGGTATCCCAACTTGGAGCCAACCTTTCCGGTGGGCAGCGTCAGCGAATCCAAGTCGCCCGAGTACTGCTCCAGAACCCCAAGCTGCTCATCATGGATGAGGCCACATCCTCCTTGGACAACGTCAGCCAACGTCAGGTTTACGAACAACTGGAAGCACTCGACTGCACCAAGATCGTCATTGCTCATCGTTTCGCAACAGTTCTCAACGCCGATCGGATTGCCGTTCTCAAGGACGGGAAAGTCATCCAAATCGGTACCCACAATGAACTAGTCAGCGTTCCCGGTCCCTACTCGGAGCTTTTCCACGCAGAGTTGGAGGGAGAGGTTCCCATGCCCCTGCCGCGCCGAGCAGCTGACTGGCCCGTCTCCGCCCTCCCTGCTCAATTTGAAGGAGTATCATAATGCATGAAGCATCCGAGAAGCTGGCTCGCGCAGTTTGCTCCCTGTTCTCAACGGAAATCAGCGAAACCTTGACAGCAATCCACGCGACCCTCGATGAACAGGATTCGGTCAACATTCACCACGATGCCTTCAGAACAGCGCTTCGGGCTTTGATTCATCGCCATACGTGGCACCAGAGCCACCGCCTTTTCGTGTACGAGTTCCACGCATACCGGCGATCGATCGGTCTACCTGTTGATCCAAACTCCTCCGAAGCTTTTGATGCCTTCCGCGAGACCCTCGACGAACAGGTGATCACTACATGGTTCGAGCGCTACGGCCTCTGGAAACAGATGATCTCGACGTGCGTCCGTAACACTCTGAGCTTCTTGCTGGAGGTTGCCCGGCACTTCAGCGCCGATGTTCGAGATCTCATGAGCTCTGACCTCATCGCCAATCAAACCACACTGACCAGCATCATTCCTCTCGACTCCGACCCACATAACGGGTCGAAGGTTGTGCTGGCTCTTGAATTTGACGGTGTGCCTCGAGTGATCTACAAACCACGATCCCTCGCCCTCGACGTCATGATCCGAGACATCTTCACCGAAATAGTCCGGTTTCCCCTGCTAGGTCACAAAGCCCCTGTACCGCTCACCCTTGACCGCGGCAACCACGGCTGGCAAGAACAGATCACCGTCACCGGGATCAAGAAGACGGAGCTCGCCACGGCATATCGAAAACTCGGTCTTTGCAGCGCCGTGCTCACCGGCCTGGGCGCCACCGACATTCACGATGAGAACGTCCTCTTCTCCGGATCACACCCTTGGTTCATTGACCTCGAGACCGGTATACACGGAAACTGGCAGAAAACAGACGGCAGCCTTGCGCACTCTCTCGAGGACACTGTCGCCCGCTCCCTCTGTACGACCTCGGTGATCCCAGCGAAGCTACCCACCACCCCAAAGAGTCTCCTGATCGGGGCCATCAACACTTCCCTGCCGCAGACCACCACGGAAAAAATCTTCACCCTCAGGAACCCAGCCAGCGATGCCGTGGACATCGCCCGCTCAGTGCTGCAGGTGACCCGCGAACAGGTGCCACTTCGGCTGGCCACGGGCGAGGCAGTCGATCCCATCCCCTACCAAGGAGATTTCGTTGCGGGCTACCAAGAGGGTTACCGACGTGTCATCGAGGTCCGTGACGAAATCATCGCACGTCTTGCCAATGTGGATTTCCCGGTCAGGAAGATCCTCCGGCCCACAGCGCACTATGCCCATTTCCTGAGCGCCGCATTGTTCGCAGAAAATTTGGCTAGCACCGAGTCGATCAACCGGGTGCTCGGGCACATAAGAATTCCTCCCATCATGAACGAGCATGATGGTAACCAGATTCTCCTGAAGGAAAAAGCAGCACTGTTGGCAGGTGACATACCGTTTGCTTACAGCGACGCCAACGGAACCTCACTCAAGATGGGTGATCATGAGACCGGCCCTGTCTTCGCCGCCTCTCCCGCACAGAACGCGATCGATTCATTGTACCGCATGAGCGAGGAGCGACTCCGACAGGACGAACGAATCATTGCCGAAGGATTTTCATACATTCGTGCACACGATTCAGAGAACTGCGGAAAAAAGAATTTCAGCCACCCAGCTCCCATGTTCAAGCAGGTCGTGGAACGCATGACTGCGGAAAATCCAGGCGCCCTGGTTGAGCTGTTGATCACATTGGCAGTTCATTCCGAGTCCGGCATTCCGGAGATCGGTTGGCTCAACGGAACGTATGGCGATGCCCCCATCTCTTACCATTCAACCGGGTTGATTTCCCTCCACGACTCGGGTGGGCTCGTGTTTTTGTTCGAGCAGCTCGAAGCAAGCTCGGATCCGTTGCGGAATCTGGTTCCCTCAGGCTTCAGCGACTCGGTTCGTCGCGGCCTGCTCTCTCTTCAGGAGGCTTACCGGACGGGTCTGGAACAGACTCCTCCATCGATCATCAGCGGTATTCCCTCCATCGAGTTTGTTCTGGGACATACGGGACGTCGCCTTCCCGTAACGGAGAAGTACGTCTCGGAAAACTTCTGGCGATACGGCGCCAAAGATCTTTTCGCTGGCGAACTCGGTTTGGCCGTCGCGCTTGCCACTTTCCCGGAGACTCCCGACACGCTCCTGCATCAGATGCATGCCGGAACCCAGGAGATTTTGACCACCAACACTTTGCCCAACGGAGGACTCGCCCATGGCCGCCTCGGAGCACTCTGGGCCGCGGTGCGCCTGGCACGGCGACTCGGGGACAGGGTTGCGTGTCAGCGAGCTGCTCATGAGGCCAAGCAACTGTTCTTTCCCGACGGCTGGGCAGGATCGGGATGGTGCAACGGCCGAGCTGGAACCCTTCTGCTGTCGACCGACCTGCCGGAAGAATTCCGAGAGATCCTCCCGGTTCGACAAATCGCCGAGTCGGTTCTGTCAATGCCGGAAGGCCCCATCGACCTCGCGGTGTGTCACGGTGCAGGTGGCATCCTCCAGGCACTCCTGCACGCCGCTCGATGCACGAGCGATCCTTGGTTCGTGGATGTGGCCCACGACTACTGGAAGCGAAGCCTGGAACACGCACGCCGACATGGGTTTCACGTCGGCGAACCGAACAAGGACCATTTGGTCGGATACCTGCTCGGCTGGGGCGGCGTCGCCCACTCAGCCGTGCTCCTGAGAGCGCATGAAAGCGGAGACCCGGCCTGGGTCCCGATCAGCCTGACCCGATCCGTGAAAGAGGAGAAATGAAGAGTCTCGTAGTGGTGGCCCCAGACCAGTTGCATCGCAAGGGAATCGACATCTTGGGACACGTGGACGCAGGGGGAACCCGACTTCATCTCGGACAGCTGGACTTCCCTCAGCCCAATTTCGACGGGAAAACTCCCGCGAATCGAGAACATGTTCTCCTGCGAGTGAGAGCGTTCGCATGTAATTTCCGAGACAAAGGTATCCTGATGGACAACTACCTGCAGATGGATCGCTTGGGAAAGGCCTGCCTACCCTTCGGGTCAGACTTCTGCGCAGAAGTCGTTGCGGTGGGATCAAATGTGACCGCGTTCAGGGCTGGGGATCGTGTCATGGGCGATTTTGCGTACCCCAACGCTCCGGCCCCGGGATTACTGCCCGGCGTGGCAACGAACTTCGCATCGCTTGGATGGTTGCGAATCCATGCCGCTAAGTTGACGACCGTGCCTCCCGAGATGAGCGATCACCAAGCGGCGGCCTTCGCCCTGGGGGCCCAGACAGCAGCAGGCATGATCCGTCGCTCTGGAATCTTGGAATCTGGTGGAAATCCCGTCATCCTCAGCGCCCGATCAGCCACATCGCTGTTCATCGCGCAGCAACTCATAGGTCACGGGTTCCGGCCCCACTGCCTGTCCAGTTCCGAGTGGAGTTCCGAGCAGCTCCAAGCACTTCCCGGGGCCACAACAGGTGTCCTACGGCCGGGAACATTCCCTGCCCAAGCGGACCACTCGAAGTTCACTCACGCCTTCGACCCGTTTTTCGACATGAACCTCGAAGCGGCCACCTTGTTGCTGGCGAACGGTGGAACATACGTGACCTGTGGCCTGCGGGATCAGCATCCCCTGTTGTCCGACGGCACACCGGAGGAAAGCGGAGTGGCTCTACGTCGCGCCTTGGCCATGGCAGTAGTGAAGAACTTGTCCGTAAAAGGAAACTGTCTCGGTGAGAGCAGTGATCTGGCCGAGGCGGTCGGGGCGTTCTGCGACACCCGGGTCGGACCGGTCATCGACTCGGTCTTCGAACCCCAGGAGGCGGTCGCTTTCCTCATCAGCAGCTTCTTCGATCCAGGTCGGTTCGGAAAGTGTGTCATGACCCTCGCATCGGTCAATCCCGGGGCGGTCACGACCCCCCGGACCAAGGCCTTGGCGACTGCAACCGTGTGATGCCCAACCTTCCAATGAATCAAGGAGGCTTATTCACAGGCTGCGCGTCGATCAGAAAAACCCCTAGTCAGAATACAGTTGAGGGTGGCTGTGAATGAACCTCAAGGTGTCATGTTCTAGTGCTCCTCAGCATTGCACATCAACCTTCGGTGACGATCAGTTGTACTCAACCCGGCTGACATCTATCGTCGATACCAAGACAGAGCGAAACTCAAAACGAAAGGAAACAAACATGCTTCGCTGGATCGTACTCATTGCCGCGGCGTTCTTGGGTGGAAAGTTCATTCAGGACATCGTGACAAACCATAACGTTGACGTCTGGATCGCTCGTGGCGCAGGAATCCTGACGGTTGCCATGATCACCCTGATCGGTTACGTACTATTCCTGAAACCAGTGGGCGAGGCCCGGTGAGCAAGCCTTGGACGTGGTGGTTCTGGCCGTGTGCCAGAACCACCACATTGCCCCACCACAACTCCTTCAGCGCAGCAGCTCCCCCTTGAGACGCAACCCGCCATATCCCTACCGCGCAGGAAGGCTCTGGGGCCTAAAGAGACAATCGGAAGCCTCACTTGGGCGCACCACTGCGAGTTCGCGGACTTGAAGGAGCATTTTCCACCGAGTTGCGCCACCCGCTCCTCAATTCCCGGGAGTCCCTGTCCACCACCTTCCTTGCGGGAGACAGGACTGCTTCCGATGGCATTGCGCACTCGCATCACCAAATCGCCCCTGAATGCGAACAACTCGACGCGGCACGGACCCGGTTCCCCGTGCCAGACGATGTTGGTGACCAGCTCACCGAGGATCCGGCAGACCACATGCTCCAGCTCACCAGAGAATTTGATGTCGTCCACCTCAAATCTGCCATCCGGGTCGAACCCGCCTTCCCTGAGGACGCTCTCCAACTGGGTCCACTGCTGGGTGAGAGACTGCTCCTCGTCCGATTGAGCGACCGTCCCGAACTCCTTGTCCACATCCCGAAGAGCCGCCATGGCGGAGCGAAGCTCCTTCGTGGCGTCGTTCGACATCTCGAGCAGGTCGGAGACCTGAGATGCGAGTTCTTGGGTCAAGTGAGGATCATCCAGCAGTTCCCGCAACCTCATCACAACGAGGGCCTAGGGCCTGGGTCTGCGCGACGCTGTCGTGCAACTCACTGGCTGCCAACAGACGTATCCGGCGCAGAGCCTGCTCTCCTTCAAATCGGAGCGCTATCTCACGGGCAAAGCGCCTGTGCGCGCCAATCCTGGCAGCAACCGCTACCCCGCTCAGAGCAGAGCAGAACAAGATGTTCGACAGCAATCCCTCCAATGAGTCGAGATATACCCAACAAATCAGCATGGCCACCGGGTACGCAATGGCTATCACAACACGCCAAGGCCGGTGATGGGCAAACCAGTCGTAGACGAGCAGAGCCCCACCCACCACCATCAAGGGGCCACGGCCGTCAACGAGTACCCAAGCCGGAAAATAGATTACCACCAAGCACAGGGAAATCACTGACTGGAAAGGAAGCATAACGATTGCCGCGAGCATTATCAGCCACACGACCCAAGCTGCCGGCGCTGCCCTTCTCCAAGCAGTTTCAGCCGTCAGTACGAACAGAACAATCCCTATGACGGGCTCGATACCCTGGCGCACGATGACGCTACCGGTCGCAGAGGTATGGCGTGGCAGCATGATCCATGATAACTTCTTTTCAAGCCGAAAACCACAACAGGGGACCAAGTGCGCTCCGGCTAGCAGCTTCATGATGGGTAGTCGACCCACGAACCCGATCCTTGAACTCATCGACACCGCAGCCGTGGGATCACTTCCAGATCTTCACTGCCGACAAATCAACAGGTTCACTTGGAACAGAGAGGAGGAAGAACTGCGCACAACAAGTTGCCATGAATTTTGGCCTGCATTGACATCATAGAGGCTTATTCATAGGGGTGTTTTGGGTTTCCCCAACTAACGCTTTGCCCTGAAGGGGATGCGAGGGCGGCTTGCCCAATCTGAGACAATCAAAGTGTCCTACCACAAAGACTCTCAGTTGAAAGACAAGCCGCTGCCGTGAACACTACCACAAGCCTTGACCGCGACCAGATCCTCAACCTGTGCGAACTGATCCACACATCCCGTTCCGGAAACCTATCCGGCAGCAGGGTCCCGCACCTTGGGATTGTTCCGCTGCATCCAGATCCATTTTGTTGACGCTCAGACACAACCTCACCCAAGAGTTACTGGCCGACATCCACACGGTCTCCCAATCCACCATCTCACGAGTAGTGGCGGTCTACACACCCTTGATCGCCGAGGCCCTCCAAGCCCGGGTGCCCGGCGCGGAAGATCCTCGACCCAGATCCGCCAGTACATCATCGACGGCACCCTTGGTGTCCTGCTGGTCATGGTCGAAGCGTCCCGAACTGTACTCAGGCAAGCACCACACGACGGGAGTGAACCTGCAAGTGGCCTGCACCCTGACCGGGCACCTCGCCTGGATCTCCCCACCCCTGCCGGGTAGTGTGCATGATGCAAAGGCCATCAAGGAATCCGGATTCCTCGAGGCACTTGATGCAACGACGCATATTGGAGACAAGGGCTACATCGGATTGGGAATGATCACCCCTACCCGGAAACCCGCTCATGGTGAACTCACCGACACCGATAAAAGAAACAACACGACCATCAACCGCGTCCGCTACCTCATCGAACGTGTCATCGCGAACCTCAAAACATGGCGTGTCCTGCACACCGATTACCGCCGCCCCTACAACACCTTCGAAACCACAATACAAGCCGTCACCGGACTCACCTTCGCCTACACCCCATGAATAAGCCTCAATGACATCGGTGTGAACAGTCGCGTCATCGCGCTGACCTCACTGCAGGATGATGCCACCCTCCACGATGCCCTGCGCGCAGGAGTGGTGGGGTTCCTGCTCAAGACCAGCACCCGCGGCGAGATCATGCACACCATCCAACAGGTCCACCTGGGTGAGGCCATGCTGTCGCCCAAGTTCATCACTCGCGTCCTCTCGCACTACGAGCGTGGACACCGTCCTTCCAAGCAGATCCGAGAGCTTTCGGAGAAGGACCTATCCCTGCTCCGGTTGATCACCCAGGGCCTGAGCAACGATGAAATCGCTGAGGAGATGAAATTCACCTCTGCGACGGTGAAAAGTTATGTCTCTTGCCTACTCAGTCGCCTGGATGTCCGGGATCGGGCTCAACTGGTCATCTTCGCTTACCAGAACGGCGTGGTCGGCGACTGACCGTTACACCCGATGGTTTCACGTGAAACGACCCTCACCCGTAGGTGTCCCGGGGACCGCGTCCCCGGATCGAGCGACGACCCCGTTTCCAGCTCGGCGCGTGAGGGCCCAGCACCTCGATGCGCAGGACCGAACGTTCCCCGAGGGCCTGGTTCAGTTTGGCGATCAGGGGCCCGGCGCTGTACCTCATGGCCGAGGCCCAGGCGGTGGAGTCGCACTGGACGATGAGAACACCGTCGTCGAAATCGACGGGGGAGGAGTGTTCGGCGTTCACGGCGCCGACGAGCCCGGGCCAGTCACGCAGCACGGTCGCGAGGGAGATCTGGCGTTGCCAGCCCCGGCGTTTCGCGACGGATTCCAGGACGCTGCCGATCTGTTGCGGGTCGCGGTCGTCGGGGTGGGCCCCGGAACGCTGCTCCCCGGACCGGTGACGGCGTTTCGGGACCTTCGGGGGCGGTGGTGCAACCTCGGGCAGCAACGGGGAGGTGCGGGCCGTCTGGTGGGCGATCTCGGTCGCCAGCTCCAGTCCACTCGGGTCGTGGGGTTCCTCGTCGGGAAGGTCGTCGTCGAAGGATGTTTCAGTCATCCGCGACCTCCAGTTCCTTCACGGGCTCGACCACCCCGCCCCGCACCCGGAAACGCCGCGCGGACGGGAAGTCGGGGACGTCAGCGCCGACGGCGGCGGTGATGAGCACCTGTTCGGCGTCGGTGACCACTCCCGCGAGGCGTTCGCGGCGGGTCTCATCAAGCTCCGAGAACACGTCATCGAGCACCAGGACGGGTTCGATGCCGTCGGCACGCACCAGGGCGAATCCCCCCAGTTTCAGGGCCAACGCCAGCGACCACGACTCACCGTGGGAGGCGTATCCCTTGGCCGGCAGATCGCCGATGGACAGGGTGATGTCGTCGCGCTGCGGGCCGACGAGGGTCACCCCTCGCGCAACCTCCTCACGGCGACGCTCAGCCATGGCGTCGAGCAGCCGCGCCTCGAGGGTCTCGCGAACCGCGTCGACGGGAATGCCCGCCAGGTCAAGGGAGGTCTTGTACTGCGCCGAGATCCGGTTGTTCACCGGCGCTATGGTCTCGTAGGCCCCGGCGGCGTGCGGGAGGACGTCGGCCAGGGTGTCGAGGCGCGCGTGCAGCAGCTCGGCGCCGATCCGTGCCAGGGCGTCGTTCCAGGCCTGCAGGGTCGCGTCCTCCTCGGGTGCGGCCTGCCGCAGCGACCTCCCGGACATCGCCTTCAGCAGCGAGTTGCGCTGCCGAAGAATCCTGTCCAGATCCGCCCGCACCCCTGCCATGCGCGGCCAGCGGGTGGTGACCAGGGTGTCCAGCCAGGCACGCCGGTCCGACGGGTCGCCGCGCACGATGGCCAGGTCCACGGGCGAGAAGACGACGGTGCGCAGCGCACCGACGAGGTCGCGGGGCCGCGACAGAGGAGCACGGTTCAGGCGGGCGACGTTGCTGCGGCCGTTGGTCACCTCGAGTTCCAGGGTGATGAGGCGTTCGTCGTCGCGAGAGGCCTGTACCCGGCCACGCAGGATCGCGGACTCGGCGCCGGCGCGGATCAGGGGGGCCGTCGACGAGACGCGGTGGGAGGACATCGTCGAGAGGTACTCGACGGCCTCGACCAGGTTCGTCTTACCCTGGCCGTTCGACCCGATGAAGACATTGACGCCGGCGACGAGGTCCAGCTCGGCGGCGGCGTAGTTGCGGAAGTCGGTGACCGACAGGTGGGTGACGAACATCGGGTCCGATCCTATTCCCCGGACATGGAAACGGGAGGGAACCGGTGGTTCCCTCCCGCCAGGTCTATCGGTGGCTCATCAGGTCTGCTGTGGTTGTTGAGGCTGCTGCTCCTGCTGCTTGCCGTTCTGCATGAAACCGACTACCAGGAGGACAAGTCCGACAACACCCAGGACGACGCCGAACCAGGGTTGCGCTCCCTCGACCGCGGACAGCAGCTTGAACTGCAGGCCGAATGCGGGGAGGACCAGCGAACCGAAGCCGAGGATGGCCAGAAGGCCCCCAATGGAGGTCATGGGTCTTTCCTTTCGTGTGACTATCCTCAACTTAATACAGATCTGTATTCAACGCCACCGGGGTTCCACCGGTCGCGTTTTCATCGACCGGATCGGCCCGTTCAACTGGGCAGACGCATGAGCATGATGACGTGGCGGTAGTCGAACAGCTGGTCGCCGTCGATCGTCGCCAGGCCCGTGATGAGGCAGGGCTTGCCGGGCGCGGTGAAGGAGAAGTGAGCGTAGGGCGCGTCGAGGGCGCCGAGGGCGTCGAGCAGGTAGTGCGGGTTGAAACCCGCTGCCTCAATGGATTTCTCCTCGCCGACCACGTCGATCTGCGCCTCGATGGCCTCGGAGGCGTGGGCCTGGTCGCCGGTGGCGGCCTCGAGGGCGATGTGATCGTCGTCGATGAGCATGCGCAGCGGGGTGTTGCGTTCCGCGACGAGAGAGACGCGTTTCACGGCGGCCAGCAGGTCGGCGGTGGGAACCCGCACGGTGACGGTTCCGACGACGTCCATCAGGTGCCGCACCTTCGGGAAGGCCTGGTTCAGCAGGCGGGTGGTGGCTTCACGGCGGCCCTTCGCGCCCTCACCCGTGAACCCGACCAGTCCCTCACCCTCGGACTCGGTGGTGGACAGCGACACGGTGACGGTCTTGCCGGAGGTCAGCGACTTGGCCGTGTCCGCCAGCACCCGGCCCGGCACCAGCACCGCGCCCTCGATGTCAGGTGAGGACGGCTGCCAGGTGAGTTCCTTGAGCGCCATCCGGTAGCGGTCGGTGGCGAGCAGCGACAACCGGTCACCGTTGATCTCCACCCGCACACCCGTGAAAACGTTGAGCAGTTCGTCGCGGCCTGCCGCGATCACGACCTGACTGACGGACTTCTCGAAGACGGAGGCATCGACGAGGCCGGTCCGGGTGGGCATCTCGGGCAGGGTGGGATACTCGTCGACGGGCAGGGTCTGGAGACTGAACAGTGCGGACCCGCACGTCAGCTCGACCTGGGTGTGATCGGCGACCATTTCGACGGGCTTGTTCGGCAGGGAGCGCGCGATCTCGTTCAGCAGCCGTCCCGAAACCAGCACCGTTCCCTCGTCGGTAACCTCGGCCGGCATCGTCACCTGCGCGGACGTGGTGGAGTCGAAACTGGAGAGCGTCACCTCGTCGCCGGAGGCGTTCATCAGCAGACCCGCGAGGATCGGGGCCGTGGGACGATTCGGCAGGCTGCGAGCCACCCAGGCAACGGCGTCGGCCAGTGCGTCGCGCTCCACTCGAATCTTCACATCGTCCCCTTAGGTAGTCGTACCAGCAGCCACCACGGCGTGGTATCTCGTCAGCATACCGGTAGCCGGCCTGATCGGAGTGGGTTTGAGGTCCCCGAGCCCTCGGATTCCGCGTCAACCGTTTGGACGGAGTCTTCCACCTTTCCACCGCCGTGACTTTGAAGAAAATTTCTGTAATTACATCTCAGTATTCATAGTAGCGCCTGTGGAACCTGTGGAAAACATGTAAAACCCCTTGTCAAGCTGGATTCAAGGGTGTGCATGAGCTGTGGATGAACCCAGAACTACACGGGGAGGATTTGTGGATTGCTCGCCGCCGGTTCCGTGTCCACCGCGATGTCCACCGCAGAATCCACAGATCTGTGGACAACTTTCCACAGTGCGGCACTCTCTCCTTGAAGCCGGTTGAGCCGGGTCGCGAGCGACGAGCGACCCGAGTCGAAACCCCCGGCATTCGTGCTCTCAGCTCTGTTTGATGCGGTTGGTGAGCTCGGTCACCTGGTCGAAGAGTTGGCGGTCCTCGCCCATCTTCGTGTCGATCTTCTTCACCGAGTGCATGACGGTGGTGTGGTCGCGGCCCCCGAAGCGGGATCCGATCTTCGGCAGTGACAGGTCGGTCAGTTCCCGGCACAGGTACATGGCGATCTGGCGGGCC